>CAXTXB010000007.1:0-31186 GCA_964247965.1 uncultured Dictyobacter sp. | reverse complement strand
ATGGCGCGGCTACAGGACTGGTCTTTCTCTGGCTAGAGCAGCGCCATATGAACTGGCTCTATATAGATAAACGCAGCGCCCTACGCGAAGAACGCCTACGCTATGGCTCTTCGTGCTCGGCGTGGAAATGCTACTGCCAGTTGTGTTGGGTTGAGTGCCTTTATACATTTTTAAGAGAATGAAGAATACTTGACAGAGCGCCTACTTCTATGTATGATTTTCTCATGAAAGAACAAAAAATTCTGCATATAGAACCAGGCGAAGAGCGTGACAATATTGAGCCTCAAACGAGACAGAGTGAGGTTCTAGTTGTTGGAGCCGGGCCGGTCGGATTGAGCGCGGCTCTCGCCCTACGTGCGCAAGGACAGGGCGTAACCCTTCTTGAGGCGGAGGCAGAAGGTCGTAATCGAGCAGGCAGCCGGGCCATCTTTGTGCATAAAGAGACGCTCAAGCTGCTCGAAAAGATGCATCAGGGCCTCGGCCGCGAGATTGCCTCTCATGGCCTGGTCTGGCCGACGAAGCGCACGTTCTGGCATGGGCGGCAGGTCTTTGTGCGCCATTATCCTGCACCTCCGCCAGATGCTTTGCCGCCGTTCTCCAGCCTTCCACAGGTCGAGATCGAACGCTATCTCTTCAAAGCCTGTCAGGAGGCCGGCGTCACGTTTGTCTGGAATGCTCCTGTCAAGGATGTTACATCAACTGATAATGGAGTAAAGATCACCACGACGTCCGGCCAGACCTGGGAAGCCGACTACCTCGTTGCGGCTGATGGAGCGCGCTCGGCGGTTCGGAGCGCGCTCGACATACCAATGGAAGGCAGCCGTTCCAAGAACTCGTATATTGTTGTGGATGTCGCAGAGGACCCGGACCATCCCCTGGAAAAAGAGCGCGTCTTCCATTACGGCCATCAGGGAGTGGGCGGAAGAAATGTTCTGCTCGTACCATTTGTTGGAGGGTGGCGTGTCGATCTGGAGTGCAACGATGACGACGACCCGGAGGCATTTAGCGGCATAGATGGAGTCAAGCGCTGGCTACCGAAGGTCATGCCTCCGGCCTACGCCGAACGAATCACCTGGATCTCAACCTATCAGTTTTTACAGGTGTTGGCCCGTGACTTCACCGATCCTCATCATCACGTGCTTTTAATAGGAGAAGCTGCACACCTCTTCGCACCATTTGGAGCACGAGGAATGAACTCGGGCATTGCAGATGCGGCAGCGGCGGCGCTTGCCATTCACACAGCGCTTCAGGCAACCGATTCTGCTGAGGCTCAGAAGGCAATAGAGGTGTTCGCGCAACAGCGTCATTCAGCGGCTGAATATAACCGTGCTGCAGCTAGCCAGGCGCTCAACCATGTGCATACACGAAGCCTGAGAATGAGGGCCAGGCGCGCACTGGCCGCCCTGGTTGCACCCTATTGGGAGCCAGCAGGTGTCTGGCTCGATTCTGGTCCCTATGGGCCTCGTTCCGGACCTGCGGGGCAGACCGCAAGCAAATATTAGTACGACAGAGGCACTCATAGCCAGGGCGAGTGGAGCCATTTAGCCTGGCCCCTTTCCAATTAACCAGAGCAGAGTACAAGCAACAAAGCTCGCTCGCTTGCGTCCTTTCGACAAAACATTCGTCTATAATAGCGAGTACACCACAAGCAACAAAGCTCGCTCGCCAGGAAATGGAGAGCATCTTTAACGTCTTCAGAAGGGAAGGTCATTGACCATGCAGCATGCCACTACTCGTTTACGCAGGCTCCTTGCCGAACCTGGTCCTGTGGTTGTTCCTGGAGCATACGACGCTCTCAGCGCACGGCTAATTGCACAAGCAGGTTTTCCCGCTGTGTATATGACAGGTTTTGGTACGGCGGCGAGCGTGCTCGGCCAGCCTGACGTTGGACTGCTCACGATGACTGAGATGGTTAGTCGTGCCGCTGCGCTCTCGTCGGTTATCGGCGATATACCACTTATTGCCGATGCAGATACTGGCTATGGTAATCCTTTGAACGTCCGACGCACGATTCAGGAGTAAGAGCGGGCCGGCGTGGCTGCGGTACACATTGAGGATCAGATATGGCCGAAGAAGTGTGGCCACATGGAGGGAAAGCAGGTCATTCCTCAGGAAGAGATGGTGCAGAAGGTTCGCGCGGCGGTCGATGCACGAAGAGATCCTGATTTTGTGATTATTGCGCGCACCGACGCCAACGCAGTCAACGGCCTGGAGGATGCTCTGAGACGTGGGAAGGCCTATCGGGATGCCGGGGCCGATATCATCTTTATTGAAGCGCCACACTCAGTCGAAGAATTACGCATTATTGTTGAGACGTTCCCTGACACTCCCCTGCTCTATAACTGGGTGGAAAACGGCAAGACGCCACCACTATCTCTGGACGAGATCCGAACGCTCGGCTACAAGCTCGTCATCTTCCCTGTCAGCCTGCTTTTCAACGCAACACATGCTATGCTCGCTACCCTGGAGGTCCTTAAGCAGGGGCAGGTACCAACGAGTCGGGCTGAGCAAGCAGTCTCTTTTTCACAATTTACTCAGTTAATAGGTCTGTCTGATGTGCTTGATAGAGAGCAGCGCTATAAAATCAATCCGTAATTCTCTTTGCTAGCTCACCTGAACTCTCTGGTTAGATTAGAATACTGGATGCTTGCTTCCCTTGGCTTGACAATAAAGCTTAACATCAAGTACTCTCTATAACAACAGGCAAGCAGACAATGCGTGGGCTTTAAAAATTTTCTTTTATGGAGTGTGTTCATGGCTGATTTTAATAGCACACAACAGCTCTACCTGGAACGTGGTTTTAGCCAGCGCATCGGTTTTGGTCGCCGGCCTGCTCTTCTTGTCGTCGATGTCATCACGGCCTTTACCAACCCCTCATCTCCCTTAGGCTCTAACCTGGACGCGGTTGTGGCTGCGATACAGCAGCTGCTCGATGTTTCGCGTGCCCGCAGGATACCTGTGATTTTTACGACTGTTGCTTATGATGAGAGTGTGTGGCAGCCAGCGCAAATATTTATCACCAAGGTACCATCCCTGAAAGTATTGAAAGCTGGTACTGACGCTGTAGATGTTGATGTCCGGCTGAAGCGGCAGGCAACGGAGCCAGTATTATGCAAGCAGTTCGCCTCAGCATTTTTCGGCACTTCTCTCTTTTCATTGCTCACAGCGCAGGGCTGCGATACAGTTATTGTGACCGGGTGCACCACCTCTGGCTGTGTTCGTGCCTCTGTTGTTGACGCCTTACAATATGGCTTTCGCCCAATCATACCCATAGAAGCCGTTGGCGATCGCTCACCAGAGCCGCACCAGGCCAATCTTTTCGATATCCAGGCTAAGTATGGTGACGTCATCGCGCTAGGCGAAGTGCTGGATTACCTTCAGAATACGACTCTGGAAGCCGCCCAGTAAGAATTGGGCAGTTTCTCTCGTTCATACATCCCGTTACCTTAACCCATCTTTTCTATTGTTTGATTACACGGACCGAGCCAGAAAGCCCCGTCCATCGATGGCGGGTAGTCTCAGATTGTTAACGTAGCCAGGTACATTAAAGAGGAGATTCAGCATGGTATATCGATTGGGGGTAGATGTTGGCGGCACTTTTACGGATCTCGTACTAGTGAATGAAGATAGCGGAGCGTTTTATCGTGCGAAGACACCTTCAACGCCCGTGGATCCATCACAAGGTGTGCTCGGTGGATTGCGTCGCATTTGTCGCGACAATGCCGTCGATCCCGGTAGCATCTCTCATATATTGCACGGCACGACTGTTGCCACGAATGCAGTGCTCGAAGGCAAGGGGGCACGCGGTGGCCTTTTAACAACACAGGGATTTCAGCAGATCCTACACCTGGCCCGCTCGCAAACTCCTGGACCTCTCGCAGGCTGGATTATCATGCAGAAGCCGGAACCACCGGTATCGCTCAAAGATACACGAGAAGTTGTTGAACGCCTGGATGCAAGAGGAAATGTTGTGACACCGCTTGATAGTGAGCAGGTCAAGGTCGTCATTCAAGACCTCGTTGCCAGTGGAATAGAATCGCTTACGATCAGCTTGATCAACTCATACGCTAATTCTATCCATGAGCGCCAGATTCGCGATATAGTTCATGAACTTTATCCCGATCTTCCTGTCACTATTTCTTCCGAGGTTCTGCCGGAATTCCGCGAATACGAACGAACGCTGACTGCCTGTATGAATTCGTATGTTCGCCCACGAGTGCAGGCCTATTTACGTTCCTTCGAACAAGAAGTACGCAGCGAGGGGGTAAAGGGCGAGTTGAATGTGCTGCGCTCTGATGCGGGCCTGATGAAGTTCAAATTTACTGAGGAAAATCCCATTTATGCGATCCTATCGGGTCCTTCCGGTGGAGTGGCTGGAGCGCTCTATATTGCGCGCAACGCTGGTTTTTCAAATATCCTGACGTTTGATATGGGCGGCACTTCCACCGACGTGGCACTCTGCGATCAGGGTCAACCGACCATAACGCGTGAGACGATGCTGGGCTACTTCCGCGTCAAGGTGCCCAGCGTGAATGTTCATTCGGTCGGCGCTGGAGGAGGTTCAATCGCGCACGTGCCATCGCTCACCAAAGCCCTGCGCGTAGGACCACAATCCGCAGGTGCGGAGCCAGGACCGGCATCTTATGGAAAGGGTGGAGTAGAGCCAACCGTCACCGATGCGAATGTGGTTATTGGTCACCTCCCTCCGAGCTTACTCGGAGGCGAAATGAGATTGGATGTCGAGGCCGCCCGCGCCGCCGTAAATACAATCGCAACCGCGCTAGGGCTGAGTATTGAGGAGGCGGCACAGGGAATACTTGATATTGTCAATGAAAATATGGCCGGGGCGCTTCGTCTCGTTTCAGTGCAACGTGGCTACGATCCTCGCAACTTCGCCATGGTTGCCTTCGGTGGCGCAGGGCCGCTGCACGCCAATGCAGTGGCGAAGGTGATGGGAAGCTTTCCCGTCCTGGTTCCTCCCTCGCCCGGCCTGCTCTGCGCATTGGGTGACCTGGTTGCCGACTTCCGCCAGGAGTTCGCGCGCACATTTATTCGTACAACCGAAGAGATTCAGGTCTCCGATATGCAGAGCGTCCTTACTGAGCTTGGCGGCGAGGCCACAACATGGATGGATATGGAAGGTATTCAACAGCAGCAACGCGAAGTGAGCTATGCGGCCGACATGCGCTACTACCGGCAAGGATACGAGATCCCGATTCAATTTACTCTTGAGGAACTCGCCAGCGGAGGCCTGCACATTATCGAGGACCGCTTTAGCCAACTTCATGAGCAGTACTACGGCTTCCATATGCAAGGAACACGAATTGAGGTTGTAAACCTGCGCGTCATCGCCGTTGGCAAGATGCCAGAACCCGATTTGCCAGAGGGCGAAAATGCTTCTGACGACGCAAAGCAGGCGATCGTGGAAAGCCACCAGGTCTACTTCGCGGGCAAGTGGGAGCCTACTTCTATCTACAATCGCAGCAAATTGCGGCCCGGCCACGAAATCGCAGGTCCAGCAATTATAACTGAGTTTGACTCTACTACCGTTATCCTGCCGGGATATAGTGGGCAGATTGATCGTTTCTTCAATATCTTGATCAACCCGGTCAAGGCCTGATTACTTCCAACTCGTTGGATATATGACGAGGGTTGAGTATCCCAATACTCAACTCAGGAAGTAGTCGAAACAGAAAGGATGTGTTGTCGGATGATAGACGTAAAGATAGCGGAGATTCCAAAGGTTGATATTGATCCCGTCACACTCGATATCATCGAGAATGCTTTAAAGAATGCCCGTTTTGAGATGGACGCAGTGCTCTTTCGTACGGCCATGAGCCCGGTGATCAGAGAACAACACGACGAGTTCCCCATGATTACCGATCCAAATGGCAGGATGATCGTTGGTCAATTCGGCAGTTATATTGCTGAGATGATGAACGAGTACAAACATCCCGTGCGCTCTGGTGATGTGCTTTTGACCTCCGATCCTTACCTGTGCGGTGGAGCAATTTCACATGTGAACGACTGGCTCGTGCTGGTCCCGGTCTTTTTTGAAGGCGAGCTTATTAGCTGGACGAGCATGTTCGGGCATCAGATGGACAGCGGCGGGCCGCTCGCGGGTTCGCTTCCCACGGGAGCGCGCACAATTTTTGGCGAAGGTATTCGCATTCCCGTCGTCAAAGTTTTTGACCAGGGGAAGCTGCAGGACGACGTAGTTGATTTGATCTTGAATAACGTACGCCAGCCCGAAATGAACCGAGCCGATCTGATGGCGATCATAGCAGGCTGCCACACTGGCGAGAAGCGCGTCATAGAGATTTGCGAGCGCTTTGGTAAAGAGACATACCTGGGAGCGTGCCAGGCAATGCTCGATCGAACATATCGAGCTATGACCCAGCTCATTCTTCAAAACATTCCAGAGGAACCACAATCATTTGAAGACTGGATCGACGATGACGGCCTGGGCAATGGCCCATTCAAAATGAAATTGACCATCTGGCGCGAGGGAGATCACGCCTGGTTTGACTGGTCGGGTACTGATCCACAGGCTGTGGGACCAATCAACTTCTATCTTAATGAAGGCATGTTCAAGATGTTTATCGGGGTCTACCTGATCATGGTCTTCGATCCCCAGGTTCTGTTCAACGATGGCTTCTATCCTTTACTGCACGTCATCATTCCGGACGGAAGCCTGCTCCATCCACACTTCCCGGCTGCGCTCGGCTGCCGCACCCATGCCCTCACCCGCCTCTTCGATGTACTTGGCGGCGCGCTGGCAAGGAAAGCTCCAGAATACACAACTGCTGCCGGCTATGGCACCAGCCCCTACATGCTGTACTCCGGCTGGGATCGCGGTGGAAGCTTCTACTACGTTATGGAGATCAACTACGGAGGGCTGCCAGGCCGCCCAATTGGCGATGGCATCGACGGCCATTCCTGGTGGCCACTGTTTGAAAATATTCCCACCGAATATCTGGAATCGTACTATCCTTTGCGCGTCAAGAGCTACACAGGCATTCGCGACTCGGGTGGCGCAGGCTTCCATCGTGGCGGCAATGGCATCGAGAAAGTATATGAGTATCTTGAACCTGGTGAAGTCTCCATACACGATGACCGCTGGCTCACATACCCATGGGGAATATTAGGTGGCACACCGGGTCAGCGCTCCCAGAAAATCCTGCGGCGTGCTGGCGGAAGTCAGCAGATACTGCCGTCAAAATGCGATATGGTTGAAGTCGTACCGGGCGACCAGCTAATCTATCGCACCGCAGGTGGAGGCGGCTGGAAAGATCCTCTCGACCGCCCAGCAGAGATAGTTTGTGAGGACGTTTTAAAAGGACTGATCTCGCGCGAGAAAGCCCACGACGAGTACGGCGTCGTCTTAACTGATACCCAGAAACTAGATGAAGAAGCCACCCTCAAGAGGCGCACCTCACTGCGAGAGGCCCGTGAATCGAACGGTGGCATCAAAGATTTCGATTTTGGTCCACCACTAGAAGAGGTCCTCTTCCATGCCCACAAGGAAACCGGCCTGGAAGCTCCACACCAGCCCAAACAACTCTCCTGGGCAAAGATGGAGACACAGGAGGCTGCCACACAACGCGTGCGCAGTCAGCAGTCCGTACAAGGCTAGCAGCAATTGACTATAAACGACTGATAAATGCCTGGTCATTAGATGACTGGTGGCCAGGCGTTGTTTCGTCATTATATACATGTCCATAAATATATGCTAAAATGAAGAAAAGGGGGAAATGCTTCCTTTCGTTCCATCAGCATTTTCGCTTGGATATTGAGGCAAGTGGCACTTTCACAGATTTCAGAGAAGGTCAAAATTTTCTTCTCGTTTGCCCCTGCGTCCCAGGATGAAGGCCTATTCGGTGCCCTCTAGCTCCTTTTCCTCAAAAACAAACTGAAAAAGTTGAGATATTTTTCTCTGTCCAAGTTCCAACCCTGCATAACTATCAAACTGTCGTCCATATGTCCATTCTTCATTAGGTACTGCTATTTTTACGTGTAAGGAATACAGCATAAGGTATTTCTCCCCTGATGAATAAAACACGAAATTGGCATCCCTGCATCAACACATTTGCGCTCAAGCTATATATCAATATCGGCGCTCTTCGATTTATAATTTACAAAATATTTCCAAATTATACATAAATAATGTAAAGAGTGCGAAGAGCAGCGGGTTTTCTGAAAAAAGTGTCTTAAACCAGCCATTGGCCCTTTGAGAGGTGATGACATCCGTGAAGAAAGCTGTATTTTCTTTGAAAATTTACCAGGAAAAATTGTTAAGAATTGGTAGGATAGTACTATCTTTTTGCTTGAAGGGGTTTCGCATCGTCTTTTGTTATGAAAGATGTTTTTGATGTGTGAATCGCAACGCGGCCATTTATCGCTGGTGTGCTCTATACAAAAGAAAAGAAGATTTTAGTTGATGCGTTCTTGACAGCAAGGTACAAGAAAAGAGAGAACACAATGACATTCGAAGAGGCTGTTCCTCCTGAGAACGAGGTTACTCCCAAACTAAATAACTTTTTAGAACTCTATCATAAAAATAAAAGGGATGCACAAGATCTCCTGAAAGAGCAACAAGGGCTACTGCTCTCTGATACAGCCTCAGGGCTCTTGCGCCAGCGCATCATGGAGCTAGATGACACTCTCGCAGAGCTACGACAATGCCAGAATCTTCTAGACGACAGTCGGCGGCAACGGGAACTAGAGCGACAGCAGGAACTACATGCGCAGCGTATAGTAACCGAGCGGCGCAAAGAGAGTAGTCCACCGATTGTTCCTGAGAAGGCCTACATTCCATTAGATGAAGAGCAAGTACGACAAGATCTGCAAGCGATTTCTCCTGAAGGACTCACTCAAGTTATAAGCCAGTTTATGAACCTTAATCAAGAAGATATAGAGAAGTTTACCGAGATTGTAGGGCAATCTGAGCATCTCACAGATTACCAAAAGGTCATGTTTAAGCATTCGTTAGAACAGATACAGCAATCAACGCCCGAGCAAGTCATACAGACGGCAACCAGCATAAAAAACATGCCCTTTGAGCAATTTAAAGCAATGTCCGAATCCTTCTACGGCATAGCTGGAGGTGCCTTTTCATGGTCACCCTCACTTTATGGAGAGCAAGGAACAGCGACATCTGTACAGGCAGAGAATAGTGAACAGAGAATAGCCGCATTAACACAACACCTTGCCACCCTTTCACGTGAGAAGAGTCCTCTTGAGTGGGCACAGGAACATTATCAGCGGGCAGGCGCGTATCTCTCTTTGACAACTGGTGATCATGAAGAAAACACGAAACGCGCAATCGAAGACTTTAACGCGGCACTTACGATCTTTACACGAGAAGATATGCCTCTTCGATGGGCGGGAGTGATAGGGGCACGTGGCAGCGCATACGCCGGCTTACAAGAAGGAGATAGGAAGAAGCATGCTGAATTAGCCATGGCAGACTTTGATGCATCCATCGCTATTTTCGAACGCGAAAAGATGGATGAGCTATTAGCTACAGCTAAGTGGGTTCGCAATATGGCAGCAATCTCGCTAGGCTGGGAGGATCAGCAGAACGAAGATCAAGCGCAAATTTCTCCAGATACACATCTGAATCTACCTGGTGGCTCCTCCAGAATTGTTCCTGCCGCCGAAGCTTTCACAGCCCTTGCACAGGGACAAGCCCTTATAACTTCCAGGCACGGGACACAAGAGCAGAATATAGAGCAAGCGATTGGCGAATTCAGTAAGGCAATAGACCTTTTTACAAAAGAAAAATTGCTCATCCAACGAGCCGCTGCGCTGGGAGCGCGGGGTGAAACGTACATAAACCGCCAGCAAGGGGACAAAGTCGAGAATCTCCATCGTGCAGTTGCTGACTTGAATGAAGCGCTCGCAACGCTCTCTTATGAGCAGATGCCAAATGAATGGGCGACGGTGAATATGGTGCGCGCCATGGCCTACTTTAGCCTTTATAACGAGACACAAGAAGATGCACAAATGATTGAGTGGATACTTGCTGATTGTAACAACACCCTCCGCGTTTTCTCGCCTAAGAATACTATGCCAGCCTGGATTAATGTGATGAAGTACCGTTGTTGGGCCTATACAGTACGTATCATAGGCGATCAGCGACAGAATATCGAGCAAGCGCTGACAGATGCAAATACACTGCTGGGTTATGTCTCGCGCGAAAGTGCAGCCAATGATTGGGCTGAGGCACATATGGATCGAGGAATTGCTTATATGCGGCGGTTAGCAGGTGAGCGGAGCAAGAATTATCAACAGGCGATTGCCGACTTTGACGCTGCGCTCACTGTCTTTACGCGTGAATCCTCCCCTACCACCTGGGCTCGCATCACTTCAAATCGTAGCCTCGCACTACAAGAGATGGGCATTGGCGACACCAATCAAGCTAATGAGCAAGTGTTAGCCAACTTTGAAGCTACCTTATCAACACTGAATCCTGAGAAAGAGCCTCTTGAATGGGGTATGATCCAGGCAAATTATGGCCGAACGTATATGCTACGTGTTGCAGGCGACCAACAACAAAATCTTAGAAAAGCGCAGAAGCATCTTGACAAAGCATTACAAGTTTTTTCACGTGAAAAAACTCCTGTACAATGGGCAATGGTGCAAGTGAATCTCGGTATAGTGACCCGTCATTTACATCCTCAGAATTTTAAAATGGGCAGCGAGACTGGTTACATAGATGTGATGAACAAAGTATTTGCAACGGGTTGGGACGACTTTGCCGACGATATTAAATATATGCAGCAGAGCATTGATGAGGCCATCGAACATTTTGACCTGGCGCTTGGCGTATTCAATAAAGAGAATAATCCACAGGAATGGGCTCGGGCTCATAGTGAGCGTGCGCTTGCTCATAGTATGTCTATGGGTGAGACGAGGAAACAGCATCTCTCGCAAGCCAGCGATGACTACGAAGCTGCCTTTACAGTTATCACAAGCGACACAATGCCACAACAATGGGCCATTATGCACCTCAACCGGGGGCTTTTGTGTACAAAGGATATCATCATTGACCCGAAAACGGATGCTCTTCATGCACTCGCAGACTTTGATGCCGCACTTACCGTCTTCACACCGGAAGTCATGCCAGCAAAGCATAGACATACACAATTGCTGCGTTCATTTATGCTAGAGCGCCTGGAATGGTGGGAAGAGGCACACACGGCCCTACGCAAGGCGAGAGAGATGCAGCGCGACCTCGTTGCAGCTGCTCTGAGTGAAAACAGCCGCTCTGATACCATCGCGAATTTCTCCTACATTGACATGTACTTGCGTAATGCACAAGTCCTACTACGGCACAAACAGCCAGATCTCGCAGAAGTTGCTATAGCGCTTGAAGAGGGGCGCGCCCAGAGCATGCGTATGGCCCTGGACCTGGATAGCATCAACGTACAGCAGATAGCGGACCCAGATGCAAAGAAACGGATGCAAGCTTTTATCAGTGCACGCCAGATGTGGCGCAAACGACAGCATGACCTGCTTGATCTCTCACCCACCGCGACAAGCAACGTTGAGATTAACGAACAGCGCGCACAACGTCTGCAAGTATTGCGAGCTGCATACGATGCATTTCTAGAAGCACGCAAGGACATTAGACAACATGATGACCCTGACTTTATGACTCCTGTGTTAACTTTATCAGGCATCGCAAGGAGCGTTTCGACGCCGGACGAAGCTCTAGTGTATTTGACTTCAGGTTCATACATGGCAGTTGGAGCCCGTCTTCCCGATGCAGAGCGTCAGTTTGTTGATGGTGTAGAGGGTGGAATGGCAATCATCATATTGCGAGCAGTGGATGGTAGCGAAAGAGTACGCCACATTGCCTTGCCTCGCCTCACGAGCAATGCAGTTTCCCTGCTCATTGAGCCAGACAGGCGGCGGCGCATATCCATAAAATTGGAACCGGCAATGCAGACACTGGGGAAGATAGCCCTGGATGAACTTGCAGCGGCGCTTTTACAGGAAGGGATACGCAAAGTGGCGTTTGTAACTTACGGACGCCTTAGCTTGTTTCCGTTATCAGCAGTACAGGTGACACGGCCCGATGGGCATACTGCATTGCTGGGAGAGCTCTTCGAGATAACCTATGCCCCAAGTGCACGGGCGGCAGAGGTTGCAAAGCGGCGAACTAGCGAGGCCCTACGTTCCCGTACGAGGCAGTCACTGCTCCTTGTCGCCAATCCTACGCCATTAACACAAGAGTTTCGCAGCCTACCTTTTACTGAGATCGAGATTGAACATATCAAATCTATAGCGCAGGGATACAATTATTCGGCCAGTCGTATCTCTGTTCTTAGCAAAGGAGAGGCAACAAAGAGACGAGTACTGGAAAAAATGAGCGGCGCCCGGTATGCCCACCTGGCGATGCATGGCAAATACAACATTGAGAATCCTCGTAGCTCACGTCTAATACTTGCCGGTGACGAGAAAATTGCAGCGAATGAGAGAACAATTACGCTCGCAGAGGTATTAGATGGCAAAATACAGCTTGCAGGAATACGACTCATAGTTCTTTCAGCCTGTGAAACCTCAATCATCGATGTGCGTCGAATGCCAAACGAAGTCGTTGGACTGGCTGCAGGTTTCTTGCAGGCTGGAGTCGGTGGTGTCATCGCCTCGCTCTGGCCGGTAGACGATCGAGCATCAGCGGCGCTGATGATGCGCTTTGCCCAGCTCTACCTGGACCCACAAAATACCTGGTCCGTGGCACGCGCCCTTGCTGAGGCACAAAGATGGCTGCGTGAAGACGCGACAAACCATGTTCTGGAAACGTATGATCCAGTCGCCACATTGCCGTCCTCATCCAGAGAACGCACTACGAATTCTTCAGACACGCCTCAGCAAGAGGACCCTGATGCATTACCCTTCGCAGACCCATACTACTGGGCTGCCTTCGTAGTTACCGGCGGACATAATCCTACATCCTGAATATATACGAACAATTCTGTATTAGACCAGATTAGTGAGTAAGATAGCGAAGAAGTTTGCGCTTCTGCAGAGTTCTTCGCTTTTTAGTAAGTAGCTCAGTCTCACTGGTCGAGGGCTGTTCGCTGTGCCTGGCCTCTGGCGTTGGTAAGGTAGACTGACACGCCTTGAAGAGATGTTCAGCCGACAGAGGCTGCTTCTGACTGTATATAGCTTCCTCTATCGCTCGCGGTAACAGGCGCTGAGAGAGATCGGAATAAGTATATCGGTGGTGCTGCGAACCAAAGCCCGGCATTGTGCGCGGCTCAGTCAGGTCGACAAGCTGAGCTATAGTATCTTCCGCAATGCTCGTATGGGTCAGAATGCGGCGAAAAATTTCTGCGCGTTGCTCCGCAGAGGGACGCTCAAAATGATATGTTGCACTCGCACGACGTAGTATTGCAGAGTCAAGTGACTGCGCCAGATTGGTCGCAAATATGACAGCGACTGGCTTCCCTCGCAGTCGATCGATACGCTGAATAAGAGTATTTACACCAGCATCATCCTCATGATGAGTCTGGGCGTTGCCACGCGATTGCGCGAGTGAGTCAGCCTCGTCAATGAGAACAATAACCGGGACTTGCTCCCTTTCGTGTCGTCGCTCCGCCTCGTCAAAGGCACGGGAGATATTTTGCGTCACCTCCCCAACATGTCCTCCACCTCGCACCTGTGCATTAACAACGAAAAGGATAATATCACTCTTAATACGACTGGCCACGCGACTGCCGACGCTGCGAGCAAGTGCAGTTTTGCCAGAACCTACCTCTCCTTCAAGAATAAAAAGCGGATAACGGTCGCGAATAATCTGTAGCAGAGTTTGTGGTTGTTTATAAGGATAGTTATTCTCCAGCCAATCGACAAGATAGCCAGGTTTCAACAAAAGGTTCAGTTTGCGCACTAGATCTACTTTTATTGCATCCAGACCGACCAGTGAATCAAAGACTGCTTCCATACGTTCGTTCGGATAACGGATTGTTTCAGCTATAAATTTGGAAACTTCCTGCCCTTCATCTTTTGCGCGTGGGTGATAGTGAGCAAGAAAGGCTGTATTTTTATCTACAGTAGTAGCGAGCATTGGTTCGATGTTAGCCAGGTGAGCAAGCACACTATAGACTCCCACCTGCACCTGGATCTCCCGGCCGACCCAGATGCGAGTGTTTTCACCTATCCTGCGTGCTATCTCTATAGCGATATGCTCTTTAAGCGCGGCATAGAAGTCTTTATCAAGGCTTTCTTCGGAGGGCACGGTGTAATTCCACAAAACTTCGCGCGCAACACTTGATACTGGAGTGTTCGACTGTGTCATCTTCGCAATGCTCGCCTTCTATCTGAATGTTCTTTCTTTATTTTTTCAATCCACTCATGCTCTTACAGATCAATTAGAGAGCTTCTGTGCCTTGCGAGGAGCTACATATGACTTCCTTCTCTCTTTAAGATCTTCTTCCTGAGACTCCTCTTGTACTACGTGAGACGCCTGGACGATTGGATCACGCATGTCACTTGTGATATCATCCTGGTCAGCATCCTTGAAGATCTGCACCTCTCCTTCGGGCGACATCACGACACGATAACCGACAGAGCCATCAAAGGCCTCCATCTCAATCGATCCACCGATAGAGCTCGTGCGCACGTTCGCATAGCCCATTTTGTCAAGCACGCCTTTGATGGTTTCGGCCAGTTCAGCCTGAGTCTTATTTTTTACTGGAGTTGACTGGAACTGTTGAAGTGCTTCAGGCAGGACCTGTTCGACTGGCAGATTCTGCAGCGTGTTCATGGCTGTGTTATCAATAATATAGATGCCTTTCTGGCTCAGGGCGGCAAAAACCCTTTGTGCATCCTCAAGGCAAGCTTCACCGACATAGCCACTAAAGTCATAGGAAACCTGGCCATCACGCGAGACATCGAATGTAATGATCTTGTCATCGCGCACGTCATCAGTTGCCGCTTGTGAGGCCATGACTTCGACGCGCATTGTATCCCCATTGATTTTAAGAGATGGCAACTCTCTTGCATCCGATTGGAAGCCTAATTCTGTCAGTGTCGTCTGTATGGTAGTGGCGATAGTGCTTTGCTGGCTGGTCTGCACCTCAGCAAACACATCATGCTGCAGGATTTCAACGGCTGCTGTCAAACGCTGGATACCGTCTTGAATGTGGGCATTACTGCTCTGCAATAAGGTACGTGTACGCTGCTGCAGGGTCGCAACACGTTGTTTCAGGCTGACAACTTTCTGCGTGTCCAGCAACTTTGTGGCTTCTGCCTCTTCTAGCATAGTGGACAACGCACCCATAATTCCCAACTGTGAATTTATGCTTGCCAGTTGATTGTTCCATGCTCTATATGCATTGGCGGAAACCTCTTCGAGAAGAGTCTCAGCCTCTTTTTGCGCGTTATTAGCAAGAAACAAGGCCTGTTCAGGCCGACTTTTTAGTTCATCGCCTGCATCTATGACAACGTCTTGAATCTGGCGTAGTCTTTTTTGATATGCTAGATCACGTACAGCTCCCATGTCACGCAGCATCGCCTCGATGGCCCTTAGCCTGGCTGAGGTAAGAGTTAGCAGTTGCTGTGCCTGTTGAACTGCACGCGTCTGCAGCGACTGCGTTTCATGAATAGTGTTCCATGCATCATCCAGCTTGTTTAACATAGCTTTAATTGAGGCGGTAGAACCAGTGGTTACACCCTCTGCCTCACTGATAATTTCTGGTGCCAGGATACCACGACCAGCCTTGATCTCCGCCTGTAGGCGAGATGCAAGCATATTTCGCTCTGTTGTGGCCTTATTTTGCGCTATAAGACTGTTATCTACAAGTGTAGCCCTGGCACGTGCAATGGCCTGGTCCAATGCTTTCTGATCAACGGTTCCAGAGGTAACCTGGTCTCTTGAGGCAAACTCGCTGGCGGAGATGTAATTGAGCTGCGAAGTCAGATAGCTGCTTACCTCCTGTACGTTTGCCCGGTTCTCGGCACTGGCATTATTTTCAAGTTCTGTCCACTGCTTACAGGTTTGTACATAATTTTCTTCCATCTTCTGCCCACACCACATCACCCCTTTCACAATAAGTATACCTGTTCCTATAACGGCCGCACCCGCGAGCATACCAATCGCGGCAACTCCAGCTCCAGCCCCGATAGCAACCTGTCCAGCTCCAGCCCCGATAGCAACCTGTCCAGCTCCAAGTGTACTCATATCTCTCCTCCTTCTTCCTTTCAATAGAATAGCTAACCAGCATTCTTTGTTGAGTATAAGAGCAGTCTCAGTGCTTGAATTTCTCGTTCGAGTTTGATGGGATCGACGCGATGAGTCTGCTCGTTTTGAATGCGCCCATAGACACCGGATTGCGGTAATTTAGGAATAACTGAGTGGAAGTTGCAGGCGCTCAATGCCAGCAAGCTCTGAAAATCGTATTCGGCACGGTTAAAATTGGGTTTGAAATCTTCAATAGCTGTTCGTAGATGATGTGACTCAATTACAGGTAAAGAGTTGCCTGTAGACAATTCTAGCTTCTCTTCGTACGCCATCTCGATGGCACGCCGCACTACAATTTCGATGGCGGCTCCAGTCATGCCTAGCTCAGCAGTGAGCTCTGCAACTTGCCTGAACTTGCTCAGGTCCTCTTCGTTGGGATCGGAGCGTCCCATAGCATCCTTGCGCCCACTTTGCCTGAGGTCGTCGCCATAGGCGATCTGAATATTTCCGCCACTTTGCTTCGTGATTGTGGTTAAGATGGTGGCAAAGATGCGACAAGATTCGTGTACATCGGGAGTTAAGAGAGGGACCACGCGATCAAAACGGCGCAGGAGCGCGGCATCAATGATATCAGCGCGGTTGGTTGCTGCCACCCAGAGAATATGGCCCCTATTCTCTGCGTTGCTCATCTCTTCCAGGATGCGCGCAAACATTCTAGCTCCAACGCCGCTATCCCCACTTTGCCCGGTGTCGCGTCTAACCATTGCCTGGTCAATTTCGTCGATGAAAACAACGACCGGATGCAAATCTTTGAGCAAGCTCAGCACCATCTCCAGGTTGCGTTCAGAGCTGCCGACCCATTTATCCTGGATATTGCGCATCTTCACAAGGTTGAAGCCACTCTCCGTTGCCAGCGCCTCTGCGATGATAGTTTTGCCAGTGCCGGGAGGGCCGGCAAGCAGCAGGCCACTGGGTACGAGTGGAGAATACTCCCCCTTTAACATAAGTTTGGTGCGTTTATGCAGATATTCCTTAAGGCTTTCCAGTCCTCCGATCTCATTAAAGCCGCGTACAGGCGGAACGATTTCGAGTAGCTGTGCGCTCTGAGCCTCAATGACCTCAGCCTTTGCACGTTGCACATCCTCGGTCATCATAATAGGGCCTCTAGCTTCTGTATCCGGCTGATGAAGCCTTTGTTTGCGATACTCTACGATAGCGCGGCGGCTGACATTATCGATATCGGATAGACGCATGCCCTGTGTTGCTCGTGCCAGGCGGCGAGATTGTGTACGTGGGTCTGCGCCAAATTTTTGTTCTAGAGGAACAAGTCTGGGTCTGCCCTGAGTCATAGAGAAATAAATGTACGCTTCCCGCTCTCCCTCTGTCGGTAAGGGGACGCGTATCGCACGACAACCGCTGCCCTCAGCATAGACGCTGTTTGGAATCAGGCCAATATTGGTGGTGAGCAGAATAATTATGTTTTTTGTCTTGCGAATGAGGGGATCAAGCGCCCAGCGTTGTATGACCTCCAGGGCCTGCAATTGTTCTCTTTCTCCCTGACCCTCGCCCAGGTGATAGGGGATCAACTTCTCGGCGTAGTCCAGGAGAACGACGATTGGCGTCTCATCCCGCTTTTGTTGACCCTGTGCGTTTGTATTCGAATTGACATAATATGGCTGTCTTAACAGGTGTCCAAGCAATTTGAAATTCTCAGCGATATCGTCGGGCAGCTCTACCTCTTGCCCTTCCTGTGGCTCACCGCGCTGCTTACGGGTATGTGTATCAATGCGCAGGGTTTTTGAGGCGTCATGCAGCAGTTGCAAGGCTACGCCATGACGTGTAGTATTCTGGGCGTTGGGTGTGTTAGAGGCTACGTTGGATGGCATGGATAGTGGGCGGTCATCAGCGATCAGGCCACCAGCAAGGGAATAGGTGTAGATGGCCTGACAGTTCAGCTGATCGAAGAGAAAACGGTGCAGGTATTCGCGCATGGTAAGGGGTTGTTGGCCGTTGGTGAGTCCGACGACACTACCGGTGCGCGCATATTCGCCCTTCCCTGTGTTTTTACGTTCATCAGTATCAATGACAAAGTCTGTAATGTTAAAATGCAGCACAAATTGTCGTGCGATACGCCCTTCATAGAAGGTGCTGAAATCCTCCACCCACGAAGGCCTTACTACATTCTCTGCCTCCATCTGCTCATTATAATTCACTGACGACTCTCCCTCTTGTTGCTGTAGTTCGGCCTATCCACATAAAGAAACATGATCGACCTGAACTTTCAGGCCGGCCTCGCTACATAATGCCAAAAATTCTTCGATGCGGGTACGGTTGCCTTTAAAAAAGAGCGTTCCATCGGGCCATACACGGACGATAAAGCGATCAATTTCTTCTGGCTTATCTACGAAATCCCCCTGAGGCAGTGCGGGGATCAATCTTTTTGCATCTTCTAACGGTTCCTGCATAGCATCCTTCCCTGATTTTGCGCCAGTTTCCCTATCTGGTCGTCTATCATCATGCAAAGATTTTCAACTATTTACTTGCCTTGATACAGGTGTTTATCTATCAATTAAATTTTTTCTATAGTTTTATAAGGCGTATAGATCGCTTTCATCATCAATTGCTTCCCTCACATATCCTTGATCTTCACCTCCAAATTCTGTAATTTTTCTTATGCTATCCTGTAGTACCGCATTCTCTTGCTGAAGCGATGCAATTGTGTCACGTAACTGCTGGTCAGATCCTCTGGCCTCACGTTCTTTCCTGCGTAAATCTGCCAGTTCTTTCTCATGTTGAGCTTTTGTAGGACGTGCTTGCAATTCCAGGTTCGCCCTATCCAGGAGCACCTGGTTACGACTAGCTTGCTCTATCGCTTGAATAGCATCCTCCCTGACCTGCGCTGTGGCTCGCTGCTCCTGCTTCACTGCATCCTGCGCCTGTTGCACGAGTAGGCGCAGATTAATTGCCTCATTGTTCGCTCGATCATAAAGAGACCTCGAACGTCTGTTTTCCGCTTCTAGTTGCTGCACACGTACCTGCAAAGATTCGGTTTTGCGCCGCTCGCTTTCTAACGCATTGGCGAGTTGGGAAATTTCCTGAGGCATAGCGCGTAGACGATTTGCAGTCAGAACGTCAGGAGTTTTATTCTCGATCGTACCACCTAAACGGAGGACGACTCCGTTGAAGGCCTCGATACTGCTCCATCGTCTCATAAGCAACACTAACTGCCGTTTATCGCTTTCAGGTTGGATGCCGCTAAATTTTTTGCTAATCTGGCGCGCAATCTCGCGTACTGCGACTTCATCAGATGAACGATCTTGAGTAACCTTATCCATTTCCAGTTGAACATTGGTAATATCCAGCTCCATGGGCGTAACTGGTCCTTCATCGGGGTGAATGTAGACGCGAATTATTCGCTTGCTCACATTCATATTTGGCTCTCCTTCCCATGCCTAGCTGGTGTATCCGGGTGAGCGCGATTCCTGGCGTTCAACCACTGTAGCTCCGTTATACGTCATGCCACCCTCGCGGTAGCGAATTAAGCTTGTGGCATCGAAGCGGTCCTTTTCGGGTACCCAATCAAACCAGTACTCGGGGCGATGGACTTGACGACGATGTTCACTGGCCGAAAGGTTCCAGTCTATAAGCAAGGCAAAACGTGCGTTGACCCAGACGTGCTCTGGAGGTGACACGCTGCCACCAAAACGCTGCACCCTGGCCTGCAAACTTCGTTGACCAGATTGATTGACGGTGTAGAGCGCGTGATAACGCAAGGGATACGCACCCTTATTATTAGGGTCGGGCTTCGGCTCACTGAGAAGGAGGTGGATGCCGGTGATCAATCCTTCACGCAACATATGTGCCAGGTCATCGTAGAGCTTCTCTATAATCTCTTCTATCTTATCTGTATATTCAGAGGGAATCTGCAATTCCCTTTTCAAGTCGATATTACTCAAGTGTATGAAGTGTGATAGGTCTTCAATAAAGTAGCGTGCAATCTGTTCAGTCTGCGTCATCACACGTGGAGTAACCGTAGCCTCCGTCGTATTTTTCGTCAAGGCGTATGTTTCTGCCTGTGATCCTGATGTAGTCATTATTTACTCTCTCTTTACTCTTCGTTAGACTAGGGTGCCCCGGGGTCTGGATTGCCGGGCGGAGGCTGATTCGCTCGATTGACAACAGGGGGACGCATTGGGAAGATACGACTGAAAGGGTACATACTTCGTAGAACATTGAACGGCGAGGCTACCTGGTTAATATTCGCATTCCGCGCTTGCTGAGCTGTAAGTTGAGCGGCACGCCGTGGTCGTGATATCTCTAAAACGACGGCTACAATACCAATAATGAAGAGTACAACCTCGACACTGATCAAGGGCCACTCATCATTCGTCGGCCAGCGTGAGAAGAAATCGCGTCTGAGCAAGGCTTGCGCAGTAAATGCGATGAGTGCCAGCACTCCATAGCCGATGAAGTAGCTGCGCCGCACTCGCGGATCAAGGCGCTGAAAGAAACTACAGTGAGCAAGGAATACAATAATACCTAGGAAGGCAAACGAGTCTGGCGGAGAGTTACTAAGCCACCACATCACATCGAGCAAGACGAGTGCCACCCCCCCTTGAATAAGGAGCATGGGATGGAGCGCAGAGAATTGAGAGATGGAGCGTAGAGCGCTTCCAACCAGACTATAGTCACGCCGAGGAACTTCGACCAGTGAGATCCCGAATATCGATAGAGGGAACCAGCATAGAAAGAAGATAAGCCAGATGAGGAGCACCTGCAACAAATAGGGCAAGCTGGTTACGCTACAAATGAGGGGCTGGTGCTGCTGATCAGGACAGATTACTGGCGTCCAGAGTAGCATCCCGATAACCATAATGATACAGAAAAGCAAGGCTGCGAGTAGCCACCAACGTGGATACCACCCCGAGCGGCTACCGACAACATTTGGAATGTGCGCGTCAGGCTGATTTTGCATGAGCAAGCTCTCTCCTTTCTGCTGACATATGCGGGTGATCTACTTTTTCAAGGCAAGCTATCATCGCTATCTCCAATTACAGTATCTTGTGGAAGAGCATCATCAAGAATATCACCCGTACCACCAATTCCAGTTGTTTTTGATCCTTGTTGCTGTGATAGTCCTCGTTCTGGAAACAGTATTTCGGCATTCACAGTGGTAGGAAGTCCACCACGGAAAAACGCGGCCAGAAGCACCCATTCGTGTGTATCGGAGATCCTCACCGGATGCGCCTGAGCTGGTATAAAAGGGGTGCCCTTGCTCACATCCTGCTCCCGACCACATACGAAAAGGAACTGAGGCTCCTTGACACCCACCTGAGCCTGGTAGAGCGGATTTTCTACCCGGCCGAGCGCACCACTCCAGGTATCACGTTTATCCAGGGCGTATTGCAGATCAACAAACGGGCCCTTGAGATACGGCCTGGTTACATTTACCGCAAACTCCCTGATCTGCCTCTGAGCATCCCCATCGCTCATCTCCATCAAGCTTTCGCGCTGCCGACGCAAAATAAGTATGAGCTCGCGTTTCAAAACGGAACATGATAAAAGCCACTCCTCCAATGGTTCTTTCACACGCAGCTTGCTTACCTGCCCGGCAAATTCTTCCAGCGTATTCTTATTATCTCTTTGCAACCGCTCGCCATTGGCGATAAAGATATCTCTGCTGCCAGCTGGGCCATCAAAGAGCTCTCTCTGGGCCTGGCTGGCCTGCTGTTCAAACTCATCTCGCGTTTGTTGGATAAAATCATCAATGGCATCCAGCCGCTCACGTATCGCCTGTATCTTTCTCCGCAACGGCCCCAGAACGACCAGGCGCAACGTATCCTCTCTCTGTTCACAACGATGGGCATAATAGCGGCGATAGAAGGTAAGCAGGTCCTCTCTGACCTCTTTTACCCTTTGACGATGCAACTGGTTAAAATACCAATGTGCGCAGCCAACAAGCAGGGTGACGATAATTGTGATGATTGCGATATTGAGTGTAGTGCGCTGTAGATGAAATGGAGAAGCGAAGGCCAGGATCGTTAGCACGAGGGCCAGGATAAATGGGATAGCTATGACAATCTGTGTTGGGAGTGATGGGATGCGGTTCTGATACCAGGTTACTCGTTGCTCCAGGCGCTGGGTCAACCTCTCTTCATGCGCTGGTAAGTGTTGATGCGATGGTGGACGGGTCGGGGCGGTTGCGCCGATGATCCCGCCTACATCTGTGGATGTTGTTGAACTCGCGGCTGGATTTGTATTTGTGCTTACATTACCCATAGTAGGACTGGCCTGGCCCGCTCCACCGCCAGGGGGGCCATTAATAATAGCAGCTTCATCATCAAGCACAACCCACTCGCCATCAGCTATATGCTCAAAGGATGCCAGAAATTGCCTGTAATCCTCCTCATGCTCTTCACGCCAGCGACTCTGTCGATCCGCCAGCTTGGCCAGGCGATCATCTAGCTCGTCAACATAGGTTGTTGCCATATCAAAACCATTCTGGTCGCTTGACCAGAGTTGATCAATGGCAGATTTCAGCTCTGCATTGATACGTAGAGCAGCAGCGTTCCAGGCCTCAGAAGCTCTTTTATCCCATTCTTTGTATGCGTCAACCGCACGGTTGCCGCGCTGCAGAACCAGCTTTGTCCAGTTCGCGAAACGACGGCGTTGACGTCTATATTCGCTGTCAATACTTCTTGACCAGAACAATTTAAAAAGAGTTTCATTCTCCTCATCCAAAGCTCGAAGCACCCGGTTCTGATCTCGATAGAGTACCTGATGCTCTGGAAGGCTTAGTGCAGGGGCAAAGGGCTCGTCGCGTAAGAGGACACTATCACGCTGCAAGATATCCAATCCAGGCCAGCATAGAGGTTCCAAAGTAGTGGCCAGTTCCCCTACGCCTACTTTTTTTCTAGGTCCATTCGCCCACGGCCTCTCTTGATCATCCCTGATCCAACGATAGATATCGTCTACCGCATCTCGCGCCTTTTTTCGCAATTGCTGACGCTTTTCCTCTGTTATATTCTGGTTGCGCAGATCCTGACGCCACTGCTCCATCAAAGCGACGGCCAGACGAGCACTGCAGAAATCAAGCACATTTGCGCGTGGAAAGACAATTAAGCTTGTACTCAAGCTCCCAACGTTTTCATAGGCGGTGAAGGGCGCGTTAAGCCGCATCTGCTCCTCAAAAAATGGCTCGGTTGTGAGACCGGCCGCGATGAGTGCGAAGAGGGCTTCCGATGTTGCGTAATGCGATACTTGCTCGGTTACAAAAGATGGGGCTGGATAGGTAAGCATATCTTCGTAGAGATAGCAGAAGTTTGGAACATCGCGACGAGCCCAGTATGCTTGTCTATCATAGGTAGAGAATGCTTGTTCAGCATCTAGAAATGAGGAATCGCTGGTAAGTGCGCCGCTGATCTGCCTTAGACGAAAGGCATTAATAACATAACAGACGAGCGTGGCAAAACCACTTTTCGAGAGACGTTTATGGACGACCTCCAGCACCTTTGCCAGCTCAGGCGAATGTGCGTCTCCCACGATAAAGATCTGCGTACGTGGATTCGGAATAGGATAACCGGCCTCAATGATGCTTTGAATGCGCCTGTTGTCCTGTACGTCTTTTAAGCAGCGCTCTATAAGCTGGTCCAGCACGCCTTCTTCGTGCGGGGCATTGGCATCAGCGAAGGAGCTACCCAGTGGCACCGGAGTAGCATTCCATGATGTTGTATCAACATCTAAGAGAGCAACCGACTGGCATAATACAGGATCAAAACTTGTGAAGTGCACGATAGATTGAAGCTGTTCACGAATACGTGACCCGGTCTCATTAATAAAGATGATCAGACTGGGGCGAAAGCGTAAATCGATGCGCGGTCTCATACCTTCCCCCTTTGGTTGCCCGATTGTAGAGCAATCACTATCATAGCTCTTCTTCCCACTGGTTCCGACTCCCAGGCTGTCTAGGGCTGGACTTCTGTCCATTACTATGACGATCAGATGAAGAGTTAGGCGCACTGGGACGGCGAATAACCAGTTCAGACAATACTTTTGTATACCCTAGCGCATCTTTGCTGGTTACCAGCATTTCCGCTTCACCAGAACTATGGACTGGCATAAGGCCTTTTCCATTGCTGCCCTGCCACATTTTCTGGTATTCCTGATAATATTCCATCGCACTGTTCTGTTCCAGGTAAAAATCCCTGATTGTGCTTAGACTAATTGCATGCTGCCCATAAGAGACTTGCAGTCGATGTGGATCAAGGCTATTATTTTTTAGAGGTAGTTGTCCACGGGATGTGATGGCACCCAGGCTATTCAGCGCCTCGTTCAATAGTTCTTCCTGCGCACCATTCAGCCAGTGTATGCCAAGGTATATCGAGGTATCGAGGGCTGATGGCCCCTCCTGCCACAACTCTGCCTCGAAAGCAACCAGGCTTGACATTAGCCCTCGTATATGTTGCAGATGTTCCAGCAGATAGTCACTGATCTGTTCAGCCCGTGATTGTCCGTTACGAGGTTGAGGAGCGGCGATGGAAAGCAGGTCGAAGAGATTTTTCTCTTCAAATCTGCGCAGATAGTAGAAGCGAAAGAACTCGATGACGCGTTCTGCTAATCGCCCAGCGACCTGCCGGTCGATTGATTGCATCCTATCACCCGAGGAAGGTGTGCGCTGAGAAAGATACTCGATACAAGGACCCACAAATCCGTGAAAGTCAAGGTTTCGCTCCTCCAGGCCCTTCTCTCCCCCTGTCGCCCAGTAGTAGAGGCGCTCGACAGCTATATTTCTATCATCCTGCGTACGCAGTGTCCGCAGATCGAAGATATGGCGCTGATGCGGGTGCGGATATTCCAGCCGCCCATGCCAGGCCATGCCACTTAACCCTTTTTCGTTCAGCTCTTTGATGCGCTCATCCGTTCCTATGTTGTTAAACCAGGCCATGGATTGATCCAGCGCCGATTGCACCTGGTGCTGCAGGTCTTTCAAGAGCTGTTCCATAAATTGCTGACGTACAGCCCTGGCATGCAGTCGTAAGCGGTCATTATAAGCATCGGATACAGCGCTGGCATAATCGCGTCCAAAGCGTAACAGTTGCCAGGACGGTTGTCGTGTGAGTTTCGCCTCTAGATCATCGGGGCGAGGAGAGACACGAGGCGCATCCCTGTCACGCAAGTCATTGAGCATAAATGCATATTCTTGCTGCAGTCGATTAAGATGTTGAATGCGCCGATTGATAAGACTGCCCTGCTCTATGTCACCAACTTCTTGCTCGGGCATCTCTCTGATGCGGCCCTGTTCTTCTTGCCTCTTTGCAGCAATAAGCTCTTTGATGCGTGCCTCAGTTGCACGCTCATAACGCTCCAGCTTTGCCCACAGAATATCAAGATGGGCCTGCGCCGCATCTTCGAAGTCATCCGGTCGAAAAGTTTCGAGCTTTACTACCTGAGGATCGCTTGTGTTTGCATCTAAGCGTGCAATTTGACGCCATTTTTTGCGCCATTCCTGCTTCTCTGGCTCGCTGATACGTATTAATGTCGGCTGATAACTTGCGAGGAGAGGTAAAAGACGGGAGGCTGCAATTTGCGCAAAGGCCGTTGCCGTCTCCTCCGCCGGAAAGCGTACTTCTAGTGGGCAGGATGTGCCAAACACCGTTGGCAGGCCTCGATCATCCTGAGCGCCAAGCGTGCGTCGATCGACCCACTTTGAATGTTCCAGGAAGCCAACACCCGAGGCGTCGGTGGTGCGCTGAAACAGATCGAGTCCTACAATACGCGCGGTATCACCCGCATTGTCCATGGAAGCATGTCCCACCAGGTAGATCTCATTGGCGACCGGATCGTTTGTCAGCAGGTGCATGTGGCCACGCATATATTTCTTATACCCCTCATTGGGAGTCGGGGCCGCCGCGCGGCTGTAGGCTAACACCTCTAAAAGACACGCCGTCGCGTTGCTTTTGCGCCAGCGCAGATCATTAAGATTAGCGCCGCTGATCGGCTCGGGGAGCATGCAGAATAGATTGATGCGCTGCTTATACTGTCGATGGGTGAGCAGGTCACGCACCATCACAGCAATATCTGTTAACACACCGCTACCCGTTCCTCCACCCAGGAAGGCGACAATATTAGCTTGCACCTCGTGCACTTTCGTGACATTCTGTTCTGTGCTCAGGCGCGATATGGACACCACCGCCCGGTCTAGCACATCGTAGATGTACTGGTAGTTGAAACAGGCGGCAACATGCCCATTATTGCGAATACCACCAGCGCCATTGGCAAAATACTGCGGCACTTTCTCTTTGATAAAAGTATGTTGATCGCTTTCATCAATACGTGCAGCATTAGAGATGCCAGCAGGAACTGCGATGCGCAGCGGAAATTCCAGGAATACGTTGTTATGCGCACGACGGAACTCAACCAGAGGAGCGGGTGGATCATCGGTGTCAATATAAACCAGTGCGATGCGGCGCTGATCGCTCGGCTTGAGCGTAAGCATCTGCCGCATGAATTCCAGTCCCGCAATCGCTGATGTACTGCCCAGGAGTATAAGCAGGCTTGGCGTCAGAATGCGTGGGGCCGCAATCGTCGATGGTCGTTCAGACTCTAATAATGGTTCGTCTTGTATCTGTGCCATGCTCTTTTCTTTCTTGCCAATTGTTGAATATTTTTACAGGTCTTCTTCTATGTTACGCTTCACGTTCTACTACTACCATGTAGCCAGTCAATCAGCACGCTTCTGACCTTTAAGGCGCTCTTTTTTGTACTACCAATCATCATCGTTCCTAATTTTTGTACGTTTGCCTCGGCCCTTACTACGCCTGCTTGCTCTGGATGAGTTGCTATATTCGTCATCATCCATTGAGCGTGTGCGACCCCTACGTGATCCAGAATACTCTTCATCATAGAGATCTCCTCCATTCTTTCCAGTTATATCAGGTCGAACCAGATAAGTAGAAGCCTCTAGTAGATCTTGATCATCTTCATCTCTACCTCTTGGATAGTAACGTAGCTCACGCACCTCTTGAAACTGCTGACGCAAGCCGCCTCCGTCGCCAGTTTGCCAGCCCGCACTCGATGAACCATCAGGTCGAACCTCAATGCCCTTACCGTGTCTGAAACGGAAGAGCAGGCCCGGCGGCATACTTACTTGTCTTGAATACACCAGGCTAGGGTGAAAGTACCATTGGTAGGGACTGCGTCTCGCTCGTTTGAAGCTAAAGCTGCCTGCAATATTGCCATCCTGGCTGCGTATCCAGCCACCAAAGGGATGGGGCGAGAGCACAAAGCGGAAAATGTTGATTAGCATGACTAGAACTCCTATATAGATAAGGGTAATTAGCCATGCCAAACCTTCCTGGAAGGGGGTTGCTGAGACAGCGTTTACATAGACGTTTCGCTGTGTCGTGCCAAAGTCGCCAAGTGTATCAGCGAAGGTTCCACTGGTCGAGAGGTTAAGAATATAAGGACCGCTTCTTGTTGCTGAAAATTGCAGGTTAAAGCGTCCGTTATCATTATTATTTACAATAGCCTGGGAAGAAGCACTTGCGCCACTACGCACAGTAGATGCCTTTACAGTCGCTTTGGAATAGGGTTGCCCAAATAGGGTTACCCGTCCTTGAAGCAGAGCCTGACCAGCTGGATGACCTTGCAGAGCCCACTGACTTAAAAAAGGCGGCAGCGGCAAGTTATAGAGGAACTGTAGAAAAGGATCCCACTGTACCGCCTGAGTTTCAATTGGACCGTCCACCGGCTGCCCCGTCTGAGGAGAAAACAACTGTGGAATGGGAAAACGTTCTATGCGCACGTCTTGTTTCTGGGCAGTGAGAATATTAGCACGACTTTGTGTACTCACATTTACTGTAATTTCATATGTACCAGCAGACCCATTCTCGGGAACAGTGGTATTAGCAGTATATGTGCCAGAGGAATCCCCTCGAAAGTCAAGCGGCCTACTAAATGTCCCTTCCACCCCATCATGTGAAATTGTTCCATAGAGCGTGTATGTTGTTGCGTCAGTAATGATCTGTCCCTGATTAGAGAGAGATGTAGTGATAGTGAGAGGTTGTCCAATGGGCAATGATTGGGAAGTTCCTGGACCAGTTATTTTTAGTGGGTTGAGGATAAGCGTTGATCTTTTTAAACTCTTCATCAAGAATTGCCCCGTGCCCTGAACATCCAGCTCCCACGTCCCAACTGTAGGTTGATCAATAGAGTAGATAACGTAGTATGCATCCTTGTAGACAGAGACGCCTGCGGATTGAGCAGTGATAACGTTATTGTTTTGATCTTTAAGCGAAACAGATGTATCAGATTGATCCTTAACGGTTACAACATCCAAATGATCGGTATATGGAGTTACGGCAAAATTGCGCGAGACAAGAGCTCCATTCAACGCGGTCGGATCAATATCATCTTTGACCTCTCGATTGTTGTGGCGAGCAAAGATATCGGTGAAAAATGGCGCGATATTGAGCGCGGTAGTGCCGGGAACAGTGCCATGAGAGTCGTCATAGAACTTACCCGTTGTGATATTTGATACGGCCTGCAAAAAACCATGAAAGGTGGTGTACGGCGAGCCACTATCAGTTATAGGGCCATCATTCCCCAGCGCCACGGTATCAATGGGCCAGGAATGTGCTTTGAATTGAGGTAGAAGATCCTGATCGATAGCATTGATCTGGTCAACTGTATCGGACGGTTGCGCCCCATTATCAGGCACACCATCAGTGAGTAGGATTACAGAACCGGGTATCTCCTTACTCTGCGCCGAGTTCATCAGCATTTGCAGGGCTTTATCCAAAGCATCATATGTTGGAGTAGTTGAATCAGGAGCGCAATTTTTTGACTTTGTTTTGATAGTATTTTTCAACGCTTGCCTGTTACTTAATACAGACATATCAAGTGGATCTTGCCACTGTTGGGCCTGAATGAAATTGTGGGGTCCCCCTGTGGAGCCATTGCCATCCAGGCCGATGACGCCGATATAATTTCCGACGCCGCTTAAGTCAATAAAAGCGTTTGTTGCCGAGCAGCGATATCCCGCAGGGTCATTCTCCTGCATCGAACCAGACATATCGAGGATAATAACGGTCACAGAGTTCCGCGAACTGGCTAGCCGATTAGCAATGTGAGCAGTTTTAGCCTGAACAGAATAGGGCGCTGCGAGGAGAAACGCAGATAGCATAAGCCCTACACATAACAATGCGTAGCTCTTACACCGAAAGTAGGCACCATATTTTAAAAGGTGTTTCATAATAAACTACCTTTCTGAGACGTTAGTACCGATGATGACATAATAATACCAGTGTTATAACCACAAGACGCACAGGTTCCATCAGATTTTACCTTATGAAAAGAAGTGTGATGTAAAAAGCGTTCGACAAGTAAATTTCCGCATGTAGGACAGTACGTATGGGCAGTTTCAGGCGCATCTACATTATCAGTATAAATGAAACGCATACCTGAATGCAATCCAATCTCACGGGCATGCATCAGCGTCTCAGGCGGCGTGGGGGCGATATGCGTCATGTGCGCATAAGGTACATATGTCGTAATATGCCACGGAGTGCGCTCGCCTAGATAATGAACAATCTGCGCACTCAGACGCATCAGATGATCATCGCTATCATTAAGCGAGGGCATTAAATTCGTTACAGTTTCTACATGAATGCCATATTCCTGCTGGGCCACGCGTGCCAGCGGAAGCATTGTATCAATATGCGAAGTACTGGCTACACGACGATAAAATGCAGGATCGAGGCTCTTCATATCGATGCGATAGACATCAATATATGGACCCAGCAGGTCAAGCGCCTGGCGCGTAATATAGCCATTGGTGACAAAAACTGTGTAGAGTCCGACCTCATGGGCAAGGCGTGCGCAATCATAAACATACATGGGCGCGATTGAAGGTTCGTTGAATGACCACGCAAGGCCCTCACAGTTCTGTTCTAGTGCGAGAGTTATCGCGTATTCGGGCGTCACATTGGGAGTTGTGAGGCTGCCACCTTTGCGCGCATCCCGAAAGGCAACCTCCCAGTTCTGGCAGAAGGCGCAGCGCAGGTTGCACCCTAATCCTCCCAGGCCGAGCGTACGCGTCCCTGGACGATAGTGATACACCGGCCGGTTCTCTATCGGTGTCACACTCGCCTCACCGATCACTCCATATGCTGTGCTATAAAGCGCGTCACGCCAGTTCACAATAGCAGTACAATAGCCCACACTATTCTGGTGCAAAAGACAATGGCGCGCACACGCCAGGCAACGTGTCCCTTTCTCTTCAGCTTCTTGAAGAGATGGATGGAGTGGATAGACTGTAGCCGGATGCAATTCCGGCTCCGGATACTGTTGCTTTAGCATGTTATCCATACAGAACGCCAAACTTTCAAAAAGTAGGGACATATTTCAACAAAAACTACTCTATATTCATTGAAACATACCTATTTTGCGCATTTCAATAAACTACTTAAGAAAAGGATTGTGCTTCTCCGGTTCTTGTGGACTGTGTTGCATCATGCACTTCAACTCCAGACATTTAACGTTGTACCAATTCATCTTATTTTAACTGCTTTCCCATTGGTCTGTTATCGCGCTCTCAAAGAGGATTGCAGTAAAATTTAAGAACCTCTGATACCCTACTACAATAAACAACGAGAAGAAGTGGCTAAATCAAAAAATGATACATACGTAGTTCTAAGTGATCACGCTTTGTTGATGCAGCTTTTCTATCTATAGGCAGGAACTCTTTGCTCGCTTCAGCTTTCTATATTCATAGGTTTTTGAAACGACTTGAGATAAAGTAAGCATCTTTAAATGTGTAAACCGATAACTATAATACGGCTCTATACAAGCACGGATTACTAAATAGATACAATTTCCTATCGCAAACGAAAACGTAGCCTAATCATTTCTTCTTTAAAAAAGGAAAAGATAGAATGAGAAGAGTGTCTAAGTAGAGTGTACTATATAGGGCGACTGTGCCTGTAAAAAGAC
>CAXTXB010000006.1:31123-43110 GCA_964247965.1 uncultured Dictyobacter sp. | reverse complement strand
TGCTAAAGCGTGGATGCGGCTGATCCAATCAGCGCGCTCTGCTTCGCAGAGGCGAACGTCTGGATTTCTCCGTATTTGAACAGTATTAACCACAAGCGATTGTCGCTACACGGCTTCGCCGCTGCTAGTATTGCAACGCAGGGCCAGGATGCTGCTTGACAAAACAGTACAATGTTCATCATTACATAGCAATTTGTTTCTATTATATTCCTTTTGAAATAGTCCATTAGTATCCAATCATGATATGCTTTTCTACAGCAACTTTATAACGTTAATGACAAGTGGGAACATGCTCTTTCTCCTAACTGGTAATTGTCACAGATGGATGTCGAACTTGTCTCTACCGATGAAGAATAAGAAATGTAACACAAACAACCTTTTTCAGAAAGAATATAGCTATGTATAATCCATTCACTGAAACGATCACTTCGGACGTCACCGATGAGAGCCTTGTGGCCCAGGCCCGCGATGGGCATTGGGATGCGCTTGAACAACTTATCCAGCGGCATCAAGCCTGGATTTTTAATATCGCCGTTCGCATGGTTCGCAAGCGCGAGGAGGCGGAGGACATCACGCAAGAGGTACTGCTCAAAATGCTCACCAAACTCAGTACCTTTCAGGGCAGGAGTAGCTTCAGGACGTGGCTCTATCGAATTGTGGTCAACCATATCCTTAACCTCAAGCAAAAGCATGTAGAAGTTACTTTTTCCGAGCTTGGAATATTGATGGATGAGCTTCCGGATCAGGCGTTGCCTGATCCAGCTGAGGGATCTCTCCCGCTGCCTGTGCTGATCGAGGAGGCGAAAATTGGCTGCACAAAAGCTATGCTCCTCTGCCTGGATCAACGGCAACGGATGGTCTATATTCTAGGAGAATTATTCGGGGTCAAGAGCGAACTTGGGGCAGAACTCATGGACCTTTCGCCCAGCAATTTCCGCCAACTGCTTACCCGCGCTCGCCATGATCTCTACAACTATATGAATAATAAGTGCGGCCTTATTAACCAGGCGAATCCCTGCCGCTGTGCCCGCAAAACACGCTCGTTTGTCGAGCAGGGCTACATTGATCCTGATCATCGTCGATTCACTCGTGAGCGACTTGGACAGATCTCCGCGCTTGCTCCCAGCCGAGCCAACGAAATCGACTCTCTCATCGAACAGCAACATGCCAGCGTTTTTCGCGAGCAACCCTTTCTTGCTCCTCCCGATCAGGCGATCACGTTGCGCCGACTCATCAACACGCCAACATTCCGCCGCACTCTGCTTTTAGATACAGAACAACAATAGTTTTAAACTGTCACAATCTGACAAGACGCTGGTCTCAGTCGGTGAGGAGCAAACGACTTCGTGATGAAGCTGTTTGCTTCCCCAGCATAAAGAAAAGAAGGGGTACTGCAGTTTCTTTGCAACAAGCATTGCAATTCTCCCATTTGTACCCATAATTCACGATGTACGCGAAAGGATTTCACCATGTCTACGTTACTTCATATTGCGGCGTCTCCAAATTCCAGGGAGACCTCTGAGTCATTGCGACTCGCCGATGCATTCCTGGAAACGTATCGTACCGTTCATCCGGATGTTAGTATTGACACCCTGAATCTATGGTCCGAGCCACTGATCCCCTTCGACGGGGTGAAAGTTGGGGCGAAGGCGGCCGTCGCTGGCGGCGGAACACCCGTCGGTCCCCAGGCCCAGGCCTGGTCGGAAATCGTGGCGACCTTCAACCGTTTTAATGCTGCCGAGAGCTATCTGTTCTCTGTTCCCATGTGGAACGCTGGCATCCCTTATGTGCTCAAACACTATATTGACATCATTACACAGCCCGGCCTGCTCTTCCGCCTTGACCCTCAGCGGGGCTATACTGGCTTACTCACTGGCAAAAAGGCCGCGGTCATTTACACCAGCGCCATCTATGGTCCCGGGGTAAGTCCGGCTTTTGGACGTGACTTCCACTCGACCTACTTTGATGATTGGTTGCGCTTCATCGGGATTACCGATATCACCACCATTCGCTTTCAACCAACAATGCTAACACCCGATGCTGCAGGCGCTCGTGCTGCTGCCACAGCTCAAGCACACGAAATTGCTAAGACATTTGGCTCATCTCCATTAACAGTCCGCTCATAACGCTTTTTAGGATCATCTACCTTTTTCACCAATCTATTCCACAAAAATAACAAGGAGAAAACCTATGACGACGATAGAGCAGGGTCCTAATGGAACCCTACAGCAGCAGATTGAGGCCTTTCTAGCTCAGACTGCCGGGCAATTACCGCCTGAACTTATGACAACCTTTTACCAAAGCATTGAGACTCTGGTTCAAACTGACATTGCGAAAAATAGTTTGAAAGTGGGCGAGAAAGCTCCTGACTTTACCTTGCCAGATACCTTTGGTAAGCAGATAACGCTCTCTGAGCTTCTTCAGCACGGTCCTGTTGTTGTAACTTTCTACCGTGGAGAATGGTGTCCTTTCTGCAACCTTCAGCTTCACGCGTATCAGGATATTCTGCCGCAGATAAAGGCATTAGGAGCATCACTGGTGGCTATCTCACCACAGACGCCCGATCATTCTCTGTCCACGATCGAGAAGAAAGAGTTGACCTTCACGGTTTTGAGTGATGTTGGCAACACCGTCGCTCGCAAGTACAAAATCGTCTTCGCCCTCCCGGAGCAATTCCGCACGCTCTACACGAGTATTGGTTCGGACGTCCCAACATTTGATGGCGATCAGTCATGGGAACTGCCAATGCCCGGAACATTTATCATCGCCCGGGATGGAACAATCCGCCTGGCTTTTGTCCATGAGGACCACACACGTCGCTTAGAGCCTGCTGCACTACTAGATAGCCTTCGTGCTCTAGGGGACAACGCGAAGAAGTAATCAGAGGGAAGGCGAGCAAGAAGAGAGGGGGTTGAAGTTTTCAGCCCCTTTTCTCTTTTATTGCAGCTCGTGTCCCCCACAAGTATTTGCCTAAGTTGTTGGTCATCTTCTTAGTCTCTTCGCTACCATTTCTCTATTGTTCTGCCTAAAGATCAAACTCGTTACCGCCTCCTGATCCTTCACTACAAACGTGATACGAGCATCTAGACCGTCCAGCACATAAGTGGTTTCAGTTTCTGGATAGAGCTTGATTATATTTTGACCTGTTGGCCGGAGGAAGAGGCTGTTGTCTTGCTTGATAACATTAAAGGTAAATCCTGATTTTAATTCGTATTCCCCTGTAAAGGTGTCAGAGATAGGAAAGCTTCTTCCAAGAGCACCTGCTTCTAATGGGAGATAGTCCGGCCAGCTGTACTCCTGAGCAAGGGCTGGCATAATCTTCTCAATCAGAGAAAGTCCTTCGTCAGAATTGGTCATCACAACTGCTCCCATACCCCCCTGAACATAACCTTCAAGCAAGCAAGTGAACCCTACGTTGCCGCCTGTATGCGAGAAACGTGCGGAGATCCCTTCCCCACGTAAGACAGGGCCCAGGCCTGTAAAGGGTTCCACTTGAGGCGTTAGCATATGATGCACCATCTCTGGTGAAAGGAAACTTACCATTTCACCAGCCCAAGCACTTTGAATTGCAAGCGCAAAACGGGCCAAATCCGAAGGAGTTGTCCACAGACCAGCAGCGGCCATTTCAGGATAGATATGCCACTTGCCAAAGACTGGTTTCCCTCCGGCTTGATGACCTGTAGAAGCTGCATCGACGAGTGCCGGGGAGAGTGGTTGGTCAAACGTGCTTTGATGCATCCCTACTGGGTCCAAAACGATTTCTCGCATCAGTTTTGGAAAGGGCTGACCTGTCACATCCATCAAGACTTGTTGAAGGATACAGTAGCCACCACCGGAATAGCGAAACTGAGTACCAGGGAGGGCATTGACCTGAATCGGGTCCGTATTAGCCGGTTTTTGTCCCATAAGCACCTGCTCAAGGGCAGGCTTCATCGCATCTTGTGTGTAACCGGGAAAGCCGTGTATAGTCACGCCAGCTCCATGACAGAGCAATTGTTTCAGGGTGACATGAGGTTGCCAGGATAGAATACTGGGAAGCTTCCAGGTGAGGAGATAGGTATTGACATCCTCATCAAGATCGAGCCGCCCTTCATCAACCAACCGTAACACTGCAGCAGCAGTCACTACCTTGCTAATCGAGGCCGCCTGAAACAAAGTATCGCTGGTGACCATCTCCTGCGTCTCTACACTCTTGACTCCATAGCCTTTGGCCCACTCAATGCGACCTTGATGGATGACCGCGATACTCACCCCTGGAATCTTATAATGTTCCATCTCATCAAGTAAACTGGCTTTTTGAACACGACGTTCAAGAATACTGCTCGGAGCAAAAAGACCTTGCTCGATACGAGTGATGCGACCAAAGATCTCATGGTCTTGCTCAAAATGCATAAAACTTCCTCCGTATCTGTAATAGATGATCCAGGAATTTTTTCAATATTCTAATGTAATTACATCAAATTGTTATTGAATATGCAAATTTTTGCCGTGTTTCTCAGGGCTTTTTGGTGTACCCGAAAGTCCCAAGAGAGTAAAAAAGGAAGCCAGGTCTTGCTAGAATAGGAAAATCATTTACATGCCTTTGCAATGTGGCTTCACAAATGAGGCATTTCTGTACTCAACCTCAAGAAGCAATTCAATTGCTTCTTGAGAAGCTTTTGCGTTAAAATGAGTACACCAAAAAGCCTTGTCTTAAAGGTGCTAACTTTGTGCGAGAAGCTCTATCTATGCTATACTATACTAAACCTTACACATACTATTTTATCTCCAAAAAAAGAATTTCCTATTCATGTCGTCTCACTACCTTCCCATCAGGCTTTATTCACGACAGAAAGGATTGCAGCATGGACGATGAGCATCAGATGCTGGCACCTACTGATTTTACCATGGTCGCAAATGCTCTGACACAGGGAATTCGTGACTTGCCCACCGATTATGTTGCTCGCGTAAGAAATTTTCTCGCTGAATATCTAGGAAACTCCCGGCATCCCGTACCATTTGGTGGACGTGAAAAAGACTTCGAACATCTCAATCTCTGGCTTGCTGATGCGCAGGCTTCTCCCTATTTGCTTCTGGCAGCCCCGGCTGGTCGCGGAAAGTCCGCTCTCCTCTTGCGTTGGTGCCAGCGGCTCCTTGCCCGACGAGACCTCGCTGTTGCTTATTTCCCAGTGAGCATTCGCTTTCGTACAAACCTGGCAAGTGTAGCCTTTCCTACCCTGGTAGCTCTACTGGCTCAGCTTCACGGAGAGAAGGTGCCCGCAGATCCCAATATGCATGAGGAGGTCTGGCGTGGCCTCTTCGTGGATTACATCAATCGCCCCTTATCTGATGGGCGTTCCTTGCTCCTGGTGCTGGACGGTGTAGACGAAGCGGCAGACTGGTCGGCTGGCTCTGGTCTCTTCCCGCTGGAGCCACCTTCGGGATTGCGCATAGTCCTTTCCGCCCGCTATCTCGCCAACGATCGTGATGCTGACGCCTGGTTACACCATCTGGACTGGACGCGACCTGGACTCGCACGCACCATGGAACTCTACCCATTGGATCGGACCGGTATCGCCAATGTGTTGACGCAGATGGGCTTTCCCCTTGATCTTCTCGGCACACGCGTCAATATCGTCTCTGAACTCTACCGCCTGAGTGAGGGTGATCCTCTGCTTGTCCGCCTGTATGTTGATGATCTATGGGAGCGCGGCGAGCAGGCGGTGCGCTTTCAGCCGGAGGACCTGCGCGCGATCCGTCCAGGACTGGCTGGCTACTTTGAGCGCTGGTGGAAGGATCAGCGCCTCCTGTGGAGCGAAACTGCACCTCAACGAGAGGCAGCCGCCCAGACGGTGTTGAATCTGCTGGCTGGCGCACTTGGTCCATTAAGTAAAGCAGATATCCTGAGTCTGGTTCCCGAAGCAGCGGACTTTGAATCAAAAGATATTGATCAGCATATGACATCTCTGGCGCGTTTCGTCACTGGTGATGGCATACATCAGGGGTATGTCTTCAGTCATCCCCGCCTGGGAAACTACTTTCTTGAGGAGCGTCTGAGTCCGGAGGAGCGCCAGCAGGTAGAGCAGTCCTTTCTCTCATGGGGTGAGCGAACGCTTGCTGCGCTCAACGAAGGAATAGTAGCCCCTGAAGATGCGTCACCCTATATCGTGCAGTATTACGGTGCTCATCTGGAGCGCGCCCGTGCCGATGCACCTGTCCTACTGAGGCTGGTGAGCGATGGTTGGCGACGTGCCTGGGAGAAGTTAGATAGGGCAAATGCAGGTTTTCTGGGTGATGTCGAGCGCGCGTGGCGTGCGGCGGAACGCACGGATGGAGATGCAACGCAGACTGCAGGTCACGCTCCTTATCTCGGAGAAGAGATACGGAGCCTCCTCAGCCAGGTAAGCGTCAATAGTGTCACCAGCAATATATCTCCCAGATTAATGCTGGAGGCTGTGAAAACACGGGTCTGGACACCTGCACAGGGGCTGGCTAGTATCCGCTTGATTACCGATCTGGCACCACGTGCGCGGGAACTGGTAGGTTTAGCACCCTACGTACAGGAGCCGCTGCGGACAGATATTCTGCAAGAGGCACTGGATACGGTGATGGCTATGAAGAATGAGTATGACCGTCTCGATACGTTGATCGAGTTGGCTTCTCGCTTCTCGGTCGAACTTCTCTGGCAGATCATGGAGAACATACCGACGATTGAAGATGAGGCCGATAGAGCCGGTGTGCTGGCGGAACTGGCGCCAGCCCTCGCCCCATATCAATCATTACTTGAGAGGGCCCTTGATTTTGTGCAGGAGATACAAGAGGAAGAGTATCGCGCCCTGGCTCTGGAAGGGCTTGCTCCCCACTCCTTTGTCGAACAGCATGGGCGAGTGCTACAACTGGTACGCGCAATTCAGGAGGAGAGATACCGGGCGCAGTCGCTCTCTCCTCTGATACCTTATCTCTCAGAAGGCTTGCTTCAAGAAGTCTTACATGAGACTCTTGCTATGCAAGATGGGCTTGTGCGTATTCGTCTCCTTACGGAACTAGTTACCTCCCTCCCTGAGCAGTTAAAGGCGGAGACAGTGCAGGAGGTATTGGCATTAGAGCGGGAGATCGAGGATCGAGAGTACCGCATCGAGGTGCTCGTCAGATTGGCTCCATTCCTTCCTGAAGAACGGTTGCGGCAGGCGCTGCAAGAGATACAATTGCACTGGGATGAAAACTATCGTACCCGTGCTTTATGCAACCTGCTACCATATCTGCCACAGAAATTGCTTCCCGAAGTTCAACAAACACTGCTGACAATGAAAAGCGAGGAAGCTCGGACAACAGCATTGTTGCAACTCATCCCACTCTTGCCTCAGGATCTCCTGGAGCAGGCGCTGGAGAGTGTCGAGACGACCTGGGATGAGGGGAGACGGGCGGAACTCCTTGCTCAATTTGCCCTCTACGCTCATGACGCTTTGCTCTCTCGTTTGCTAGAGATTATTGAGACAATTCAGGATCAGGGATACCATGCATGGCTGCTCGCCGAGTTAGAGTCACCCCTGGCTGGAAAAATCAGCAGCGAGTATTTTAATATGCCCGCGGTCTTCCACTACATTCCCGAACGCGAAGAGCGCTTACAGACACTACTAGCGATCACTCCTCGCTTGTCGGAAGGCGCGCTAGCAAAAATATTTGATTTTCTTCTGCCCGAGGTCTTTAACTTTACGTGGCGTATGTATGGTGAGGAGCAACGTGCGCATATCCTCACCAAACTGGGAAGCCATCTGCCCGCAGAGTGGTTGCCGATTGCCTTTGAAGCTGTGAGCACAATGCGCGAAGAAGTGTACCAGGCCCAGACTCTGATCGCTCTGGCTCCGCGCATTGGCGAGGCGCATCTTTCCGAAGTTCTAGACATCATTCGAGGCATGAGGGATAGAGAGAAACGCGCGCAAGTGCTGGAGGTTCTTGTTTCCTCTTTACCTGAAGAGCGAAAGGCTGAACGTGTGCAGGAGATGCTACAGGTTCTCCAGGTGATCAAGGACGAAACTGAACGGGCGCACCTCGTTGCGTCCTATGCTTCATTCCTGCCTGCTATGCTCTCATCTGTAAGGGCGCGGGTAATAATAAATGCTCTACAGATGATGCGAGATGAAACGAATCAAGCGCGCGTCTTGAAGGCCCTCGCTTCTCATATACCAGTTGACCTGTTTGAGAACGTACTAGAGATCGTACAGGCACTACAGAGCGATGAGGAGCGGACGCAATTGCTCGATGTGCTGGCTCCTCATGTACCAGAGAAGTCTTTCTCTCACTTTTTAGAATGCGTACAGGCGCTACAGAACGAGCGCTGGCGAGCGCAGATTTTGGCGACTCTTGTGGCCAATGGCCCAAAGAGCATGCTTACACATCTGTTAGAGATTGTGCAGAGCTTGCAGGACGAGACTCCACGGAGCGAGCTGCTAAGCGCATTAGGTCAAAGCGCGCCCGAGGACTCCTTCTCACAGCTCTGGACGGCTGCCATGACGATATCCAACGAAGGACGACGCATAGTAGTGCTCGGTGTGCTGGCGCTGCGTATGCCCGAGAGCTTCTTCGCTCAGTTTTGGGATACTGTTATGCAGATTCCCGATGAAGGATGGCAGATGTGGGTCTTGAGGGCCCTGGCCCCAAATCTGGTGGAGCAGCAGTTCGCCCGAGTGTGGGACACTCTGCCGGCAACCAGGCATAAAAAGCACCGTTTAGGTATTTTGCTCGGCCGGGCCCGCTGTGTACCAGAGCGTGCCTTCTCACAGATATGGGATATGATGCCAACCCTCTCCGATGAAAAGGAGCGCTGGCAGATGCTGGAAGCGCTGGTCAGCCGTGTCCCGCAGGACTACTTCTTGCAGTTCCTGAGAGCTGTCCAGGCTATTCCTCTGAAAGAGGTGAGTGCGCCTCTGCTCGACAAGTTGCTTCCTCGTGTTCCACAGCAGCACTTTGCGCAGGTATGGGAGATTGTGCAGACTATACAAAACCCCAGGCGACAGGCAATGATGTTGATGCATCTAGCTTCCTCTGTGCCTGACGCCTTCCTCCCCCAGGCCTGGCAAATGATGCAGACAATCAAGACGGTTCCTCTACAGATGCAGGTCCTCAAAGCGCTGATCCCCTCTCTGCCGCAAGAAAGGCTTACAGAAGCCCTACAGATAGTACAGATGCTGCGTTCTGGAGAGCTTCAAGCAGAGCTGCTCGAAGTATTGATTCCTTATCTTTCTGAAGAAATTTGCGTAGAGATGCTGAATACTCTGCGCGAGACAGGAGAAGTGTCGGCCGAAGCCCTTCCACACGTGGCCTGGGAGAGAAGATGGAGTCTGCGTAAGATGGCTATGCTCGTTGCGCATCTCTCCGATGAAAGATCGCGGGCGCTTGTACCTGCGTTTTTAGAAGAGATACAGAATGTGAAACCGGAAGAGGACCGGGCCTGGCTGCTTACAAAACTATCAACCCGTATTCCGGAAGAGCTGCTACAGAGTATGCTGGAGTTCACCTGGTCGCTCAATACAGAACATTACCGGTTGCAGGTGTTAGAGGCTATTCTGCGTCCACTCTCTCAGGAGAGTTGGGAAAAGATAGTTGATAGAACAACAAAGAAAACTCATGAGAGTGGCGATGTGTCCTTCACTCTACAACTTCTTAAGGTTGCTACGCCCCTTGTACAGCAGTCGTCGCCTGCTTTACTCTATCCTGTACTACGTGAGGTCCTGCATCTCCTAGCGCAGTATACACGTCGCGATACACTCATCGATCTCGTCCCTCTGGCTCCTGCTCTACAGAAAGTGGGGCGCGAGGAGGCGATAACAGAAGTCTGCTCTGCCACGCTGGAAGTCGGCTGCTGGTGGCCCTGATGTAAGGTTGATGTAGAGCAGGAGCAGGATTAAGCGAATGATACGTCCTTTTTCTGAAGGAATTCTATCAAATTGATATTGAATATGCAAATTTTTGCCCTTCTCCTGTCAAATGACACATTTCTTGGAAAGGAAGCGCACAGCGGCAGGAACCTGCGCTTCATCAAGGCTATGCAAGATCAGTGGCCCTTCAAAGTTCACAAAGTGTAAGAGGCGTAGATACTGATCATAATCGAGAATACCAGTGCCGGCAGGGGTAACTGTTCCGTCAGGGAGCCTATCTTTGGCGTGGGCGATGACGATGTCTGGACCAAGGAGGGCGAATGCTTCATCCAGGATGTCGGATAGGTTGTGGGCACTATTGGGAGTAAACAGGTTGGCGGGATCGATGACGACCTTAAGATGGGAAGAGCGCATAGTGTTCAAGAGGAGGTGAGCACGAGAAGCAGAATAAACAACATTGACCTGCTCCGGCTCAAAGGCGAGGATGACGTTCTCGTCTTCGGCAATTTGTAATGCCCCCTCCATAGTTGTGCAAAGATCCGTCCATGCACTTTCAGAGCTGTTGTCGGGATGCCAGCGCCACATATCGGTTGTATCGCGAGTGCCCGTACAGAGCGTGATGATCGAGGTTCCCATACCTTTACAGGCGGCGGCGAGTACATGCAAGCGTTGCAAGTCAGCTTTGCGTACGTTAAGGTCGGGATGAATCATATTATAGGTGCCGGACATAGCACTTATCGTGATGTTACGAGCATTAGTCTCTTTGTGAATACGCTCGATGAGAGACGATTCGATGCTGTCGGGTAGGGTTGGCAGGCCAGCGCATGACATGTTGAACTGGACATGATGTAGCCCATAGCTTACGACGGCGTCCAGATTCTCCTCAAGGGTTGGACGCAAGAAGGTTTTGGCAAAAATTCCAGGCACTATAGACATTATACACCTCCAGTGGTATCCGAGAGCCGTACTCGGCTGCCAGTTTCAGCCGAGCGGGCGATGGCAACGAGGGCGCGTGTCGCTGCAATCCCCTCTTCCACACCGGCTCCGCGCATAGGTAATCCCTCCAGAATCGTGTCGGCTAATCCCTCAAGTTGGAGCTTGTAAAAATGTGCATCTTCACCAAGGACACGATGATATTGACCGTCGCGGGTCGAGAAGCATTCTACCTCGCTTGAGCGAAAATACCATGGATTATAGGTCTTGCCGACGATGCTGCCGTGCTCGCCATAGATCTGGAAGCCTTCATGCCAGTCCATGCGCACAGCAATGGTCAGGTCCAGGTGGCCCACACTGCCGTCGACGAACTCCAGGGCAACGAACCAGCAGTAGGCCCCGAACTTCTCGACCAGCCTGGCCTCGACGCTCACGATCTCGCCGCCCAGGAAACGGGCCGTGTCAACCAGGTGGCTGCCATGGGTGAGCAGGTAATAGCGCCGTTTATCCGCCTTTGGATCACCAGCGGGCCGTTTCGCCTGCGTACTGCTGACCAGGATGGGTTGAAGATTATCGGTCTGGGTGTAGCGATAGGTCGAATCACAGTACCAGGCTTTAAGCGCTAAAAGCTGTCCCATCTCTTCGCGTATAAAGCGCTCGGCGAAGGCAATGCCGGGATCGAAGCGCTTCATTGTGCCAACCTGCAAAACAAGCTTTGACTGCTGCACTTGATCGCGCAACTGCTCGCATTCTTCAATGGTCACCCCTAAAGGCTTCTCGACCAGGACATGCTTGCCAGCGGCGAGGGCTTGTAGCGCGGCCTCGACATGAAACTGGTCGGCGACGGCAACAATCACAGCCTCTACAAGTGGATCATCGAGCATCTGCCGATAATCCAGGTAGGTTTTCTGAGGCTCGTGAATAGCTGCCATCCTGGTTACAAGGTCGGCGGCGCGATCACAGATGGCGTAGAGCTCTGTGTTGCGCGCCTTGCGACAAGCCTCAAGATGGGCAGCCTGGGCGATAGGTCCACATCCCAGGATACCTATCCGCAGGAGACGCGATTCCTTCTTCATCAATATCACCCTCAATTACTTATCATATTATAGTCATCTTTTCCATTTTTTGAAGAATATAATTAATTTTTTATGTTTTTCTATATAAAAAATTTTTAAGGAGCAAAAAGTTTTTAGATAGAAA
>CAXTXB010000006.1:8102-31113 GCA_964247965.1 uncultured Dictyobacter sp. | reverse complement strand
CTAATTAATCAAAAAAATTACCGCTTTACAATTCCAAAAAAAGAATAGTTATTTGAGGAGGAAAAAACAATGGCACATCTAAAATATCTCAACTCTGAGCAGACGAAAGTTATCGGATCAATCAAACGAGGAATGCAGCTTGTTCGTAGCCAGTTTGTTTATCTAGAGGAACATCCAGAGCTAGCTCCAAAAAATTATCGCCAGCTTAGCCGTCTTAACCTCAAACTGGAGACAATGAGCCGCCTCCAACCAGCCAGAATAGATGCCAGTAGTGTTTACGCCATCCTTGATGAACTATCTTACATCGTTTGGAATTTGCAGAACGCAGCCTAGAATCGTTGCCTCCAACTTTTTATAAGTGTGACTCAGGCTAGTAGAATTCTTTCTACTTGTAATATAATGACTCATGCCGAACTTTTGAAAAATGAGGAACATCGTGTTTTACAGATTATTTTTTTCCCCCCACATAAAAAAAATAATTTCAAAAACACTATTTTCCTAATTTTTAAAATGTTGGGCATGACCTACACTTCTCTTACAGTAAAAGGATGAATAATAGTCTAGTCGCTCCAGACCCAATCGCGGACATCGGCCATGTCTTCAAAGTGGGCGAGGGAGTAGTTATAATGCTCACTTATCAGATCGTCCAATTCGGCCGTGAGCTGGGCGGCGCGATCTTTCAGGCTTGGGGCAAACTCGACGGCAAGCTTGCAGAGATGGTAGCGGCTCATGCCATTGAGAATAACCATATCAAATGGAGTCGTTGTGGTGCCCTCTTCGTTGAAGCCGCGCACATGGAAACGGTCAGAATCGGGTCGCCCGTGGACGATTTCGTGAATGGCACGCTGATAACCATGATAGGCGAAGATCACAGGCTTATCCGCAGTGAACATACTGACGAAGGTCGCCTGGTCTTTGCCGTGTGGGTGCACATCGGCCGGGAAGAGAGCCATAAGGTCCACCACATTGACAACGCGAACCTTTAGATCAGGAACGTGCTGACGAAGCCACGCGGTGGCTGCCAGGATTTCCATGGTCGGGATATCACCTGCGGAGGCCAGCACAATCTCGGGCTCCTCATCCTTCGACACGTTGCCCGCCCATTCCCAGGTCGAGAGGCCGCGAGCACAGTGTTCGATTGCCTCTTCCATACTCAGATACTGGAGCTGCGGCTGCTTGTCAATCACGATAAGATTGACATAATTCTTACTACGAAGGCAGTGATTGGCAACAGAAAGTAAGCAATTGGCGTCTGGCGGCAGGTAGATGCGCGACACTGTCCCCTTCTTGGTGAGGACGGTATCGATGAGGCCAGGACCTTGATGGCTAAAACCATTGTGGTCATTACGCCAACATGTTGACGTTAAGAGAATGTTAAGCGAGGAGACATCCGCACGCCAGGGGAGCTTGAGACCCTCTTCCATCCACTTGATGTGTTGAGTGGTCATTGAGGCTGAGACCATGGCGAAAGATTCGTAGGTAACGAACATGCCGTGGCGACCAGTCAGCAGGTAGCCTTCGAGCCAGCCGTGACAATTGTGTTCACTGAGCACTTCCATTACGCGGCCCGTGTTGGCGACGTGATCATCTATGGGGATGATCTCCTCCATGAAGGTACGATTCTCGACCTCGAACACGTTGCCAAGGCGGTTAGAATTGGTCTCATCGGGACACATAAGACGGAAGTTGGCCTGCTGCTTGTTGCGTGTAAAGACATCACGCAACATCTTGCCCAGTACACGTGTAGACTCCACGTGCTCGGTCGCATGCTTTTCGACCTTGACGGCATAGTCGATGAAGGCGGGCAGATCGAGATCGACGCGGAGCTTGCCACCGTTTGCATGTGGGTTCGCGCCCATGCGGCGGTCGCCTTTGGGTGCGAGCTCAGCCAGTTCTGGCACAAGCTTGCCGTTCTCGTCGAAGAGTTGCTCGGGATGGTAGCTATGCATCCAATCTTCGAGTATTTTCAGGTGCGCGGGATTATTTTTGACATCTTCTACCGGAACCTGGTGGGCACGGAACGTCCCCTCGATCAGCTTGCCATCGACCTCTTTCGGTCCGGTCCAGCCCTTCGGCGTGCGTAAGACGATCGCGGGCCAGTTTGGGCGGCTGGTAAAGCCGTTTTGACGCGCATCTGCCTGGATAGCACGAATCTTGGAATAGCAGGTCTCAAGCGCCTCGGCAAAGGCCTGGTGTACTTTTAAGGGCTCGTCACCTTCCACAAAGTGGACATCGTAGCCGTGGGCAGTGAGGAGCATGCGTACCTGCTCGTCGGATTGCCGGGCAAGCACGGTAGGGCCGGAGATCTTGTAGCCGTTCAGATGCAGAATGGGCAGAACCGCTCCATCATAGACGGGATTTAAGAACTCAATGCCCTTCCAGGAGCCTTCAAGCGGGCCAGTCTCCGCCTCGCCATCGCCAACAACGGCCGTAACGACCAGGTCAGGATTATCAAAAGCAGCGCCAAAGGCGTGCATCAAGACGTAGCCGAGCTCGCCGCCCTCGTGAATAGAGCCGGGAGTTGGTACGCTGACATGGCTAGGAATACCGCCCGGCGTCGAAAACTGACGGAAGAGACGATGTATACCTTCAGTGTCTTCCGTAATCTTTGGGTAGATTTCTGAATAGGTGCCCTCAAGATAGACGTTGCCAACGATGGCGGGTCCACCGTGGCCTGGGCCAGCGAGATAGATCATATTTACGTCGTGATCCTGGATCAGACGGTTGAGATGCACGTAGATCATGCTCAGGCCCGGCGATGTGCCCCAGTGACCAAGGAGGCGCGGCTTGATATGTTCAGGGCGCAAGGGCTCGCGCAGGAGCGGGTTGTCCTGCAGATAGATCTGTCCAATGGTCAGGTAATTTGCAGCGTTCCAATATTGGATCATCCGGTTCAGCCGATTCTGGTCAAGCTTTAACGCGGTATCTTTCAGCACTGTCTCCTCCAAAGAAATCGAGTCATGCTAGTCAGATGAACTAAGACAACAAAATGTAGTGAGCCTGTACTGTAGTCTTAAACGAGAACTATGATCGCTTCGCTTCCTCGTTGGCCGTTGTCAGAAAGGCGGGCAGATCGTAGTTGAGCAGGTCGCCGATATCTTCCACCGTAATATCGGCGGCGGGATAGGCTGCGTTCGCCTTGTCATCGTGCGCATAGTGGCCCTGGCGCGGAAACACCGTCGTGACCTTGTCGCCCCAGATCTTTTTTACGTCCGTGAGAATACGCAGCTTATCATCCACCAGGACATAGTGGTCGGCGGGATAGCGCTGCTCCACATCGTCAAGCTGCTTCTCTTTATGGATGTAGATCAGCACGTTCCCCTCGACGGCATCGAAGAGGCCAGAACGTTCGATCTTGCGTGGCTGAAAGACCACATCGCCATCTGAAAGGATCACGGCGGGCCCCCAGTCGCGAAAGCGCTCCACCACATCGAGCGAGTGAGGAAATAAGCGATTAGCAAAGGGATAATTGATAAGATAGGTAGAGATGGTGAGCAGATTGGTATCAAGGATATTTTCAACGCGGTAACGCTGCAAAGCTCCCAGGTAATCAGCATAGCCCAGTTCCGAGCGGAGTTCCTCGAAGATAGCCCAGTAGCGCTCCTGGCGTTCTGGTCCAAAGGCTTGTTCAAGATGACGCTTCAGATCAAGCGCCACGCGATCGTTATCAACAAGCGTGTTATCCACATCCAGCAGGAACACCACCTTGTGATGATCATGGTTGTTGTTGTCAGGCATACAGGCTCCTCTTCAATAGTTCTTACTATCAACGAGCAAACATACAAAGCGGGAAGTTCTGCTCCCTTCCCAAGAGTATCACGGCTCACAAAGGTAGAAAGTAACCGTATTGCTGCGTCAAACGCCAATTCTTTCACCCGCGTGGCGACAATCCTTCGCGGTTGTCACTAGTGGGATCGATTACGACGGTTTAACATAAGAAGACAGGATTCGGTCAGAAAGGAGACCGAGACAGCTCAAATTTGGAAAACCAGGGCCCTGCGCGACGCCTGCCACCATCGGTAGATGCAGGCGGGGCGTTACCTTTTGTAGGGCGAGATCCTCACCGATCGCACGCTCGATCATCCTGCGCTCCAGACCAGCAGTGACATCAGACAGATAGCGATGGGCAGGCTCGTCGAGTAAAGATGTGAACCAGAGCGGATTAAAGCCGATGGCCACGATCAGATAATCGTAGGTATCGCGCTCAATTCGGCCATCATATTCCGTATCGACAAATACCTGCTCCTGCTCAGTATGGATACGTCTGGCCGTGCCCATCACAGTGCGCACATTCTCGGCACGATTCACCTCCGACATAGCCTGCAGCGAAAAGACGCCGCGATCGGTACGGCGTACAAACTCGCGGCGGTCGCGCTCCGTCATGCCCAGCCAGCTCAGGGTATGCTGATGATCGCCCTGAGCACGAGCGATGCGGCCATCAGGATCTGAAAAGAGGCGGTTCTCTTCAAAACCTTCATCACGGGTATAGATCACACCCGACGGACTGATAACCTCGATAAAAGACGACGTATCGAGCATCTGCACCAGTTCTACGACGATGGCGGCAGCGGTCTCGCCGGTACCGATGACGCCGACATGCATGGGCGACTGGCCCGTCTTCTGCCGGGCGAGCAGATCCTGAGTGTGTAGCCAGAAGGTCTCGCCGTTGAGGATGCGCGGGTGATCAGCGGGCTGACCACCGATCATAATCGGGCGGCCCGGGCCAGTCATCACCAGCCCATCCCCTTCCAGAGTAAGCTCCTGCTGCGTGGTGGTAGATTGACAGGAGAGACGCCAGCGCTCAGGAGTGCGCGAAATCGAGTTTACCTGGGCGCGGGTCACATCCACTCCGGTCTGCGAGGCCACCCATTGCAAATAGGAAAACCACTCGCCATGCGTTGGGCGAGTGCGACCACGATCGATCCAGTCGGGATAGCGGCCAGCCTCGATAAGATAGCCGGGCCAGGAGAGGTGCAGCATTTCCGTTGCGACCATACTATTCAGCTTCTCGTCGGCCCAGCAGGTCGAGACGTAGGGGTAGCCGATATCTTTTTCGGGACGCGTGCCCAGCGATTGCTTGCCATCGGTAAAGCCATACTGACCCGACCAGTGGGAGGCGATGCCCTGGCGATCCACGATGATCAACTGAGGGACGGACAGACCCAGCTTTGCCAGTACCGCACGCTTGGCGGCCAGGGCAATGGCTTTTGGGCCGGCACCAAGCACGAGCAGCGTTTGCTTCGATGAAACGGAAGGTTCTGTTGCGAGGGACGATACAGGTTGCATGCGTTCACAGTCCCCTATCTTGTTGATTGTTTATATGGGAAGAAATGAGTTTTGTCGCCGTCCCAGTTTTCGCGCAGGCCTGGAGTCGCAAGGTCCCAGTCGGGTCGGCACTTGCGTGTTACTTCGCGCAGGTCCAGCGAGAGTTCTTGCGGAGAGGGGCGGCCCCAAAACCAGTAGCCGTTATAGACCTTGTAGATGACCAGTCCTGGTTCGAGTACCAGGGTGTACGGAATCATTGGATTATGGGTCGGGTCGGTATATTCCTGGATCTCAAGGTCCTGCTGTACTTTGCGACCAGAATCGGACAGAAAAGGCCACTGGGCACCCACCGCGAAGCGAAACTCATTAGACTCAAGGATATTATCGGTCGAAATAGTCACGATGGATGTATAGGCTACGGCGATCTTTGAATAAAAGGCGGCAAGTTCCAGATGCTGCTGATGATCTTTGGGGCAATAGTGACCACGCGAGAGTATTAAAATCATTGGATTGTTGCTCTGCAGATCACTCAGGCGGCGGCGCGCACGCTCGTGATCCGTTAACTCATAATCGGGGAACTTATTGCCTGGCACAATATCGGCACGCATGTTTTTTCTCCTAATTACTCTCTGGAGCATTCTGGCTTGTAGCCCGCAGGTTGGTATCATTGGTTGGAAGCCGGACTTGAAAACGTGTCTCGCCGGGAACCGACTGCACACGGATATCACCAGAGTGCCTGTTTACGACAATACGGTAACTAATATCCAGGCCCAGACCTGTCCCTTCACCCACACTTTTGGTTGTAAAAAAGGGTTGGAAGATACGCGTCTGCAAATCTGGCGCGATACCCAGCCCGTTGTCAATGATTTCTATCAGAATAAATGCTCCATCACATGCAGTACGGATCTGCAAGCGCCGCTCCTCCTGTTTTAGTGTACGCATAGCATCCAGCGCATTGTCAATAAGGTTGGTCCAGACTTGATTCAATTCACTGCCATAAGCTGTGATATGGGGCAGCAAGAGATCATAGTCGCGCGTCACAACTACGTCCCTGAGCTCGTACTCCATAATTTTCAGCGTACTCTCCAGGCCCTCATGCACATCTATCTCCTGCAGTGGGGCCTCGTCCATATGTGAATAAGACTTGACGGCATCTACGAGTTCGGAGATGCGGGCGGTACTCGTACTCACAGCATTAATTAACTCCTGAGACGAAGCCGTGGCAACCAGCCAGCGCACCACCACAGCCAGTTGATCATCATAGAACGAGTTTCCCAGGGCCGCCAGCTTTTCGTCTCCAAAGCCGATATTCACGAGTGTCGGGGCCAGGTCCCAGGCATCTTCAATCGAATGTTCTTCCAACCATTCCCGCACAGAATCTTCCAGGTCGCTGAGCTCTAAAGCATCGCGGGCAGGCTGAGGCACATTCTGCCGAGCAAGCTGGGAGAAGTGGGCAAGATACTGCTGTTGAGCATATGAGAAAGACAGGCCCGCCAGTTCTAAAGTAAGAGCTTGTAGATCAGAAAATGTCTTTTGAAGCTGATCGGCTGCACGGCGGCCAGCCGAGGCAGGATTATTCAACTCATGCGAAAGGCCTGCAGACATCTTACCCAGCGCGGCCAACTTCTCGCGCTCACGCACCAGCGCCTCAGCTCCCTGCACACGCGCCCCCATCAACGGAAGCATTGCCCGCCCCACCGCCGGCGACATCGTAATCAAGCGCTGAAACGTATCCGCTCCAAATACAAGCAGGTGCGTCGGCTGAAGAGCTCGGGCCGTCGCGATATTCGGCACTCCAATCAAGAGGCCTATATCGCCTGTAAACATACCAGGACCAAGCAGATCAATCTCCGTCTCACGGCCCTCGATCCGCTTCGTCATCTGTAGCATTCCACTTATGACTATATGAAAACAGAGCGACGGATCACCCTCGCTGAAAAGAAGCGCGTTCGTGTCCAGAGTAAGCTCGCTACTCTGCGTTTGCAGCCAGGCGCGCTGCTCGTTATTTAACGAAGAGAAGACCGCGAGATCCTGGAGCGGATTAGACATAAATAAACCTTTCTAGAGTGCCTTGCGCGCTGAATGAAACAAAGCTTTTCGAAAGTGATCTCATTGACACTCTCTACTATATTATGGCAGAAATGGGTGTCGCTACGCGAACTTGAGCAAGTGAGGGCAAATATGGCAGACATATTCGCGAGTCCTATGAGAACGCTGGAAATTCGTAGCTCCAGTCAGACCATGTTTTAAGGCAACAGCATTCTCCTGACAGTCGCAAGAAAGATATGAAAATCCAGGGGATCAGCAAGATAGATCACTTTCTGGCTATCCAGTTCGTCGCGCGTGAAGGTTGCACCGAGAATGAGAATTGGGATCTCTTCATAGCCTGGAAGTTGATGCAAGCGATCAGGAAGGGTTATGTAGCTTCCATTATTATGTACATCTACGATAATGAGTTGAGGTTTGATATGCTGAATAAACTTGAACATAGCTCCCTCTGTTGAGGCATAAGCCACACGACACCTCGTATTTTGCACGAGGAGATCAGTGAGCAATGCTCTCATTGCCCTGTTACCTTCTAAGAGGAGGATAAGCCGAAGCAATGAGACTCTTTGCATGATGATACTTCTTTCCTTTTTGTCTAGATATCAGGAGAACTTAACTAAAATACATCCGTACACCCCAACGACATGTCTTTAACCTCTACAGCAATTTTCTCTTATTTGTATCTAAGACAACGGACGTTTCGAGCAAAATAACACCTTGTGTATCACTCTACAAGAGCGTTTTATAAAAACAAAGACGAGTAGAGGCGCTTGTAAGCTCTATAAGGAGAGAAGTTGACCCAGAGTTGTTACATAGTTGTCACATGATCTCACTAGCCAAAAAGATGGGTTAAAGCGTATATTTCTCTACAGGAAGAAGAATGTTTGAACCTAAATAAATAGTAATATAAAGAGCATAAGCTTTTAATATATACCTGAAGAGCCTGTCATAATAGCATGAGTTTCATGTATTAAGACAGGGGGCAGCAAAACTAGAAGCAAGGAGGGCAAATATCATGTCTACTTCCCCAAACCCTCGTCAAGAGCAGCCCACTACATATTTTGTGCAAGAGCGGTCCAACAAAGATGAACTCACGCGCCTGGAGATTCAGGACCAGATGCTAATCTCAGGGATGGGCGGAGTTCTGCCGGAGCAGCCTGATCCTACCATCTTTCAGCAAGTATTAGATGTCGGTTGTGGTTCTGGCCACTGGCTCATTGAGGTTGCGAAAACCTACCCAAGCATAAAGTCGCTGATTGGAGTAAACGCGAATGAGCGAATGATCAAGTATGCTCGTGCCCAGGCAGAAGCACAGCAGGTCGCTGACCGGGTTCAGTTTCATACGATAGACTTGCTAAGCAAGTTCGAATTTCCCGATAACTCTTTTGACCTGGTGAGTCAGCGCATGGGCCAGAGCTATGCGCGTACCTGGGACTGGCCAAATATTTTGAGCGAATGTAGCCGAGTAGCACAATCAGGCGGGGTAATCAGACTAATGGAATCTGATATGATTTTGGATAGTCCTGACCCGGCTTTTACCCAACTTAATGAGATGCTACTTCAGGCGCTCTATCATTCAGGACACTACTTCGCACAGTCCAGCGACGGGCTGACGAGCAAGCTCACAGACCTACTTCAGCAGTACGGACTTCAAAATATTCAGACGAGCGTACGTTTATTGGAATATCGTGCAGGTACTGTTGAAGGGCAACATTTATATGAAAATACAAAGTACCTATTCCGAACGATAGTACCGTTCCTGCGCAAGTGGACGCGTGTGCCCGATGATTACGAGGTGGTGTATCAAAGGGCGCTAGACGAGATTCAGCACGCAGACTTTTTCGCAACCTGGCGATTTGTTACTGCATGGGGAACTCAGCCGCCAAAAAGAGAGGAGCAAGCTATACTTGACTAAGCCCGGGCATCGCCCATTTCAAGCCATTGTCGTACTGCCTGCTTTTTCCAGTTACCGATTGCCTCCAATGTAGCCAGACTTGTCTGCGCATGAGTTCGTGCCTCAAGTAGCTTGCCTTGAGCAGCAAGGAGGCGAGCTTGACCAAATTGGATGAGGGCGCGCAGTTCCTGGTTTTCCTGTGGAGCATGCTTGGATGCGTTTCGGAAGGATGCAGCACTATGAGAATACTGCTGTTGCACCATTTGGATTTCTCCCTGTAGAGAGAGCGTTTGTGCTATAAGGCCTGGTATTCCAACTTGCTGTGCCAGCGCCTCCTGACAATACTTTTCTGCCTGAGCCAGGTTGTCCTGCTTGCATGTTAGTGCCGCAAGATAAGCGAAGACGAAGCCGAGACGTTCAGGGTTCTTGATCTGGCGCGCCAGAAGTAGCCCTTCCTGTAACCATGTTTGCGCTTGATCGTAGTTTTCCTGGTCAAGCGCCACTGCACCCAGGCACGTAAGAATTAGAGTGATACGATCAGGACGAGCAATCTGGCGAGCCGCCAGCAATCCTTCTTGCAGCCAGTTTTCCGCTTGCTCGTAGTCCCCTCGCTGACGAGCGGTCTCCCCTAGACCAGTCAACAGTAGGCTAATACGATCAGGATGATTTATTTGGCGGGCCAAAAGTAACCCTTCCTGGAAGTAAATCTCTGCTTGCTCGTAGTCCCCTCGCTGACGGGCCACCTCCCCTAAACCAGCTAGCAGTAGACTGGTGCGTTCGGTATGTATAATCTGCTGAGTCAGGTTCAGACCCTCCTGGAAGTAAGTCTCTGCCCGCTGATAGTCTCCTCGTTTCAGGGCCAGCGCTCCCAGTCCTGCTAGCTGCAGACTCACGCGATCCCGATGACTGATTTTGCGAGCCAGGAGCAGTGCCTCCTGAAGTTGTGCCTCCGCCTGCTCATAATTGCCCTGATCCATGAACACCAGGGCCTGAGCAGCGAGCAACATACTGATGCGGTCGTCAAGACCCATCTGACGAGCCAGCAGCGTCCCTTCTTCGGCATATACCTGCGCCTGGGCATAGTTCCCGCGTTGACGAGTCACTTCGCTCAGGGCTGCCAGCAGCAGGCTAAGTTGATCATTTCGGTTGAGCTCCCGAGCCAGTGCAATCCCTTCGTGGAGATACCTCTCCGCTTGTCTGTAGTTTCCCCGATATGTGGACGTTATGCCCAGTCCCACTAGCTGTAAGCATGCAGAGCCAGGCTGATTGATCTGACGGGCGAGGGTGAGCCCTTCCTGAAACCACGTTTCTGCCTGTACGAAATGCCCTTGAATCAATGCGATTGTACCCAAACCTGGCAGTGAGTAAAACTGGCTCTCATAGACGTTCATCTGGCGCGCGAGGGTTAACCCCTCATGGAAATGCGCTTCTGCTTGCGCGTAGGTTCCCCACTCAAGCAATGTCCAGCCAAGAAAAGAGAGGAAATAGCAGACGCTTTCTTGCTGTCCTAAACGACGAGCTAAGACGAGTCCTTGCTGCAGATACGCTTTCGCTTGCTGATAATCTCCTTGCTTCTCCGCTAGTCCTCCCAGGTAGAGCAGAGTGGTAACGACATCAACGGAATTATCAAGTGCCATGGCAGCCTGGTAAGCACGCTGAAGATGGAGATCAGCAAGACAATACCATCCTCGGTCGTGCATAAAAATGAGTAAAGCCTTCACTCCTCTTACCAACTCCTCCCTCATCTCATGCTCAAAGGCTGTCTGCAACGCAACCAGAATAGTAGTATGTTCTCGCTCAATGGCTCTATGATCTGTCTGATGAGCCTCTACATAACTGATGTAGTAGTCAACGAAGCGCTGATGGACCAGAGAGTCATACACATGCAGATATGCAGAATATGCATAGTCACTAATCGTCTGATGCAGAGTGTAGCGACCAGGTCCACTACTTTCCAGCAGCCCGGCATCGTTTAGAGCATCCAGCATCTCTACTGGCATCTGCATCACAGCAACAGCAGCCTCTTCTGAGAAGCTGTTGGGCTTGGCAGGAAAGACCGAAAGGGCGTAGAGTGCCTGTCGCTCCTGCTCATTTAACTGTTGACAGCTTAAGGCAATCGTCGATTGCAGAGACCAGGAGACGTCATGTGATAGAGAGGCAGAACGTTCGAGCGAAGAAGCAGGTTGGGAGAGACGTAAGCGTTGTTCGGTGTTAAGTAACTGTTCCACGGCTGCACGGAGGCGACGTGGCTGTCCACTATAGATCTGCGTACGCAGGTACTTGCCCATAAGCACCAGGGCCAGCGGGAGACAGCCAACAGCACGAACTAATGTAGAAGCGGTTTCCGGGTCACTCTCCACTATCTCGGGAGCAAAGCATGCTAGCAACGCCACGCCATCCTCTTCCGTCAGTTCAGGAACGACGATAGCATCCTCCTCAGACAATTGCGCGGCGAGGTGGGGGAAACGCGTCGTCACCAGATGGGCACAATTGGGGCCTCCAACCAGGAGGGGTTGTACCTCTTCTGCCTGCCAGACATCATCGATCACTAATAGCAACCGGCGCTGACCAATCGCATAGCGTATTGCCTCAGTCCAGGACGCTGAATCACGCAGCATATCATTGCTAGTTGTATCTAAGCCAAGGAGAGTGCCCCAGTGATTGAGGAGTTCGGTGATATTGGGATTGGGTCCTAAGCCAGCCCACAGGATGCCATCAGCAAAATGAGCCTGTATTCCCGGATGAGTAGTCAGCATAACGACCAGGCTTGTCTTGCCAACGCCCGGCAAACCTTGTAGAGCAGTTACTGAGCTGCGTTCCTGGCTTAAGAGGCGCTGTTTCAGCACCCTCAGCAGATGTGAACGTCCAATTAAGCGGTTTGCACTCATCAGTGAGGATGGAATGGCGGTATCATAAACAAAGCTTTGTTGAGTAGCAAGAGAAGGCGAAACAGAGAGTTGATGCGCAGCATCCTTTTCATCGTTCTCGTCCAAAATTCCTAATTCCTGGACATCTTTACCGAAGAGGGCGGAGAGCTTCTCGCGATAGTAGGGGTAGGGCAGAGAGATACCCCGCTCCCACCGGCTCACCGTCACTCGATCCACCCCCAGCTCCCTGGCAACTTTTTCTTGTGACCATCCGTGCTGTTCTCGCTCCTGTCGTAATCGAGGCTTCGTTCTCGTCACAGCAACCTCCTTGTTTTATCGCCGACAGCTTATTCAAGCCGTAGCAAGCATCGTGCTTTTAACTGTTTGGGACACTTCGCTCTTGCTGTTATTCTAACAGGTCTTTGATCTGATGTACATTTTGACCATAGGGATGAATAGACTAGATGCAAAGCTTTGGCGGCACAGATGACTACTTATCTGTAGACACGGATGAAAATAGCGTCATGTTACATTGTTGTTATCACTCGCCTTGCGCTGGCATATCGGTTTCTGCAAGCGTATCCAGCCATTGGTTGACTTCTGGCACCATCCTACTCCCCATAACCTTAAATATAGCCAGGCTCTCTTCGCCAAGGCGACGCGCCCTGGTACTATTACCGTGAGCTGCAGCAACACGGGCCAGGTTATAGCGAACCATCGCAATCGTTTCTTGTCTTCCTTGAGGAATATACTTTACTGCTTCAAGAAAAGTCTGCTCTGATTCGTCTATGCGCTGATGCTTGAACTGAACTTCTCCCCAATAATTAAGAAGGCTCATCATGAGCCAATGTCTTCCAATCTGCCCTATCAAAGCGAAAGCCTCTTCAAAATAACTCTGTGCCTGCACATAGTTTCCTTGCTCCCCGGCTAAAGTGCCTAGAGTCCCAAGCAGAAAACCAGTAACGTCTGAGTAGCTAATGTGACGAGCCAGGACGAGCGCTTCTTGACAATAGCTTTCTGCCTGCGTATAGTCTCTCTGATAGGATGCCCACCAGCTGAGGTTCCCGAGAATGAGCGCTATCTTTTCTGTATCACCCATGTTTCTTGCTATGGTGAGTGCTTCTTTATAGAAGGATTCCGCCTGTGCGTAATCGCCTTGCTGACAGAGGCACAAGCCAAGACTCGTCAGCAGGTAATTGCGCTGATGCTCCTTCATATACTGAGCAAAGCTCAACGCTTCTCGGCAGTAACGTTCAGCTAGCTTCAAGTTACCACGATGAAACGCAAGCTGGCTCAGGCTATTGAGAAGCTCGCCAACGGATGCATGGGCATTAATCTTACGAGCCAGAATGAGTCCTTCTTGATAGAAGTGCTCCGCCAACTCCGCATCTCCACGCTTCCGCGCCAGGTCGCCTACCTGAACGCAGAGCAGACTTATATATTTAAGATCGATATTCTCACGAGCTAAGTCCAGACCTTCGTTCAGAGCACGTTCTGCTGCAGAATAATCACCCTGCTTCATCGTGATTTCGCCAATGTGAAGAAGCGTCGAGATCGTGCCGCGAACGTCCGCAAGCGAATGCGCTGCATGATAGGCCTGTTGCAACAAATCCTTGACAAGCACATGCCCCCGAACGTACAGAAAATGTGTAAACGCATTGACTCCTCGCACCAATTCTGCATTCATCTTCTGCTCAAACGCTTTTTCCAGAGCAGCGAGAATATTTAGAGCCTCCCGTTCAATCATGGTATAGTCTTCCTCGTGCAACACGACATACTGAACAAAGTAACGAACCATGTACTGAGATGCAGTGACATCAGTCAGGTGGGCATGGGCATAGTCAGCAATCATCTGGTGCAAGGTATAGCGTCCAGGCCCGGTACTCTCTAGCAGTCCTGCGTCGCTCAGCGCATCCAACATCTCTACCGGCATCTGTAGGATGCTCAGCGCGGCCTCTTCTGAGAAGCTGTTGGGCTTAGCAGGAAAGACCGAGAGGGCATAGAGCGCCTTTCGCGTCTGCTCATTTAACTGCTGATCGCTGAGAGCAATGGCAGATTGCAGAGACCAGGATGTCTCCCGTAGCGAGGTGGCAGATTGTTCGAGTGAAGAGGCACGATGGGAGAGACGTAAACGCTGTTCAATATCCAGGAGACGTTGCATGGCAGCATGCAGACGGCGGGGCTGCCCACTATAAGCTTGTGTACGCAGATATCTACCCATAAGCACCAGGGCCAGAGGCAAACAGCCGACTGCGCGGACCAACATGCACGCAGTTTCCGGCTCGCTCTCCACTATCTTAGGCGCAAAGCGTGCCAGTAGTGCTACCCCTTCATCTTCTGTCAATTCAGAAACGACAAAGGCATCTTCCTCAGACATTTGGGCAGCGATGTGGGGGAAGCGAGTCGTCACTACATGAATACAATTGGGACCTCCAATCAGAAGATGCAGAGCCTCTGCTGCCTGCCAAACATCATCGATGACCAGTAACAGCCTGCGTTGACCTATCGCATTATGTACCGTCTGGGTCCAGGTTGCAAGATCATGCGGCATACTTTTAGTAGCGACGCCAAGGAGTGTACCCCAATGATTGAGAACCTCGATGACATTGGGATTGGTTCCTAACCCGGCCCATAAGATGCCATCACTAAAGTGCGCTTGCACATCTGGATGAGTAGTCAGCGTGACGGCCAGAGCTGTCTTACCAACGCCGGGCAATCCTTGCAGAACAGTTACGGAGCTCCGTTCCTGGTTCAGGAGGCCCCGCTTGAGATCTTCCAATAAACGAGTGCGTCCAATCAAACGATTTGCGCTAATCAATGAAAACGGAATTCCGGGGTCAGAAATAGGACCTTGCTGAACGTCAAGCGTGGAGGGAGCAGAAGGAAGGGAGACCGACATTTGAAAGAACATATCCTTTTCATCGTCCTCGTCCAGAATTCCTAATTCCTGAACATCTTTGCCGAAGAGGGCAGAGAGCTTCGCACGATAGTAGGGGTAGGGTACAGAGATACCCCGCTCCCATCGACTCACCGTCACCCGATCCACGCCCAGCTCCCCAGCAACTTTTTCTTGTGACCATCCACGTTGTTCTCGCTCTTGTCGTAATCGTAGCTTCGTTCTTGTCACAGCAAACTCCTTATTTCATCACCGAAAAACTCTTCAAACCATGGCAAGCATTCAGCTTTTGCCTGTTTGAGACGCTTCGCAGCTGTTACACACTTGCCACACGGTGCCATTGTAACAGGTCTTTGAATCAGTGTACACTTTGGCAGGGACTGCAAGGACGAACGGACTAAGTATAGAGCTCTGCGTGTATTTATGTATAGAAGAAGGGAAAATCAAATGGCAAGACGTCTCTCAGGTAATTTCAACGACGATATGAAGAAACACAGTACGAAAAAGGAAAAGGCTTCTAGTTCCTATGACCTTCTCGACATGGATATCAACTGTATTACCTGTGGGGCACGGTTATATGTGCCTGACGCGCTGACAGATAGGATTGTCGCTGCACTGAAGAAAACAGGAACAGTTATCCTGGTCTGTACCTGTGGACAACCCCAGTCAGTTCACTGGAAGCAGTTGCATAATAATGGTAGTTAGAAAGATGCACTTGACCTTTGTTAGATAGAGCAAAAGAAGAGAATATCTTGTACGATATTCTGGCCTTAAAAAACCTGCACGTTTACACGATGCCAGGCATGGTTCATATATCCTTTGAAGTTCCACTGTTGAGAGAGTTCAGCAGGTTGGGAATAGCCGGAGCAATCAGTAGCTCGTACAATGAGTTGATGAGGGCCAGGGTGGAGATATACAGTGGTCTCCCAGAAGCACCAGGACCAGGGAGATTGGCGCGCTACGATCGGAGCAGGAGTCCAGGTAATGCCACCATCGCAGGAAAGCTCGACTTGCTGGACGGTGTGTCTAGCGCTGGTAAGGGCATAGCCGCGCACGGTGGTTGGACCCGAAGGCAGGACTGCACCATCACCTGGTTGGCAGATAACAGAGTTGAGAGGCAGATCTGTGAGTGTTTGAGCATGATCCCAATCGGCCTGCTCGGATTGAACATATGGAGGGAAAAGTTTATAGGCACGCGACTGGAAGTAGTTAGTGGAGGGATGCTTTTGGAGCGTGACGGTGCCGAGCCATTTGACGCTGCGCGCGCCGATGTACCCCGGCACAATGACACGCAAGGGGAAGCCATGCGCGGGAGTCAAGGGTTCACCATTCATCTCATAGGCCAGGAGCACTTCCTCGCTCAGGGCCTTAACAATAGGTATAGAGGCACCGAAACCAAAGTCTTGATCCCCCTTCTGTATGGTATCCAGTCCGCAGAACTCTACATACTCAGCCTCAGAATCAATCCCCGCAGCAGCTAGTACAGAGCACAGAGGAACGCCACGCCAGGTAGCATTGCTGATCGCCTCCACACCCCACGGCAGTTCGTCCTCGATGGGAGCAATGGCGAGCAGTTCGTTGCGTCGCAATCCAGCACACTGCAATGTGGCTGGAATATTGACTATAGGAAATCGATGCTTTAGATCGTCTAGCGAAAGTTTTAAAGGGGAAGATAGCAGGCCTGCGATGGTCAGACGATAATTCGTGCCGTCAATGATCGGGATGGGGCCATGGGTGCGAACGAAGAAATGTTCCTGTGAAGTCGTGATGGACTGCTGGAGAATATCAGAAGTAGGACCGGCATTTAAGGGGTCCTGCTGATGAACAATTGTTTGTCGATGTGTTGATGCCATTTGCCTCCTCCTGATATACAATTGTGCAGCTTCGCTGCTCAATACATTTCTTTTTATTTCATTTCATTTTTTGCATAATCGGTACAGCTGCATTAAGATATTGTTGGCGAATCCCAAATTTGTGCTTGCTTTGAGAGCAAGAATCATTTCGCTTTGAGCTTGAACAACCAATTCGCCAACAATATCTTAATGTGGCTGTACCGATTATGCAAAAAATGAAATGAAATAAAAAGAAATGTATCGAGTAGTGCGTGAATTCATCAACTAAGAACACGGATACGACGGGAGTCGGACACTCTCCCTTAGAGCACATCTACAAGACGTGCAAGCTGGTCTATATCTGAAACGGCTGGCAGGAATAGGAGTTCATCCGCGCCGATATCGGCAAATGCCCGGATGGTCGCTTGCACCTGTTCTCTGGTTGAGGAAAGCGTGCTGGCAACGAGCGGCCCAATTTCGCCGTAGTAATGTATAATTGCTTGTCGCGCTGGCTCGGCTGTGTTTGGACCGAGAGCGTAGTAAGCGCTGGCAAGCAGTCTGGGTCGACCTGGTCGGCTGCCTTCTTTCCAGGCTTTTTCGGCCAGGCGATACCGCTGGTCTACGGAGACAGGCGAGGATGTTCCAGCAATGTAACCGGTGCCCCATGTTTTGACGCGGTCAATAGCGGCGGGACTGATACCACCGATGAGAACTTCTGGACCGCCTTGCTGAACCGGTCGAGGACCAATAGCTTCGACCTGTTCGCTGAGTGACTGCCCCGACCAGATGCGGCTCATGAGCGCGAGTTGTTGATCAAAATATTTCCCTCGCGCATGGAATGATGCATGGGTAGCCAGGAAGTCGTCCTCGCGAATGCCAACCCCTAAGCCCAGAGTCAGGCGGCCGCCAGAGAGCAGATCTACGCTTGCACTTTGTTTTGCCAACAGGCTCGCTGAACGCAGCGGAGCAACAATAACATTGGTCATCAAGCGGATGCGACTGGTTACGGCGGCGGCCGAAGCGAGCATAGTCAGCGAATCCACATTCTGATAGACCACACGGTCATTTATACCCAGGCTCGAAAATGGGCCAGCATCTGCCTGTCGCGCCCAGTCGAGCAAATGAGAACCATTGTTATCAGGAATGGTAAGAGGAAACATAATACCGATGTTCATAGTATGTTGACGCTTTCTTTGTCTTGAAATTGCTTCTGCACTTCGTCTTTGTACTATACCCCGCAGCTCAATATTTCCTACTAAATTAAATAGACAAAGTGTAAAAGCAATCCACGAAATAGAATCAGAAATATATTAGCTTGTACCTATTTTACGATGAAATGTCATCAATTACCATACTTTTCGCATCTACAGCATCTATAGAGAAAGGAAAGCGGAAAGGTACCCCAAGCAATTCATTGGCTACGACGCATCAAGCAACCTTCCCGCAGGCAAATGGTTCACTATCTACGGCGATCTACGATGCGTACCGCTTTGCCTTCGCTCCGGGGAAGGGTGCCAGAAGTGAAGACGTTGACGCCGATATGCAGGCCCAGCGTATCTTGTAGTGCGCGGCCAACTTTCTGACGTAGCAAATCGACTTCGGTGTGCGCGGTCCAGGCATCATTGTCGACGCTGTCTTTTCCGACCCGTTCCTGAAATAGGGTTGTGGCCTCGACGTGGACCATTGCTTCGTCCAGGGTACTGACGCGCTCGACGATGATCTGGTAATAGGGTGCGAGTTCTGGAATGCCGAAGAGGACGCGTTCGATCTCGCTGGGGTAGACGTTGACGCCACGCAAGATGAGCATATCGTCGACACGCCCTTTGATCTCGCTCATACGAACGAGCGTGCGACCACAGGCACAGGTTTCGTTGTTGAGAGAACAGAGGTCGCCGGTGCGATAACGCAGGAGCGGCATGCCCTCTTTAGTAATGGTTGTGAAGACCAACTCACCTTCTCGCCCATAGGGTAAAGGTTCACCGCTCACAGGATCGACGATCTCGGGCAAGAAATGATCTTCAAAGATATGCAGGCCACGCACCTTCTCTTTCCGCCGCCCCTCGATACATTCCATTGACACGCCGGGTCCCATCACCTCGCTGAGGCCATAAATATCGAGTGCGGTAATGCCCAGCCCCTTCTCCACCTGTTCGCGCATCTCCCCCGTCCATGGCTCAGCTCCGAAGATGCCATATTTCAAGTGCAAGTCTTCTGGCCCCAATCCCATCTTCGTGAGCGCCTCGGCAAGCGTCAGGGCGTAAGACGGAGTGCAGCTCAGGGCAGTTGCCTGCAAGTCGCGCATAAAGGTAATCTGACGCTGAGTGTTTCCACTCGAAACCGGGATAACCGTTGCGCCTAGATATTCTCCGCCATAATGCAGTCCCAAGCCACCTGTAAAGAGACCGTAGCCATAGGCATTGTGCAGCCTATCGCCGGGTTGCAGGCCCGCGGCAGCAAGAGCCCGCGCAACGACCTCGGCCCATATATCGATATCATTGCGGGTATAGGCAACTATTTTCGCCTTGCCCTTTGTGCCTGATGAGGCATGAATACGCACCAACTGATCTTCCTGGGCAGAGAGCAGGCCAAGGGGATAGTGATCGATCAGGTCATAACGCGTGGTGAAGGGCAGTTTGTGTAGATCATCCAGGCTTGTGATCGAGGCAGGTGGAATATTTCGCTCGTCGAGCGCCTGTCGATAAAATGGTACATGCTCATAGACGCGTTGAACTGTATCCTGCAGCCGCTTGAGTTGCAAGGTCCTGCGTTCCTCCACAGGTAGATAGTCACGCGCGGCAACTTCTTCGTTCCAGGGCATGGAATTTCTCCTTTTGTATCTTTAACCTGAATGGCCTCTCCGCTTTATCGCTACACGGGATGGTCGCGACGCGGAGCTAGGTATCCGCTACAAGAGCTGTGCCAGAACACTATAGCAACTCGATCACCGTAGCAATACCCTGACCGACACCAATACACATCGTCGCTAGCCCGTAGCGACCACCACGACGACGCAGCTCATAGAGCAGAGTCGTCAGGATACGCGCCCCCGAAGCGCCGAGAGGATGGCCGAGCGCGATAGCTCCGCCGTTGACGTTTAGCTTGTCTTGATTGATTTCGAGCTCGCGTGTACACTGCAGAGACTGCGAGGCAAAGGCCTCGTTTAGCTCGACCAGGTCCATATCGGCGATGCTCAGGCCGGCACGCTTGAGGGCTTTGCGACTGGCGGCGATGGGTCCCAGTCCCATATAAGCAGGGTCGACGCCGGCGACTGCGCTTGAGATAATGCGGGCAAGAGGCTTCATGCCTGCGTTCTCAGCATATTCTCTTGAAGCCAGGACCAGGGCGGCAGCACCATCGTTGATACCTGCAGAATTGCCGGCCGTGACGCTGCCATCCTTTTTGAAGGCAGGCTTGAGTTTGCCCAGAGCTTCGAGTGAAGTATCGGCGCGGGGATGCTCGTCACGGGTCACGGTAATCGTCTCGCCCTTTTTTTGTGGGATAGATACACCAATAATCTCTTCGGCGAAACGACCCTCCTCGATGGCGGCTACCGCGCGCTGATGGCTGCGTAGGGCAAATTGGTCCTGATCTTCGCAGCCAGAAGTGGATTGGTGAAGCGCCAGCCCAACGTGCTATCGTACATTGTAATGTTGCCACGTGGAAAGGCGGTCTCAGCCTTGCCCATGACGAAAGGGGCGCGCGTCATGCTTTCCACGCCGCCAGCGATAAAGAGATCACCTGAATCAGTTGCAATGGCCTGGGCGGCGGCGTTTACTGCCTGCAAGCCAGAGCCACACAGGCGATTGATGGTCTGGCCCCCTACAGAGACGGGTAGACCAGCCAGTAAGAGGGACATACGGGCGACGTTACGATTATCCTCGCCGGCCTGGTTCGCGCAGCCAAGAATAACATCTTCGACTTCAACAGGATCAACGCCTGCGCGCGTCACCGCTTCACGAATGGCGAGCGCGGCGAGATCATCCGGGCGCACATCCTTGAGGATTCCATTATAGCGCCCAATCGGCGTGCGTACCGCCGAGAGCAGAACTGCTTCGCGTGACATGGCTTCATCTCTCCTTCTTGTTGATTGTTCATCCTTGTTCATCGAGAACGCAATTAGATTGGCTTGAACTGCTCAAATGGCTGATGACAATTGGCGCAATAAACGATGGCGCGACATGGCGTTGGGCCAAAGGCGTTTTCGAGGGTCGTTTGCTGCGAGCCACAATAAGGACAGGTTAAGGGTTGGCTCATAAGCATGGGTAATGCGCGCCCCTTCCCAACTTTAGGTGGAGGGGCAATACCTACCGCATGCAGCTTTTTGCGCGCATCCTCACTTAAGAGATCGCTGGTCCAGATCTGCTGCATGGTGACGTTCACTTCCACATGTGAGGCGAGTTGGAGCAGACGCTCCTGCATGCTTGAACGGATCTGAGATAGCGCGGGACAGCCTGCGAAGGTAGGAGTGATATCCACCTGAATAGAAGAGGCGTCGGCGTCGATCTGAACACGACGGACGATCCCCATGTCAACGACCGAGATCGCGGGCAGTTCAGGATCAGGTACGTCTTTTAATGCGTTCCATACATCCTGCTCGTCGAGCATTGTTTTGATCATGTCTGGCATAGTCTATCTCTCTTCTTTCTGCGTGCCGTCTCATGTCTTTTGTTTTACCACTGCGCTTGTGGTTCCATGCGGTAGACCATCGTCATCTGATCCCAGAGGTCGCGGAAGTCCTGGATGTGTTGTCCACGACGGCCGCCTGTGCGTGGAACGATAGTGGTAGTATCTTTGCTTTCAAAATCGGTCATTGCGGAATTGGTTACAGGTAAGGTAAGATGCAGGCGCTCGAAGACCGGGGCAATGGCGACCAGCCATTCTTGCTGCAGGTGTGCGGAAGGGATGGTGAGAATACCAGCTTTCAACAGTGCTTCCTCGCCTGGGAAGGGTTCGAACATAGCAAGGGCATCAGGCCAGAGTTGTGTCAGGGCTTGTTCGAGACGTTGGCGTGCTTCGGGTGTGCTATTGGCAAGGCGCTCAAGCCAGACATGGACGTGCATCTGGTGATAGACCTCTTCTCGCTCGATCTTGGCGATATCCTGTGCCAATGGCACATAGGTCGACTTTTTTATCGTTTCTATTCGTAGTTGATCAGTCGTATCATAAAGGAACTGGCGGACGATGGTGAAGGCCCAATCGCCACGATGACGCTCGACCAACTGGACCTGGCGGTATTGTTCAGGCTGACGACCATAGGCCAGCTGATCGATGGGTGTGCCGGTGAGCGCGGCAACTTGTTGATAGAGAAGGCGTGCATGGCCAATCTCATCCTGGGCGATCGAGCTCATCGCTACGTCTTCCTCTAGCATCGGAGCAACGCCCGTCCACTCCGAATCCCAATAACCAAGTATAAACTCATCGTCGGCTAGTCCCAGCAATAATTCTATGAGCGGCTGCTTGAGCTCTGCCGGCACCGCTTGTGGTCCAACTATCTCATCCATACTACTTTTCTCCTCCTTGACCTTGCACACGCTGACGAGCCGTACGCAATTTCTCACGAATATTATAACCATCCAGGCGGCGATAAGAACGATCGAGCGGTGGCTGCAGGAGGTCCGGATCGGTAAGTTCCACGATCGCGCTGCGGGGGCAGAGCCAGAGTCGAAGATAGCCACCTTCGCTGCTCCTTGCATTGGAGATAGCAGCTTCGACGGCGGCAAGTAGACTCATCTCCTCCAGATCCTGTAACCAGGTCAGATGCTTACCAGGCTGTTTTTGGACAAAGACAGCGAAATTGCCGTATTCTACAGGCGGATCGTCAGAGCCCCCCTGCGCCTGCTCCGTCGGTTCGGCAGTAGTATACGCAAGAGAATCAGAAAGGTCTGATGATTTTGCATTAGACAGCGCATGAAGCGAGGGAGGAAGATGAGTAAGATCACTCACCTCCAGCATAGCGGAGCGTGGGACAATCCAGAGTTTAGAGCTCTCCTGACGGCGGCCGTAGAATTCTTTGGCATAGTGAAGCGCCAGTTCAGCATCAGGGGCAAGCAAGTTGCCCCCGTGATGCGGAGCAGGATCTTTAAGGTCTTGCTGGAAAACCTCGAAGACCTCGCCCTCGTCATTATGTATGCTAGAATTTGCCACGTTTTCCGACATGTACTGCTCCTTCTACGACTGCTTCAACTCTCTTCTTAATGTTTTACATGTTTTT
>CAXTXB010000006.1:6983-8092 GCA_964247965.1 uncultured Dictyobacter sp. | reverse complement strand
CTGCAAGGAATTGCCACTACGCCGTTACGGTCGCGCGGCGCTGGAGCATTAGATTGCGTACCCATTCGCCTTCCTCATAAGTCATGCGGCGGAAGCCAATACGCTCGGCGGAGGCTGGCCCCTGGTTGCGAGCAATGGCGCGCAGTTCATCCCACTTCGGCTCGCTGTAGAGCCAGCGACCTTTCTCCTCGTCGTAACGCAGTTCAGGATCGGGAATTACCAGACCAATCTCACGTAGGCGTGGAACTTGAGTATTCAAGAACTCCTGACGCAGCTCTTCGTTTGTCTTCGTCTTGATACCCCACTGGATATCTTTATCTTTTTCGGCCGGCGTATCCGGACCATGAAAGACCATCAAAGCAGGCCACCAGCGATTCAACGCCTCCTGGGCCATCGCACGCTGCTGATCCGTGCCATTCATCATCGTGATAACGATATCGCGGCCATGCATCATGTGGAACGACTCTTCCCAGCAAATTTTCTGCATCGTGCGCGCATAGGGAGCATAGCTGCAATCGCGTAGAGCATGCTGTGAAACAATTGCCGCCGCATCCACCAACCAGGCAATCATACCAACATCGGCCCAGGTTTTGGTCGCATAGTGAAATGTATTGTGGAATTTGCCCTTGCCAGCAACCAGGTCATCGATACAAGCACTGCGCGACTTACCCAGGTCCTCCACGAGACGATAAAGCAGCTCGGCATGCCCGGCCTCATCTTGAATCTTCGCGGTGAGAGCAAGCTTGCGGTGAATAGTAGGGGCACGCATAATCCAATCACGCTCCGGCAGAACACCCATTAATTCAGAGTTCGCGTGCATCTCAATGAAGCGTGTTAGCGACTTGCGGTACTCCTCAGGCATCCAATCCGTTGTTTCAACCTTCCCACCATTTTTCACATACGTACGAAATTCCTCTACACGCTGCTCATCACTCTGCCCGGCACGCCCCTGCTCAAGCTCGATTGCCATAAGATGCTCCTTTTTGATTCAAAAGGTCATTGAAAAGCGAAATTTCTCATACAAGAACGATAACGCGCTTTTTTACCTGGCTCCCTACTCTAATCCGCTCGATCGCTGAAGAACAAATTCAATCCGCTTGATCGCAGCG
>CAXTXB010000006.1:0-6973 GCA_964247965.1 uncultured Dictyobacter sp. | reverse complement strand
GCAGCGTGACCGCGAGGAATTGTCGCTACACGGGTGAGCCTTCACTTTTTAAACGATTGGTAGAATTATACCTAAAAGAGGTCGGAAAGTCAATACTTTCCGACCTCTTTTTAAACGAACGGTAGAAATTGAAGTTTAAAACATGGTTAGCAAATGGAAGGAACCAGGCCGTGCTCAACCATATTTGTGAACATCGTGGCGATCTGCTGAGGAGTGTAGCGGCCGGCGGGTTTATACCACTGTGAGAGCCAGTGGCACATGCCTAGAATACCGAACATAATGATCTTGGGATCGCTGCCCGCCTTGAAAGCTCCGGTGTCAAGACCCTCTTCGATGATCTGCTCAAAGTAGCGCTCATAATCTTTCTGACGCAGGGTGATCTCGCGGGCAAAGGGGCCAGTGAGATGGGGATGTTCACGATAGAAAACAGTGATCGCGGGTGAGCGATCAGCCGAGACCTCGATATGATGCTCGATGGCACGGTGGAGCTTCTCGACAGCGGGAAGATCGGATTCTACAATACGTCGCAACGGCTCCTCAGCGACGTTGAGGACGCTTAGATAGATCAGGCGCAGAATTTCTTCTTTATTTTTGACATGATAATAGAGCGCGCCTTTGGTCACACCAAGCACCTCAGCGATATCCTCCAGGCTGGTGGAGCCGAAGCCTCGCTCAGCAAATAGCTGTGCAGCCGCCGCGACGATCGCTTTTTGTGTAAGGCGTACACGCTTCTCTTTGCCAGCTCGCTCATTCTTTTTAGTAGTTGTTTGCATTGTTTCTATAGGTTGGTTCATACTCTCCATCTTTATTTCCAACTATTTTAATATCAATAATAGACATCTGCTAGTGTACAGAGTATGCCTTTTCTGTAAATCCTACCATATAGTGAAAGAGAAAGAAAGAGGGGGGCAGAAAGATTGACTTTTTGCTTTTTATCTTGTACGATTCTACCAGTCATTCAAAAAGGAGGTATCAGCGATGACAGTGCAAGGTATAGATACAACACAGCGAACGTTTATACAGCAGCAGCCGATCAAGATGCTCATAGGTGGACAGTGGGTGGAGGCTGCAAGCGGCAAGACTTTTGATACGATAAATCCTTCGACCGGCGCGGTGCTCGCGAAGGTTGCGGAGGGGGACGTAGAAGATATCAATCGGGCAGTCGTTGCGGCACGGAAAGCATTTGAGGGTGGCCCCTGGCCGAAAATGACTCCTTCGCAGCGTGGACGCTTGCTCTGGAAGGTTGCCGATCTCATCGAGCAGCATGCTGAGGAGTTGGCCGAACTGGAAACGCTGGACAACGGTAAGCCGATCAAATACTCTAAAGCAGCCGATGTTCCATTGACCGCCGATCACTTCCGCTATTTTGCCGGCTGGGCGACTAAGTTAGAGGGCGAGACTATCCCGGTCTCAATCCCCAATATGTTTACCTATACTCTGCGCGAGCCACTCGGTGTGGTTGGTCAGATCATCCCCTGGAATTTCCCTCTGCAGATGGCTAGCTGGAAACTCGCGCCAGCCCTGGCTACTGGCAACACGGTCGTCCTCAAGCCGGCGGAACAAACACCTCTCACTGCCTTGAGATTAGGCGAACTGATCCAGGAAGCAGGTTTCCCCGATGGCGTTGTCAATATCGTACCAGGCTTTGGCGAGACGGCGGGTGCAGCGCTCGCTGCCCATCCTGATGTTGACAAGATCGCTTTTACCGGTTCAACCGAGGTAGGCAGGAAGATTGTCCAGGCCAGTGCGGGCAACCTGAAGAAAGTGACGCTGGAACTGGGCGGGAAGTCACCAAACATTATCTTCCCCGATGCAGATATGAAGTACGCCGTACGCGGGGCGTTGAACGCCATCTTCTTCAATCAGGGCGAGGTTTGTACGGCGGGAAGCCGGCTTTTTGTGCACAAATCTGTTTATGATGAGGTGGTGGATGGGCTCTCCAGCGCTGCTGGCAAGATGAAGATGGGGCAGGGAATCGATCCGGCCACCGATATGGGTCCGCTTGTCTCGCAGGAGCAACTGGCGCGTGTCACAGGTTACATCGATACGGGCAAGCGAGAAGGGGCCAATACAAGAACAGGCGGCAGGCGGCCCGATGGCGACCTGGCGCAGGGCTACTTTGTGCAGCCAACTGTTTTCGACCAGGTAAACGACGATATGACTATTGCACGCGAAGAGATCTTTGGGCCGGTGGTGGTAGCGATGCCGTTTGAGGATATAGAGGAGGTTGCGGCGCGGGCAAATCAGACTATGTACGGCCTGGCTGCGGGGGTGTGGACTAGCGATGTGAGGAAGGTGCATAGGATGGTTGCAGCACTCAAAGCAGGCGTCGTGTGGGTTAATACATATAATCAATTTGATGCAGCCGCACCCTTTGGGGGTTACAAACAAAGCGGCTATGGTCGAGAGATGGGGCACGCAGCGCTAGACGCATATACACAGACCAAGACGGCATGGATCAATATACGGTAAAATAGACAACGGTGGAATGAGAAGTCATGAACCCCTGATTTGAAATCAGGGGTTTGTAGAAGGGATTCGCATCTTTTGCACACTCGTCATGAGCAGACTTGGTTAGGCTCGTCCTAACTCCTTTCGAAGCAAAATAGGTACGTTGGGGTGCATGCTAGCCCCAACCGCTACGGTTCTCCTCTTAAATAGGCTGTAGGGCAAAAGCTAGTGGAGGAAGCGTTAAACCGCCCACAAATATTGTCGAGGCAAGCATTGCGTCCCAAATGAGCGCTCTCGGAATACCTATGAAGCGATTTCAGGCCACTTGGAAAAGGGCTGAATGAAGCCTGACAGAGCAGTAGCTTAGTATGTCACATATTGTGTATCTATCCAATGAAGGAGAAAGAATCAATGGCTGCTACAGTAATCGTACTCTATAAAGAACCTGCGAATACGCAAGAATTCGATTCGTACTACTTCGAGAAGCATGTTGCCCTGGTCCATAAGGTCCCTGGCGTGGTGAGACTTGAGGTGAATCGCTTTACGGGGAAGAATGCTCCCTACTATCTAATGGCGACGCTCTACTTCAACAGCAAAGATGAGCGGAAGGCGGCCCTTGCATCGCCCGAGGGGCAGGCGATGAATGCCGATGTGGCAAATTTTGCTACCCCCGAGAATGTTACTGTTGGCTTTGCTGACGTTGTATAAACCTGGAATAGAGATGCTGAAGAATTGTCGCGACGCGAGTTCTCTGAGGGGGAAATGCGATGACGAGTATAATGCAGGAACAAGGTGTGAGGCCACCGGAGCCGATTAGCGTGCTGGCTCCCGATGGATCACTACGTCCGGGCGCACATGTTGAGGAGAGTCCAGAACTTCTACAGAAGATGTACCGTTGGATGAGTTTTGGCCGTATTTTTGATACACGACTGCTCAATCTACAGCGGCAGGGACGGATCATTACGTACGCGCCGGTTGCCGGTCAGGAGGCATCTCAAATCGGCAGTAGCCTGGCCTTGCAGCAAGAAGATTGGCTTTTTGGCACTTATCGCGATGGGCTGGCCTGCATGGCGCACGGTCTACCAGCGGAGAATGTGCTATTCTTCTTCCGTGGTCATCCAAAGGCGGGTGCGGTTCCACCAGGCGTCAACGTCTTTGGGCAACAGATTGGCATAGCCGAACAGATTCCTCACGCGGTTGGCGCGGCCTGGGGCATGAAGCTGTGCAAGGCAAACACGGCAGTTCTCACGCTGTTCGGCGACGGCGCGACCTCCGAGGGTGCATTTCACGAGGGCACTAACTTTGCCGGCGTATTAAAAGCTCCCGTTGTACTGGTCTGCCAGAACAATGGCTGGGCAATCTCTGTACCGCGTTCATCACAGACGGCGAGCGAGACGCTGGCGCAAAAGGCCGTTGCTTATGGAATAGTCGGCAGGCTAGTGGATGGCAACGATGTGCTCGCGATGTATCGTGAGGTGGGTGCAGCGCTGGAACGCGCACGTGCGGGACAAGGACCAACGCTGATCGAAGCACTCACCTACCGCCTCGGCCCGCACTCCACAGCCGACGATCCAAAACGCTATCGTCCGAGCGCGGAGTTGACCGAGTGGCAGGACACACGCGATCCGCTGTTACGTCTGCGCGTCTACCTGGAGGGTCAAGGTATGTGGGACGAGGAGAGACAGAAAAAGCTGGAAGAAGAGTTGCGCGCCGAGGTTGCTAAAGTGGTTACGGCCGGATTAACTGAGCCTTTGCCAGAGCCGGAGTCTCTCTTCGATCAAGTATATGAGACAGCCTCTCCACTTTTAGAAGTGCAGCGGAGTGAGCTCTCGACATACCGCAAAGCGACGGAGAAAGGAGTTACCTTCCCATGACGCAACGCAACGTAATCGAAGCTATCAACAACGCCCTGACAGTCGCCATGAGCGAGGACGAACGCGTGCTTATCCTTGGCGAGGACATCGGGCGCAACGGAGGAGTCTTTCGCGCCACCGACGGGCTGATTGAACGCTTTGGCGAGGAGCGGGTTGTCGACACTCCCCTGGCCGAGGCGGGCATCGTTGGAACATCTATCGGCCTGGCGGTCTATGGAATGCGTCCGGTGGCCGAGATTCAGTTTCTAGGCTTCTCAGTGCAGGCCTTCTCACAAATGCTGGGGCAGGCCGCACGCACACGCTGGCGCTCACAGGGCCGCTTTACCTGTCCACTGGTGATACGCGCACCCTTCGGCGGCGGCACCCAGGCCATCGAGCTGCATAGCGACTCTTTAGAAGCTCATTTTGTACATACTCCCGGCCTAAAAGTAGTAGCGCCGGCGAACCCCTATGATGCAAAAGGCATGCTGCTCGCCTCCATCGAAGATCCAGATCCGGTGATTTTTCTGGAGCCGCTGCGCCGCTATCGAGCCGGACGCGCGGAAGTACCAGATGGCCATTACACAGTTCCACTGGGCAAAGCCGCGATTGTGCGTGAGGGGAGCGACGTGACCATTGTGTCCTGGAGCGCCACGGTTGCGCTGGCACTAGAGGCGGCTGAGACGCTGGCCGACGAGGGCATACAGGCAGAGATCATTGATCTACGCACAATCTCTCCATTTGATGCGGAAACGATTATAAATTCAGTCGAAAAGACCGGTCGCGCAGTCGTCGTGCATGAAGCACCCAAGACGGCGGGGGTGGGCGCGGAGATCGTCGCCACCATCAACGAGCGGGCGCTGTACTCATTGGAAGCTCCCGTGGCACGTGTCACGGGCTACGATGTCCTCGCACCAGTTTTGTTGGAGGACCATATTCTGCCCTCTCCAGGGCGCATCGTCTATGCAGTTCAGGCAATTATGAACAATTGAGGTACATTGCCCCATATCTCTTAAAAGCGAGAGAGAAGAAATGACGGGAGGATACGTATGACCATGCAGTTCCGGCTCCCCGACCTGGGGGAAGGCATAACTGAGGCCGAACTGGTACGTTGGCTGGTCAAGCCCGGCGACAAGGTGGCGCTGGATCAAGAGGTCGCCGAGGTACAGACGGACAAAGCGATAGTTGAGCTTCCCTCGCCTATAGAAGGAACCGTTCTGGAACTCAATGTCGCTGAGGGCCAGATGGTCCCCGTGAAGACTGTGCTGCTCACGATTGGCGAAGAGGCTCAGGATATGCTACCGGCGAGCGAAGTAATCCAGAGCGGACAAGAGCGAACCGAAATGCAAACAGTCAGCTCTTCTAGCGAGGCTATAGGAAAATCTGCTTCTATAGCTGTGGTTGAGATGGTGCAAGGAAACGGTGCACCATCTGTCCAGGATCTAAACGGCAAGAGCGGGCGGCGGATACTTGCGACTCCTGTGGCGCGGCGGATGGCGCGTGAGATGGGCATTGATATTACGACGATTGTTGGTAGCGGGCCAGCCGGGCGCGTGCGTACTGAAGATGTGCAAAAGCGGGCTACGCTTAGAGAGACAAGCGGACACACTTCGGCAAAAGAGAATGGGAATCGGGGAGCAGACGGAGTTGATGGCGCAGCGATAGTGAGGGATGAAATCGCCAGCGCATTTGATGTACCAGTAGAGCCAGAAGCTGCTGAACAACAACGTCCCGCGCCAACCTATGCAGCCATTGGCGCATCCTTACCCACCGAGACGGAGCAGAACGAAGAGCGGATTCCCTTGCGCGGGTTGAGACGACGTATTGCTGAGAATATGGTGATCTCCACAAGCACTATTCCACAGGTTACTTCGATGGTGGAGGTTGATGCAACAGGATTGGTCGCCCTGCGGCAATCGATCCTTGCTGAAGCTGAAAGACAGGGAGTAAAGTTATCCTACCTGCCTTTTATCGTCAAAGCGCTCATACACGCATTGCACCTTTATCCTTATATCAACTCAACAATTGATAGCGACCATATTGTCCTTAAACATACTTATCACATCGGCATCGCCACCGCCACACCTGATGGATTGCTCGTCCCCGTTTTGCGCTCTGCAGACCGGCTCACAGTGCTAGAGATCGCGCGCGAGGTGAACAGATTAGCAGAGGCAGGGCGTGAGCGGAAACTGCAGTTACACGAATTGCGAGGCAGTAGCTTCACAATCAGTAACTACGGAACGGTAGGTGGCTTCTTCACCACACCAATCATCAATCCGGGCGAAGCAGGTATCCTGGGATTGGGACGAATTGTGAAGCGCCCATGGGTGGTAGATGATCGCGTTGAGGTAAGGCCAGTGCTGCCGCTTTCTTTCACAGCCGACCACCGCTTGATCGACGGCGAACTAGTAATGCGCTTCTTGAATACCCTGATCGCCTCACTGGAGAACCCAAACTTGCTGCTACTGAACATGAGGTAGATCCACTTCTACGAAAGTGTTTGATCCCCATCATGTTCACCTTCTCACTCTATAACTTATCGCGGCTTCGTCGCTCTTTAAGATGCTTTTTAAGTATTATACATTTTTTACATTTCCGCATACTTTTGCGCAGTGCCTAAGTTTGGGCCAAATTAGTGTCACGATGCTCTTCGCGAGCTCAGTGCAGGC
>CAXTXB010000005.1:24305-44063 GCA_964247965.1 uncultured Dictyobacter sp. | reverse complement strand
CGCATAACCTGGGCATGGCCCAGGTTATGCGTAAAAAACAAAAGCAATAGAAACAAAAGTAATAGTAAAAAGTATAGCGAGCAGCGAAGCTGCGAGAACGCAAGAGCGTGAGGGAGTGTTGGGGAATGAGGGCGTGGTGGAAAAAGAAGGAGCAGTCTGTGGGGAAGCAAGAAGTTCTACAACGTGCGCAGGACGCTCAACTACGGCTTGTGCGCTTCTTATATTGTGACAATGGCGGCATTATTCGCGGGAAGGCGACACATGCCGCGAAGTTGGCGAGCAGGATGGAAGAGGGCATAGGCCAGACGCTAGCTATGCAGGCCTTCACAAGCGTTGAGACGCTGGCTTCTGTTCCGGGTATGAGCCCCGTCGGCGAATTTCGCCTTGTGCCTGATCCGGAGAGCTTTGTAGTTTTGCCATACGCTCCACACACGGGCAGCATGTTCTGCGATATGAATCGCATCGATGGACAGCCCTGGGAAGCTTGCCCGCGCACATTTCTTAAAAGGATGATCGCGGAACTGGCGAAGGACGGCATGCGCGCCGAGGCGGCCGTCGAGCACGAGTTTTATCTTGCGCGCGAGGAGCACGGGGCATACAATCCGGCGGACTATAGCCAGTGCTACAGCAGCATAGGCCTGGCCGACCAGGCTGAGGTTGTTGATGCGCTGTTGGAAGCCCTGGAAGCCCAGGGCCTCGTGCCTGAACTCTTTCATGCCGAACTTGGTCCATCTCAGCAGGAACTCTCGGTTCAGCACGCCGATGCGCTGAAGGCGGCGGATAACGTTCTGCTGGCGCGTGAGACTATACGCAGCGTTGCCCGGCGCTTCGATCTCTATGCGACATTTGCCCCTAAGCCTTTTCTTGATCAAGCTGGCAGCGGCGCACACATTCACTTGAGCGTGTGGGACAACAAGGGCGCTGATCAGATAAAAAATCTCTTTTATGATCCAAGTGAGCGCGGTGGACTGAGCCAGGTCGGACGATATTTCATTGGTGGCGCGCTCAGGCATATCAGGGCCTTGCTTGCCCTCACCTGTGCCAGTCCCAACTCGTATCGCCGCCTGCTCCCGCATTACTGGAGCTCGGCCTATGCCGTGTATGGCTTTGACAATCGTGAGGCCGCCTTACGCGTGCCTTCACTCTTTCGCGGGCGTGAGGCCGATTCCATCAACGTAGAACTTAAAAGTGCTGACCACAGTGGCAATCCCTATCTCGCCTTTGGCGCGTTGATTGCGGCCGGCCTCGATGGCATCAGAAACCATATCGAGCCGCCCGCGCCTGTAGATGTCGATCCGGGTAATTATAGCGAGGGAGAGCGCGAGCAACTGGGGATTAGCCTTCTGCCAGCCAACTTAAATGAAGCGCTTGACGCTTTAGAACGCGACCAGGTCTTACTCGATGCTTTAGGCCCACTACTGGCGCAGTCATATATAGCCGTCAAGCGTGAGGAAGCTGACTTCTTCACCGAGAAGTCGCCGCAAGAAGAGACACTGCAACACTTCTATAAATATTAACTTCCATAGAATGACGTAAATCATGGAAATGGATCATTGGGAGACCAGCCCTGTCTAAAATCTTGCGAAACACCTTTGGTGATATGCTTGATTGTAGTAAGAGCCACGACGCGTACAAAAAACGAGATCAAGGTTGTTCCCCACTTCTCCTGCTTCCAAGCGTTGTTCTCGTTGCCTGGATCGATGAGCCTTCAATACCTCGAGCGCGACGTCAGGAAGGGGGATTGTTCGCTTGCCTGCCGCTGTCTTTGGTAAATCTCCCCGATATCGACAGCCACTGCCATCCGCATTTTCGTACGAGAGAGACCGATGGATATGAATCGTTCCTTTCGAGAAGTTGATATCCTCCCAGCGAAGCGCGAATAACTCGCCTCGACGCATGCCGGTAAGCACCGCAAGTACAATCATCGCCTCCAGGGTGTGTCCTCGCACCGTCTCTAGCAAGTGCTGTGCTTGCTCCACGGTGAGAAACTTCATGTCCTTTTGAACCTGTTTGGGAGAAGTGACGCTGGCGCAAGGATTGACGGCAATCCGTTTCCATTTCACTGCATCTTTGCAGGAAGAGGCCAAGACCGCATGCACTCTCCCAACCGTTGCTGGACTTAATCCTTGTTTCAGTAACGTTGAATAGAGTGCTTGAATGTGGTCGCCAGCAAGTTTTTGCAGCTTCATCGTACCAATATAAGGCACAATATGGTTGCGAATACTGCCTCGATAGCTGACAACAGTTCCTCCTCGAATGTTGGCTTGCTTAATAGCGAACCAGTAGTCAAGGTAACTGGCAACGGTTTGTTGCTTCGCAGTCACAAGCGTTCCTTGTTCTCGCTGGAGCCTGGCTTGTCTGAACGTGGAGTAATTTCCTATTGGCCTTCCACATTTTCTGACTGGACAAAGACGGGTCAATCTCATGAGATATCTTACCCGTCACGTCAAGGGAGACGGGTTCGCTGGTCGAGAGCAGCATTCGATCGATGGAGGTGGAGCCTTCTTTCAGACACAGAGGCCAGTGAGAGGAACGAGAATGAGAACGTCGACTAAGATTTCCCGTGATGCAATGCGAATTTGAAAGTTACCAATGATTATAAAAATTTTCCTAAAGTTTTTGACATTTTCGGGGAGATAGTATATAGTATTTTTAGGGATAGCTATAATACTTTAAATTTGATGAAGAACAGCACCTAAGATTGATGTCTATCCCGTTTATAACAGTAGTGTCTTCTAAATAGAAGCTATGGGGTAAGCTGTAAAACAGATAGCACATGCAAGCTATCTTTTTGTGCTCAAATTATCGTAATTTATATTTAGAACTTAAAACATAAAAGTTATCCCTTTCAATAATTAATTGAGAGGAGGCGTATGTTATGCTAGGCCCACAAGATCTTATTTGGATAGCTGACGCGGAAAACGAATTTAATCGATCGCGTGAGTGGTTTTTGAAACAGATCAAACTAGGAAAAATCCATCGGACAAAGATTGAAGGAGATCGTAAAGTTTATCTACTACGGAGCGAGATCAAGCGGTTACTTCAACCACGTATACTTGAGTAACGGCAGAATGAAGGCATAGATGTCTTACATTCGAACTATAGTAAAGCAGGCTGAAACGTTTGGTATGAATTGAAAACCTGTTGAAAGGAGAGGTGTCCATAGTCTACACTGAGTTCGACAAAACCAAATCCAGAAAGGAACTCAGAATGATAGACGTAGACACCTTCATTACCATACTGTATACCATGATCGATGATTTTTGCCAAGCACGACCCGTGTGCCACCCCAAGCGACCTGGGCCAATGGCTTGGTTATCGGCCAGTGAAGTGCTTACCCTGGCTCTCTTTGGTCAATGGGTGAACTTCCCCAGCGAGTGAGCGTTCTATCGCTATGCGCACAAGCACCTGAAGTCGGCGTTTCCCAGCTTGCCGGGACGGGGCCTCTCTAATAGCCTGCTCTAGATTTGTTACTTTCCCAGTTTCCCACAACACCTCAAACATAGCTCACAACGTCTGCAGACATTGTGAACGGTCATGCTTGTGGCTCCCAGGAGTTTAAATTGCAGCTCAATTCGCTTCGGCCTTCCGTTAGAACAACCTTTTGACATGCACAGCAGCCAATTTGATAGCACTTATATCTATATGTAACTCTACTAAATGCTTCAAAAAACTTCATTTTTCTCTGATATAGTGTAAAAAATTTATAAAACATTGACAAAATAATAAAAAAATGGTATTAAACTTAGTAATGATATGATAAGTATCAGAATTACTTCCATGCAAACTACTATAAGAGCGCTCGAGGTGATGCGAAATGATGAGCCTAAATCTGCAAACGAAGCGTCAAATCGTACAATAATTTTCTTAGATTTTACTGAGGCATACTTATGAAATATGTGCTTTTAGCAGATTCTATCTTCACCGACGAAGATAACCCATTGCTATCGATAATCTGTGAAATCTTTGAGAAATACGCTATTCAATCACGCTATTGGCACATTGAATATAGCACAGATCCTGCAAAAACATGGCTTCGCTTCATCCACGAAACTGCTACTTTACAAACCCAGGGCTGGAAATTGCATATTTCGGCTAACAACGCATCGGCCGAAACAGTCCTATGGAAAGTGCTCCCTATACTCTTAACACACACTGCACATTTTAAGGTCGCCAGTTCACTCCGGCAACTGATGATGCTGAACAAAGGTGAGGGTGGTATAAGCCAAGTAGGGAAATTCATCACAATCTATCCCGAGAACGATGATGATGCGGTCCAATTGGCACTAAAGCTAGATAAGATTACCGCTGGTCTAAGTGGTCCTCGCATCCCTTCAGATCGTGCTCTCCATCCTAAAAGCTTGATACACTATCGTTATGGTAACTTTAGTTCGCGATCATATATTCAGGCATCAACCGGTTTAATTGAAACCACACTAAAAACTCTTGACAATAAAGAGGTATCCGATCGTCGTAAACCTTATTATGAGGCTCCTACCTGGGTTAAAGACCCTTTTGTCATGGCTAACATTGCCGCTCATCTGCCCAGTTTCGACCGCGTCATCAGCGAACGCTACCTCATTGTCTCTACAATCTTCGCTTCTATCAATCATAGTGTTTATCTTGGAGCAGATTTAAAGCAAGGAAATCTTTGTATTATCAAAGGTCCTGGCTATGCGTGGCAAAACAATTTCACTGACCGCTCTATGCATCAACAGCTGCGCCATGAAGCTACTATGCTCTCTCAACTGGCACCTGATCCCCATATTCCAGCACTCCTCGATGTCATTGAGCAAAATGGTAACCTTTTCCTGATTATGGAAGATGTCGAAGGTGAGAACCTAGCGGTACATGTCAGTCAGACTCTTCACCAGGGTAGCTATATTCCGCTACAACAAGTCATTGTATGGGGTATAGAACTGGCAGAGATCTTTGAGACGATACACACTAAAGGCTTTATATATGCGGATATAAAGTCATCAAACGTTATAGTTGGTCAGGACGGACACCTTTATCTCATCGATTTTGAACTTACACATGCACTGGATAGCAGCACAGCACAAAGTTCTGGTCGTGGCACCAGGGGCTACATGTCATCCCAACAATGGCACCATCTACCTCTCACTATCTCCGATGATATTTATGCCTTCGGAGCATTGCTCTACTTCCTGCTAACTGGAGCCGAACCGGCATATGCGCCTGACTGCTCAGCACTCCTTGAGCGACCTCTTGAATGGTTACGCCCAGGTGGAACAGCTGGCCTCAAGGGAATCATTACATGTTGTTTGTGTGAGGAACCTGAGGCACGTTATGCTTCCATGAACAAGATCAAAGCAGCATTGGAGGATGTGCTAGAGACTATTCATGTCTCACCAACATCAATTACCAGTGAATGTGTCTCTCCCATTGAGGGAAATACGGCGGCAAGAGCCCGCTATTATGAACTCTCTAAAAAGCTAATGGACACGATCTGTGCGCAAGCTCAACCAGCACCGGATAAATGTGGCCTTGCCTGGATGAGTACACATACGCTTACATATGGACTTTTTTCACGCGATATCAATACAGGTAATGCGGGTATACTACTTGCACTGGCTGAACTGATTGCTGCCCACACCGATTCTAGCGCTAGAGAGACGTTGCAAGCGGCTGCTCACTGGCTACAACACTCGTCCCCCCTAGGGAAACAAACCTTGCCAGGACTGTATGTTGGCGAGGCAGGAGTTGGTACTGCCCTATTACGCGCTAGCCAAGTTCTCCATGATGACTCACTCACTTTAGCTGCCCTGGAAAAGGGCTGCAGAATTGCCACGTTGCCTCATACCTCTCCTGATCTTTTTAATGGGACCGCTGGTCGCTTGCGCTTTCACCTCCTTCTCTGGGATGAGACACACGAACAGGAACAACTTCAGCATGCCCTGGTATGTGGTGAACAATTGCTGGCAACTGCTATAAAATCAAATAAGCAAGAAGCTTTCTGGCAGATATCAGAAGGTGATGGCGACCTCAACGTAAGCGCGCAACCTGGCTATGCACATGGAGTAGCCGGCATCGCCGATGCCTTGCTCGATCTTTACGAAGCTACTGGCGATGAGCGCTTTTTACCCTTGATTAAAGGAGCTGCCTTATGGCTGCAACAGCAGGCAATTCCAGTGATGGATAATGAGAGTGGCTTAAGCTGGCCCAGGGAGGTTGGAGGTGAACCTCATCCCTCCTACTGGTGTCATGGAAGTACTGGTATTGGACGTTTCTTTCTTCATTGCGCTAGATGCAACGTAGTATCGGATGCGGGAAGTATCGCGGCACGAGCGGCGCATACAGTGATACATACCACACGTTGGGCCAGTCCTACCCAATGTCATGGTCTTGCTGGCAACTGTGAGTTTCTGTTGGATATGTATCAAACAACGGGAGATAGTGCATATCTGTCGGATGCTTTTTTACTTGGAGGCTTGCTAGAAACTTTCGTGCAGGAGCAACATGGTTATACAGTCTTTTCTTCTGACTCACCCACCACATTCACGCCGGATTACATGGTTGGCTATGCCGGTATTGCTATGTGTCTACTACGTTTGAGTTCTCCCGAACACTTACCTCATCAGCTGAGTCGTGCCGGTTTTCGTGTACACACATCTCCTGAGAAGATACATGCTCGTTATGATTAACTAAAACTTTATTTTTACAGGATTGGTATATTTTTGCTTTGATACACCCAGCATAGAAGTAGAAAGGCTTGCTCAACCATATGGCAGACGAAGTTATCAAGCAACGCAAACTGGAACATATCAATGTAGCATTAGAGCAGGGCATCGCAGTGGCGCAACCTGCTAACTGGGGTGACATCCATTTTGTCCACCAGGCGCTACCAGAAGTCGATCTGGACGAGATTGATACCCAGGTAACCTTTTTGGGTCGTACCTTACGTTACCCCATTCTTATATCGTCGATGACAGGAGGACATCCTGATGTTATAGCTATTAATCGAAATCTTGCGCGGGCCGCTGAACACTATGGTGTTGCGATGGGTGTAGGTAGCCAGCGTGCCGCTATAGTCAATCCCACGGTCGCTTCCAGCTATTCCGTCACACGCGAGTACGCACCCAACGCTTTCCTCATCGCTAATATTGGGGCTCCACAGTTGATTCCGCAGGCGCGCCATGCTCCCTTCACTCTAGAGCAGGTACAGAGCGCCATTGCCATGATTGGGGCCAATGCTCTGGCTGTTCATATGAATAGTCTGCAAGAGGCGGCACAGCCTGAAGGAGACCGATGTGCTGTCGGTGAGGTCGCAGCGCTCAAAGTGCTTACCCAACAAATTGGCCTTCCTGTCATCGCTAAAGAAACGGGAGCTGGCATTTGCCGAGAGCAGGCTATGCTGTTGCAAGCTTGCGGTACAGCCGCTATTGATGTAGGGGGTGCTGGAGGAAGCAGCATGTCAGCCATGGAGGCCACTCGTTCGCGCATGCATAGCAACGAACATACAATGAATATCGGCCTGCTTTACCAGGACTGGGGTATAGCAACGCCTATAGCGGTTGTCGAATCCCTATCGGCGTCTCTCCCAGTTATTGCTAGCGGAGGTGTACGCAGTGGTCTGGATGTTACGCGTGCCCTTGCCCTTGGTGCTACTCTGGTTGGTATTGCCTTCCCTTTTCTAAAAGCTGCCAGCGAAAGCTACGAAAACGTCTGTGCATTGATGGAAAGTATTATTGCAGAGATGAAAGTAGCTATGCAACTCAGTGGAGCCGCCACAATTGCCCAGTTGCGTGAAACTGACGTGGTGGTCACTGGAGCTACTCGCGAATGGCTGATACTGCGTGGTTTTGAGAACGACCTGCAAGCAATGGCTCAACGCCGCTGGCAATACAAATGTAGTACCTTCCCAGATGTTTACTAACTTTTAGCGACTTCATCAAAGTTTCTATTGAGAAAGCCTAGTTTGGTGAGAACTATGGCTTCTTGGAAGGATTTACCAAAAGTTTTAGGAGCTTTCAGTCATTTTGCATACATGATGGTGTTTTTTTAATGGAGTATTATATGTTATCATTAGAGTAGTGTTCGGGGTGAAAAGGTTTACTATAACCTGAATACATAGGACAAGCAGGCACGGTACAGGAAACATGAGGCATGGGATGTAGTGATTCTGGGAATGAGATCTAGCATACTGCCTATCCTATGTCGAAAATCTCGCAACCAAATGAATCAAAATGGGCGAATTGTTGCCATTACCTGACAAGATTTGTATTAACGGCTTTTTAAATGGGAAACTGATACGGTGAAAGAAAATATCCATGAAACGATTCTTAGTAACTTTAGTTTGCTGCACTATCTTTGTCCTGGCACTACTCATAGGAAGCTTCACAGCTTCCGTCGCTGGTTCGCCGATAGCTGCTCTCTATTCACACGCAACTGCTGGCTCTCGTCTGGGACCTTTAGCACATGAAGTGCCGCAAGGTTGCCCTTGTCATATGTAACCAATCCCTGAATCCATTAGCTAAGATATGACTTCAGAAATGGGATTTCGCACATCAGAGTAGATCACTCTACTTACAGTTCCTAGAAAATGTGCTTGGCGCATTTTCTAGGAACCATGCAAATGAGGGAGCATCTCACTATGATGGCAGTCTGATACTTTCAATAGAACCCATAGTTCATGACGTTACTTGTTTCGGAAGCAATAGATCTAGCCAGTACCTAGTCTCTTTAGCCCGATAGTAGCTAAGCCTTTCAAAAATAGCTAGGCAGATCTTTCCTAATTGACGCGCTTCATAGACATTGTTTTGCATAGCAGCGACCCTCGCTAGACCATACTGAGCATTGGCGATCAACTCCTGACAACCATCCGGCGCATGTGAGAGCATTTCACTAAAGCTGGCCGCTGCGGTATGACTCTGTTGCAGTTTGAGATAATACTCGCCCTGGCTATCAAGAAGGGTGCAGATAAGCAAGGGAACTCCTAACTGACGTGCTAATGATAATCCTTCATCCAGATACGTCTCGGCCTGTCCATAGTTACCACCAGTAGCTGCCAGCATGCTCAGGTTTGAGAGCAGCGTGCTTGTCCATCTACAGTGCCCAAGTTGACGCGCTAATGTCAGCCCTTCCTGAAGATACGCTTCCGCTTGTACATAATTCTCTTGTATGATCGCTCGCTCACCCAAGTTTGATAACATGGCACATATCAATTCACGCAGGCTAAATTGCCGTGCTAATGCCAGTCCTTCCTGGAGATATTCCACAGCCTGGATAGTATTTCCCTGTTTAGCTGCAACGACGCCCAGATTTCGCATCACTTCACATATGAGCTTATTATGACCGAGCTGGCGCGCTATATTCAGCGCTTCTTTCGAAGAGGTCTCGGCTTGTGCATAGTCCCCTTGATCAGTTGCGACTATACCCAGTTTCAAAAGCAACTCGCTAGCCAGTTCAAGCAGAGTTGTAGAGCGTGCTAATGCTAACCCTTCTTTCAAATATATCTCTGCCTGCGCATAATGCCCCTGATCAACGGCTGCTCCCCCTAGTGCCCAGAGTAAACCACCAATCCGCTCATGACTACCAATCTCACAAGCCAGAGCAAGCCCCTCTTTCAAGTATGCTTCGGCCTGCTCATAATTTCCTTGTTCAGTAGTGACCCATCCTAGAGCCGTGAAGATGGCACTTGTTCTTTCACGCAGGCCAATCTGATGATCCAGCACCAGGGCTTCTTTTAAATATACTTCGGCTCGTACATAGTTTCCCTGCTGGCCTACCAATATACCAAGATCTGCGAGCAGGCGGCTGATCTGCTCGTGTAAATTGAGCTGACGTGCTAGCGTTAGGCCTTCTAGGTAGTAAGCTTCGGCTTCTACATAGTGTCCTTGCAGTTCGACTGCAACAGCTAAGCTCCCGAGTACATTACTAATCTGTTCCACATAGTCAAACTGGCGAGCCAGATGTAGCCCCTCTTTCAGGAAAGCTTCAGCCTTTACATAATTCCCGCTCTTACGCATAAGCTCCCCTAATAGGTAGAGGGTCTGTATAATATCTCGCTTATCCTCTAGCATGAGAGCTATTTCATAAGCCCTGATGAGTTGCTCTTCTGCCAGTGTATACAAGCCACGCATATAGAGAAAAGGGGCAAATGCACAAATTGTCTGCACCAGCTCAGGGAACATCTGTACCTTATAAGCCAGATCCAGGGCAACAAGGATATTGGCGCTTTCTAAATCCAGTGTTTCGTAGTTCTTTCCTTGCTGTTGCATATACCTGGCTATATGCGTTACCAATCGTTCTTCGACCCTCTTATCACGATCTTTTGTATGCGCATAGTCCACAATAGTCTGATGCAATGCATAACGACCAGGACCACTACTTTCAAGCAAACCTGTGTCTGTTAAGGAGTCCAATACTTCTACTGGTATAGCTGATACAGCTAGTGCCGCTTCCTCAGAAAAGCTGTTAGGTTTCGCCGGGAAAATGGCTAATGCATAGAGAACTGCACGGACATTTACGTCCAATTGAAGATCACTGGCTCCAATCACAGCTTGTAAGGATAATGGAGTTTCCGCAGGTAAACTGGGGTTGCGTTCCAGGAGGGTCTGCGGTTCTGTCAGTTGCAAACGCTCTTCTGCACACTGCAAGCGTTCAATCGCCGCTTTCACGCGCCGAGGTTGACCGCTATAAGCCTGCTTTTGTAGATACTTACCCATAAGAGTTAGAGCAAGAGGTAGGCCACCAACTAGGTGTACAAGATCTTGTGCAGCAGATAATTCAGAGGAGACCAAATCCGGTACAAAGCACGACAGCATTGCTAGACCATCATGTGTATTCAGTTCTGGTAAAGAGATGGCATCTCTGGATGCAAACTGTAGTGCTATATCTTGAAAGCGTGTTGTCATCAGATAGGCACAGTTGGGGCCCCCTACTTTGAATGCCAAAGCATGCTCAATGTTCCAGACATCGTCAATAATAAAGAGGATTTGACGAGTATTAATGGTAGTACGAATAGACTCAGCCCAAGCTTCATACGTCGTCAACTTTTCCATCTGGGCAGCAGGCATGTGCAGTAACGTTCCCCATCTGCTTAGTAGACCAAGTACATTAGGTTTAAGCCCTACTCTTGCCCACAGTACACCGTGCTGAAAATGAGCTTGTATTCCATTATCGTGTGCTAGTGCTGCTGACAACGTTGTTTTACCTACCCCTGGGAGTCCATGAAGAGCCAGACATATCAGATATTTATTAGAGCAGAGGCGTTGCTTAAGACTTCGCAACAATTTATCGCGTCCAATGAGGCACGGGGTACCTGCAAAAGGGATTGCAGGATCGTAGAGAAAACGTGTAGGGATGGAAGAAGAGATGCTTTCAATTGTTGACGGCAGACCAGGTTTCTCCTCAGGTTGTTCATTATTCGTTCGCTGCAGCAAGCTTAACTCTTTAGAGCTCTTACCAAAGAGGTTGCATAGTCTTTGACTGAAGTGGGGGTTTGGAGCAGAGACACCCCGTTCCCATCTCCCTATAGTTTTGGGATCGGCAAGGCCAATTTCCTCAGCTACGTACGCCCGCGTCCATCCACGGAGTTCTCGGGCGCTTCTCAACTGGTGATTTGGAACTCCCGATCGACTCTTTTCCATAAATTTGCATTCCTCTTTTTAAGTGTCTATTCTTATGGCAAAAAGTATTTTCACAGTACAATCACTTTTGCTTCTTGATGAAAAGCAAAAGCATAGTCTTATAGTTCCCGCAAGTATTATAATAACATACTTTTACCGCTATATGTACTAGCGTGAAATTGTGCTTATGTATTTCGGTCTATTCCCAGTTGGGTAAATAGCGTTAAATATAATACTTGTCGTCATAGTGACTCATTAGCCCACTTTTTAGTCTTCTAAATAGCCCTCCTAGCCCCTACTTAGCCCCTACTTAGCCGTTTCTTTTATCAACAATTTCCCATATACTTAGTAACGGAAAACCTAACAACCATAGGAGAATTATTATGCGTCTTCGAACTGCTCGGGCCAAACTACGTGAAATTGTGATAAAGGCTTCTACAGATCCCGTTTATATGCAACTACTACGGAGTGAGCCAGTCAATATTTTGGTTAAAGAAGGATTACCTTATGATGTTATCGAGGACTTCCTGCGGGAAACGACGATACAAGCGGAGGTTTCCGGCTACAACTTACCCGATTGCGCCAATAGCTGTGCGCTTACAAAATCTGCTGCTTACCCAGAAGATCTCTAACATCTGTGACACTAGACTCTTCCATCAGATGCCGTAGTGCGGGTGAAGCGATCGTTTGTAAACGCGGAACGACCGGCAGAGTCAACTTCACCAGGCCTATTCCTAGGCAATAATGGCCTTCGCCCATACAACATACCAGTCGATGGGCCATCGTAATATTGAGCAATCGATATATTAGTGTGGTGAAGGTTCAGTTAACTTACTGGCTCGGCTATACTTACACCAGCCGGGTGATCTACCAGTACTTCCATACACACCATTCTCGATCAAGCGTTTGTGTGCTCGCTCTCAGCTCTTTTTGTTCAACTTTCCTAATCATCCTTTATTGACTTGCCGTAGTCTTACAGTTATATATATACTGCCTACATTCGACAAACACACACGTCGTACAACAATCGAACACTGTTGTCTGGAGCAGCAGGAGGATCTTATGCCGGCCTATCATCGCCTGAGCGCAATGCCAAAGAAACGGCATACGCAGTTTCGTAAACCGGACAGCAGGCTCTATTCTGAGGAACTTTTTGACACCGAAGGGTTCTCGAACAATCTTTATCAACCTGATCAGTTGCAAAACATTCACAATAACGCAACCGTTACGTCTGGAAGCATACCAGTGCATCTGGCTAGAGGTCTGAGCCAGCACCTTTATTTTTCGCAAAGGCAAAGTAGGTATAGAGGGCGGCAAGAAAAAATGTACATCCAACACCAACAAAGATCGTGTCGATAGGGCCGAAGGTCGTGCTCAGTATCCAGTGAAAGTTCCAGTGGAAGCCCACAAGTACAACACCGGCTAAGTAACCAGCGAGTGGAGTAACAAGCAGCGTTACGATGGCAGTGGCAGGATTCATTACGCTCACTACACGCCCAATCATATTAGTTGGCGTCTCTTTGAGCACCAGAGGAACAGTTGCCACGCGTAACGATGCGAGCAAGAACCCAAGCAGAAAAACAATCAGCAATGCCCACGTAAAGCTTGTCAGTCGTGAGAGCACAACTATCATCATACCTGACAGCAGTAGAGAACCATACAGCGTTCTCTTTGCTCCGATATAGTTAGCAAACTTACCTGTGACAAGAGCGCCTATAATAGTACCCGCACCAAGAAATGTCCCTATGAAGCCTACTAACTTGACATTTGTATGCAAGTTTTGTTGTACAAAGAAGATGTACAGAGAGCTGAATGCGCCCGCTCCAAAGGCGGCAATAGCCGATGTAATGATCACCATGCGTATTAGTCGATTGCTAAATGAGAAGCGTAAACCTTCAATGAATTCGCTGCGCACATCACTACGGGTAGAGATTGAAGCTGGCATTGATGAAGACCGGATAGCCGAAAGTGTTAGCAATGAGACTATATAGGAAAGGATATCGATGATCAATGCCCATTGTATACCAACATTAAAGAGCAAGGGAGCAGCCAGAGGTGGACCAATGATGATCGCCAACGATGTCATTGTCTGGCCTAACCCTATCGCCTGCGAACGGTGTTCATCAGGAACGATCTCTGCAATTAATCCTATATACGCGGGGCTGAAAAATTGAGCACATACGCTTGTTAAGAAGACAACTGTAATGATTGCAACGAGTTGCAGCTCCACGGATATATGCCCTTGCGCCAAAAATGGCAAGGGGACGATACCTGTAAAGGCTAATAGAAATGTCATCAATACTGCTCGAATAGCATCCATGTTCAACATGGTAAGACGCCGGTTCCAACGATCCACGAAGACTCCTGCTAATGGACCAACGAGAAGATCGGGCACCATTCCCGCAACCATAAGACCGCTGATGACCAGTGGAGCCCATGTCCGGCCTGGAATAATAATTGTTATGATCCATAGCAGCATCGTGTAAGTAGAAACTTGATCGCCGATAAGTGAAATCATTTGTCCAGTAAAGAGTAGACCATAATTGCGGTTGATCAACAAACCAACCTTACCACCTGGACCCGGCAATGCTCGAGTACTAGTTGTATTCATATACACCCTCTCTTCATATATTTTCTGGACGTGATGCGTTAGCTGCTAACGTTCGGAGTACGCTTTTAACTTGAAAAGGTGTTAAGCCAGGATGTTTTCCAAGAATCTTCACCACAATGCCTGCGATATGTGGCGCGGCAAAGCTGTTTCCGGTCGCTGTAATCCATTGCTGGTTTTGCCATGCTACCCATACATCGATGCCAGGAGCACCAAATTCGACGGGAGGCGCTGGATTGTAATAAAAACGATAGGGATCATGCTCTTTCTCTTGATGTGAAGCAACAGAGATGACCGATGCATACATAGATGGGAAACTGGGAATTGGCAAGTTGTTCGCAGCTGCTACTAATGTAATCCGACGAAAATAGGCTAGGTCGGTCAGTTCATGTAGTGCTACAAAAAAATCTTTCTTTGTCGTACCAAGGCTGAGATTACACACATCCATGCCGTTATCGATCGCCCAGCGTAGTCCCGCTAGAAATATGGGGCCGCTACCTATGAGTGCGGTACCAAGCACCTTGACACTGTACAGCTCACACTCTGGAGCCACTGCGCGTATAATCCCTGCACAAGCGGTGGCATGTCCATAGGAATCCCCATGAGGCTCAGTATCGTAGATAAAACCATCATCTTTTGCCTTGATTGCTACATACCCATTGACCAGACCATGAATAGCTGGATGCGTTGCATCAATACCACTATCAATCACCGCTACCTTGATACCCTTACCGGTACTACCTATGTACGCTTGCTCCCGTGTAATACTATCGATGGGAGAATCAAGGCTGATCTGCTGGATCGCATCACGCGTAAATTGTGAACTCCAGGCAGGCCGTATGTTCATCAGATGCCTCTCCCTTGAACACTACCCGACAACATGAAGTTGTATTCTGCCTGACGAGTACGGAGATTTGAGACAAACCCCTGTAAGATATTCATGCACATTTCATACTCATTCTCACCATACGAGGTAAATTCATGGACAAGCAAGGCAAGCTTGCGCGCTTTAGTATCAGCTACATTGTCTTTTTCCATCCAGTTCGAAAATGCTGCTGCGTTCTGAGACAAGCGCTGCCTCTGATCAGGATCTTTTTCTCTGAATGAGTGTAATAGCACATTTAGAACCGATCTCTGGTCCTGATAGGCACGTGACTGTGCGATAGCAATAGCAGCAATCTTCGCAAATAAGGCGAGTATTTCTATATCTGGCAAACTGAATGACGGTGAATCCATCTTATTGAGAAGTTCCAATGCTCCAATAACGCGATCATCGTAAAAAAGCGGAACACAGAGAACGCTCTCAGGCACATAATCAACGGAAGAAGCAATATCAATGGCGAGTCCCTGATCTTCATGAGCACGCGATATTGCCATTGGCTGCCCACTCATCGCAACCATTCCAGCAATCCCATGTCCCAATGGTACACGAAACTGTTTCACGGCCTGGGCCTTTGGTCCGATAGCAACTTCGAATACAAGATCCTTTGCTTCTTCATCCACGAGAAAGAGAGAACCCGCCTGTGCAGCAATGACTTGTGCAGCTGTCTGAACAACCATTTCCAGCAATTGGGTATGCGTAAATGGAGCAAGAATAATACTAGTGGTCTCTAAGGATGTGAGCAATTGTCGCAATTCTTCTGCAAACTGTTCCCTTCGCAACTGCTGGCGTAAAGCTTCGATCTCTTTTCCCTGACGCATAATGGTTTCGCGTGCCCGATCAAATGCATCATGTGAAATAAACTGATACACTTTTTATCTCTTTTCCTTTTCGAAGAACATCACCTACATTTTTATGTTTTCTACACCTGACGCGCTAAGAAGAAGCATCTCTTATCCTCATAAAATTTCCTCAAAATGAACTACATGGACGCAGAAACACGCCTCTTGCAACAAACATTATTTTTATACCATGAATTTTGGAGTTTGTCAATACTTTTAAGATAAAAGTATAGCTATTCAAACTTTATTATAACTTTTCACACATTTTTAAATATAAAGTAAGCAAGTGGGATAAAAGCTAGAATACGCAAGGTAACTCCACATGGTTCAATCCAATTGTGAGTACCTTGCGCATTCTAAGTAGAGCGATAAATTTCAACACATCAAAACAAATCAGAGAGATTATCTGCTCGGTTTTTTCGCGTGCTAAACAAAATAAGCAGCTATGATACAGTAAGAGAACAGATTTGACTTAAGGGAAGACCATTGAGTATATAGCCTGAAACGTCAGCCAACCCTGTTTCACGCAGGAAGTCATTAATAACATGATCAGGCAAACCTTCTGCTATCAATACCCCTTCAGGGTCGTTCTGAATTCGCTCTTTGAGAGCCTGGTCAGTCTTGACTCGCTTCGCGAGCTTTTGAGCCAGAGCACGTACTTGTTTCATATCATGTTTGTCCACGGGTTCCCCCTTCGCAGTGCGCATACGCCACTACAGTGCATTCTCGCAATCATCTATCATGCGTAAAAGATGTGATGAGTGTTTAACTATACACGTTCTACATCTGAACGATTGTATATGGATGATATTAATAAGCCCATATCCTCATTAAGACGCCCTGGATCGACACTACCTCTACTTGATAGATTGAGCTATAGTGCTTTATATACCATAAGTTTTTACACGTTGTCAATGCTTTTAATAGTTTAACAAAATTAATTGACATTTTAGTGAAGTTAATGGTAGTATTTACTTGATAATAAAACAAATTAAATGAGGGTATAGTAATGCCTTAAGCGCCTTGCGACAAGGAGAGAGCATACATGTCGGATCTGCCAACTGGAACTATTACGTTTCTCTTTACTGATATTGAAGGAAGTACTATCCGTTGGGAACGCCATCCTGCTGCTATGCGAGTAGCAGTTGCGCGCCATGATATATTACTGCAAAACAGTATGAAGACACATAATGGAGCAATCTTCAAAACGGTAGGAGATGCTTTCTACGTGGCCTTCACTACTGCAGGAGAAGCTCTCCTAGCCGCAGTACAAGCTCAAAGAGCATTAACTGCCGAGACATGGATTAAGGAGATAGATCCGCTACGTGTGCGCATGGCTATTCATACAGGAGAAGCTGAGTTGAGAGGGCAGGATTACTTTGGTCAGACGCTTAATCGAGTAGCTCGTATCCTTTCATCTGGGCATGGTGGCCAGATCCTGCTTTCGCTTATCACCAGCAGTCTGGTACGCGACACATTACCAGCAGATATAACATTACGCGATCTGGGAGAGCATCGCTTAAAGGATATCCAGCAGCCCGAACATATTTTTCAGGCCATTGTCCCTGAACTTCCAGCAGACCTTCCCCCTCTTAAGACCCTGGATCTACATCCCAATAATTTGCCTACTCAACTAACTCCATTTGTAGGACGGAAAAAAGACCTGGAAGCAGTATGTGCCTTGCTTATGCGTGCAGAGGTCCGATTTATCACACTAACAGGCCCTGGAGGGACAGGGAAAACACGTTTGGGATTGCAAGCAGCGACGAGTGTAGCTCAGGCATTTCCAGATGGCATCTACTTTGTAGAACTTGCTTCTATGCGTGAGGCTAACCTTGTAGCTTCAGCCGTTGTTCAGGCAACTGACTTGCGGGAGAATGGTGATCAATCCATCGTAGAGCAACTAAAACAGCATATAAATGGCCGAGTACTCCTGCTGCTAGACAATTTCGAACAAGTTATGGACGCAGCATCCTTTGTTACTGATCTCCTTCTATCTTGTCTCCATCTGAAAATCCTAGTTACGAGCAGAGCACCGCTCCATCTGGATGGGGAACAGGAGTATCCAGTAGCTCCCCTTGCGGTGCCTGATCTCAAATCCTTTACGAATCTTACCGTCGTATCACAATATGATGCAATAGCCCTTTTCATTCAGCAAGCAAGGGCCGTAAAGCCAGACTTCACATTAACAAAGACAAATGCCCGGGCTGTCATCGAGATTTGTGCGCGGCTCGATGGATTGCCGCTCGCTATCGAGCTAGCCGCAGTGCGTATTAATCTTCTTCCACCACAAGCTATGCTCAAACGTCTGGGAAATCGCTTAAAGTTACTTATAGGAGAGCGTAAACGGTCCATACGGCAACAGACCTTACGCGGCGCGATAGCATGGAGTTACGATCTTCTACAAACACATGAGAAAATCATGTTTGGACAACTAGCAATCTTTATAGGTGGATGCACATTAGAAGCCATTGAGGCCGTATGCGGAGCGGCGAAAGACCTTGATATCGATCTGCTCGACGTTCTGAAATCACTACTTGATAAGAGTCTTCTACGTCAACAAGAGCAGGCGAGCGGGGAACCACGCTTTGATATGCTACATACCATTCGCGAGTATGCTCTGGAGCAACTCTCTATGGACGAGAAAGAAACGTTACTACGGCTACACGCTGAGTACTATCTAAGCCTGGCAGAACAAGCTGCCTCACACCTCACAGGAACAGAGCAAAAACTCTGGTTAAACCACCTTGCTGTAGAGTATGAGAATCTACAAGCGGCATTGTGGTGGTGCGCGGAACAGAAAGAAATCGAGCTTGGTTTGCGGCTAAGTGGGGCACTCTGGCGCTTCTGGCTATTACGAGGTCAGTTACATGAAGGCAGACGTTGGTTAGAAGCATTCCTGGCAATGCAGGGCTCAGCAAGCATTTCCGCCTGGGTGAGAGCAAAGGCACTAGATGGGGCAAGCATTCTGGCTCGTAACCAGAACGACAGTGTGCGTGCAGCAACTCTGGCTGAAGGGGCGTTACAACTCGGGCAAGAGTTGAATGATAAAGAGATAGTGAGCGGAGCATATGTCACTCTCGCTTATGTAGCCAAACTTCATGGAGACAATCAGCGGGCAACAACTTTATTGGAGGAAAGTCTTAAAATTCGGCGTGAGTTAGGCGATAGGCGAGGCACGGCAAGCTTGCTTAACAATTTAGGCAATGTAGCGCTAAATCAGGGTCAGTTAGACCTGGCAGCAACACTACAGGAGGAGAGCCTTGCTCTTTTCCGTGAAGTAGACGATGAATACGCGATAGCTACTGTTTTGATTATGCTTGGAGAAGTCGAACACAGTCGCCAAAATTATATGCGCGCCTCACTATTATATGAGGAGAGCCTGAAACTTTGCCGTGACCTGGAATACCTATGGGGAACCGCCGCATCGCTTCTCCAATTAGGAGATATCGCATGCCGTCGAGACGACTTTGACAATGCGATGGATATGTACCAGGAAAGCCTTGCTATGTTCTATGAGATAGGCGATAGTCTCTGTATCGCTGGATGCCTGGAAGGATTAGCGGAGATAGCATACGTGAAGAGTCAATTAGAGCGCTCCGTACGGCTATTCGCTCAGACAGAGGCGATACGCTACGCAATTGGTGATGTAGTACCCTATCAATATAATATTACGCATGGTCAAACTATTATAGCACTTCATACCATTCTGGGAGCCAGTTCTTTTGAAGCTTTATGGAAAGCGGGACAGGCTCTGAAGCTTGACCATGTTCTTTCGGAAATCTTAGAGATGAAAGGTGATCTGCTTCAGGAGTAGCTCTATCTGGTAAGAACTAC
>CAXTXB010000005.1:0-24288 GCA_964247965.1 uncultured Dictyobacter sp. | reverse complement strand
GCATAAAAATACCGGATAAGAGACTTTGACCCTTTATAAACTCCATCACCGATTTGTGCTCTTGAGCTTCCAACATAAGATAACACCTCCCGCTATTTCTCTTTTGCATTAAATTACAAATATACACTCAATTATTTTTCATCACGTACACGAAACCATTATACACCTCTAGAGCATTATTTCAGTGCTCATTCTTAGTATATCTTGAAGCAATATCGAATAAATAGATGATATTTACATGTTTTCACATAATTTAATAAATTTACATAAAGTAATGAAATATCTATTGACAATTTGAACTTTGTTGTGGTATAAATTACTTTGTAAGAGGAATACACAGTATAGTCAAACAAATAAAACTTTGCTGGATGTGTTCCATACAACAAGTTGCTATTTCACACTTCGTGAAATAATTCGGTAGTTCAAAGGAGCAAACACATGGCAAATGACTTCGATCAGAAAAGACAAGATTTGACACGCCGTATCGTAGACAAGGTTGTGAACGATCCTCAGTTCCGTGAAGCGGTTATTAACAACCCGAGCGAAACCGTAACTCACAGTGAATTTGGTAAGGACCTGCAAGAACTCGCCAATTCTGATCCAGCCGGTGGCGATGTTTCTGGCTATGCAGCTAAGCCAAAGTTCACAGATAGCTGGTCTATCTGCGTATAAGATTTCTCGTTGGCTTTGATCACGGTTTCTCAGTTCATTGTAACCTGATACAACTTCAGCCTACTTTTTCAGGAAATGGGAAAGGAGTGGATTACACCCACTCCTACGGCGGAAGAGTTATTCTTCCGCCTCCATTGCCTGTTTCGTTCGTTAGCGATGATAGTATGTTCTACAATATTCTTCTATCTTCTCTTTAGTAAGTCTTCGATCAATGAGTTCTTCATATTGTAGATTTGGAGAAAAGTATATGTTCACCCTCGCTGACTATATTCCGCCCTTACGCGCTGAAATTCCGTTACATGTCGTTTCGGATCAAGCCTTTGAGCGCATCCTCAACCTGACAGAGCAATTTTCCAGCACACTAGCAAACCAGATATTTAGCTTTGAAATTCGTTTACACGGGGGTCTTCCCCACGTCGATTATCTAATGCGTATATCGGCCACCAACCTGATGCACCTGTTTGATTGCGGCTCTTCTAAAAACTTATCAGAACACATGGCGGCCCATCCCGCCTGGCAAAAGGTCTATCGTCTGGCATTATTGTGCAATGATCCAGGCTCGCCACTACATCGAGAGCTTGATCACATCTGGCTCGAATTCGATCTTGATCGACCTGTTATGGATATTCCAGTTCCAGATCTTTTTTACTATCAGCCGAATTCGACAGATCCACTGCCCACAATTCTGGCGCTGGCCGATATTTTCTATGGACCTTCAAAGGAAACTATTCCACTAGCTAGCCTGACTCGTTGTCTGGATAACATTCCACCAGGCAGTAGTATTCATCAAGTGGGTTTTGGGCTTCGACGTAACTGTGATGCAATTCGTCTTCAGGTACTGGGTCTGGCAACTCAAGATATCCCTGACTATCTAGCGGCGATTGGGTGGCCTTATACAACCTCTCCTCTTGAGCCATTGCTCAACTTGATTTCTCACTATGATTTGCGATCTGTAATGGTCGATATTGGCAGGCAACCCAAGCCCAAAATTGGCATTGAAGGTTTTTTTACCGAATATGGGAATACCTTACAGCAATGGCTAGACGAACTCGTCAAGCAGGGATGGTGCGATCCTATGAAACGAAACTTTCTCAGCACCTTCCCCGGCTTTAAGGTACATCACGTCACCAATCAAGTGAGCATTACAGAGCAACGCCCATCTCACATAAAATTTTCCTATGAGCCGGATCGAAGTCTTAAGCAAGTGGAAGCCAAAACGTATCTGATCTTCTGTCCCTACTGGTACTCAGCAACCGCCGATATTGCTGCCACTAATTAGCTCTGGGTCATTATGCGGCTAAAGAGAAGTTGTGGGCTATTTTCCACGGAGACCGTTCTATGAAAAATGAATTCCTTCCAGCTTTTCATGAGAGAACAACACAAAGTCAGGCAGATATCATTACTCGCATTATCACAGAGATGTGCAACGAGGAAATGATTAAGTGTGGCTGGCATATCATTGAGCCCTCTTCCACACAAGATTCCTGGATAATACTCTCTCATCAGAAAGCTCACAAGCGGCAACAAGGCTGGAAGCTTCATATTTCGGCTTCCATTCCTTCCATTGAGGGTGTACTACGTCGTGTATTACCTATCTTACTTGCAGAGCATCTATGCTTTAAAGTTATTGCATCTTTACGTTGGCTCATAAGGCTAAATAATGGAGAAGCTGGATTAAGCCAGGTTGGCAAATGCATAACAGTATATCCCAGCGACGATGAACAAGCCGTTCGTCTTGCTACTAGGCTGGATCAAGCCACGCAAGGCCTCCGTGGTCCAACAATTCGTTCTGATTGCCCATTACGCCCCGAAAGCCTGGTACACTATCGCTATGGCGGTTTTGCAGAACGCTTCTCTTATAACATAAGCGGAACACTCCAGCCGGTAATCGAGACACCTACAGGTGAGCTCATCGAGGACAGGCGAAGCCTGGTATATGAAGTACCTGCGTGGGTTCAGAACCCTTTCCTTGCTGCCGGTGTTAGTGAAGTCTCTTCTCCCGGTCTATCTATACTACGGGAGCGCTACCTTTCCGTTGGTCCTATGTATCAATCACCTAGAGGTGACATCTATGAAGCTGTGGACCTGCAATGGGCGCGGCGGTGTGTGCTGAAAAGCGCTTATCGTGACACTGCACTGGATGATAACTTCCGCGATGCTCGTGATATATTACGCAATGAGGCTAGCTTGATAGATCGACTAAACTCGATCTCTACACTTCCACGCATATATGACTTTTTCGAAGATGGCGATAGCGCGTGGCTTGTCATGGAATATATTGAAGGCATCGTGCTCAATCGCTATATACACGATCTGGCAGAAAAGGGGGAAACCTTATCGCTCACAACACTGGTCACCTGGATACAAGAGCTGGCAGAAGTCCTTGATCACATTCATCAGCACCAGATCGTATATCGGGATCTCAAAGCACTCAATGTAATTATTACGCCCGAGGGGAAATTGCGCCTGATTGACTTTGGGTTGGCTCATGATCTCACTTCACACGCATCCCAATTCTACGGTGGTACGCCTGGTTACGCCTCACCTCAACAGATAGCAAATGAACCTGCAACCATCGCGGATGATATCTATAGCTTGGGTGCCTTGCTCTATTTATTGACCACAGGAGCGGAGCCCTCTCTGGCTCCCAAAGCGACTTCCCTTCTAGATCGATCGTTAGCAGATTTGAATCCGTGCCTCCCGGCTCCGCTCTGTCACCTGATTACTCGCTGCCTGGCTTTCTATCCTGAACACCGCTACGATTCCATAAAAGACGTAATTGCCGCGCTACAGACAATTAAAGACAATCCCATAGTGATGACAGAACCTGGTACATCGCTAACATTACTTAAAGAGCAAAAGCGATACTATGTGTACTCGCAAGCATTAAGCGAAACTTTGGCGATGGTGATTCAGACTGCCGTTGATGGAAAAGGGCCAGCATGGGCACAACTCACACCTTCATCGAGTAGTAAAATAATATTGCGTGATCTTGGCAATGGGATGGCTGGCGTGCTCTTTGTGCTCGCAGCATGTGTTGAACAGTTCAACACTGATCGCCTGCGTGTCGTATTACGAGATGGAGCTTATTGGTTACTTGGCTCTAAACGTCTTGCCGGACCTCTACTGCCAGGTCTATTAGTAGGCGAGGCCGGAGTTGGAGCCGCTCTACTGAGGGCAGGTCAGGTTCTAGATGATCCTACATTAATCGCTGCTGCTGAAGATCAGGGACGTCTCGTAGCAGCCTGCTCCCATAATCTGTCGGATATTTTTCATGGCACGGCAGGGCGAGTAAAATACCATCTCATGGTATGGAAAATTACTGGAAATGACCGCCATCTAAACGATGCAATCCAGGCCAGCAAGACATTAGTAGAACAGGCCGAGGAAGGTGCGAATGGAGCATTATACTGGAAGACGGTACGTGAGCAGGGAGAACTCAACGAGGTGTATGTAGGCTATGCACACGGGGTTGCCGGAATAGCGGATGCCTTACTCGACACCTATCAATCCACCGGGTACATAGAATTTCTTAGCGCTACACATCGAGCCGTAGATTGGCTGATCTCCCACGCCCATGTGGTGGGATCGAATCAGCAAGGTTTAGGCTGGTCCAGATTGGAGGATGAAAAAGAGGTTTGTGCCCCCTTCTGGTGTCATGGGAGTGGGGGCATAGGTCGTTTCTTCCTCCATGCCGCGCAGGAACCTCTTTTTCCTCGCGCTCTAGATATAGCTAGAAGTTGTGGTCAGGCAGTGGTAGAAGGAACGCGTTGGGCGGGACCAACGCGTTGTCACGGTTTAGCTGGAAGTATTGAGCTACTACTAGACCTCTATGAGATGACAGGAGAGCAGCAATGGCTACATGCTGCTTATACCTTTGCTCGTCTCCTGGAGGCATTTGCGACAGAACAAGATGGTATGCGTGTCTGGTTTGCTGAGGGGTCGGGTAGCATAACACCGGGCTTTCTCACTGGATATGCTGGCGTTGCGGCCACTCTACTGCGCCTTAGCATAATAGATAGGCCAAAGCAAATCATCTTTCCGCGCATCTTCTAAGCGGTCGGGATTACAACAGCCATCCCTGGTACGCTCTCAACAAATCAAGATGTAGCGCTTTTTTACAAGGTCAGGAAAATAAGTGAACGGTAAAGGACAAAAAGGCCATGTCAGCTATAGAAGTTTTCCAGGGTCAATTAATACCCGAAAATGTAGCACGTTCTAGAAAAGAACTCTTTGTTTTCTTTGCTTTCCTGATCCCATTGACAGCTATTAGTTATTTGATGATGTTTCTCTTGCATCTACCCGACTTACTCTTAATATGGACTCCCGCAATTTCTTCCATCCTGACACGTCTTAGTCTACGCATGAAATTTGACGACATTTCTTTGCGCTTTGGCGGGAAAAAGACGCTCTACTCTATCCTACTTGTTTTTGCTTTCACATTCCTTGTCACAGGCATATCATATGGCCTGGCTTGGAGCCTCGGCTTGGCACATTTCGTGGTTCCAAGCAGTATTATTCACAGCATTCCTAAATCACTACCTGGTTCATCCAATCCCATATTTAGCTTTATCTGGATGATCTTTATTCAGGCAACACTTGGAACGCTCATTTCTGCTATAGTGGGTGTTGCTGGTGAGGAGATCGGTTGGCGAGGCTTTATGCTCACGCGGCTGATAGAAGCAAAGATACCTTATCCACTGCTCCTTCAAGGACTTATATGGGGTCTCTGGCATGTGCCATACATTGTAAAAGGTTCTTATGGACCAGGAGCTAATCCTATTCTAGCTCTGGGTATTATCGTCTTTCTAGTGACAGTTACTAGCTTTGGCTATTATATCGCATGGTTACGCTTGCGAACAGGTAGCATCTGGCCTTGTCTTATTGCACATGGTGCCTGGAATTCTATCACACAATCCGCTTTTGATCCCGTGACTACTGGATCACTATCCAGGTTGTGGATTGGAGAATCCGGGTTGCTTGTTGCACCAATTACGCTTCTTGTGACGATCGCCTTCTACCAACTCTGGCCGCTCTGCGAGGTGCTACGCAAACCGGGACAATCTCTAAATGGAAACGGCATATAACAGAGATGCACTCTATAGCATCTCTTCCGCACATAAAGAGGTTATGAGCAATAGACCCTGTGTCGAAAGGCCTACATTGGTACAACACTGTAAAGGTTATCTACAAGAAATAAAAGGATGGTAACAAATAATGAAAGCTACCTTAGACCCGTGGGCACAATGGCTACTACATAAGCAGTTTGGTCGCCCTTACGAAGACAAAAGAAATATGCAAGAGGCGCTCTATCCTATACGTGACCAGGTGCTGGACCTTGCCAGGATCACAAATGGCGATATTGTTCTTGACGTTGGTAGCGGAGATGGGTTAGTTGCCTTTGGTGCTCTTGAAAGGATTGGGGAAAATGGCAAGGTTATCTTTAGCGATGTTTCACAAACCTTGCTAGATCATTGCCAGTCCCTTGCTAGCCAGAGGAGAGTACTAGAAAAATGCCAGTTTATGGAAGCTCCCGCAGAGAACTTAAATATGTTGACAGATGCTTCAGTAAATGTAGTGACCGTCCGTTCAGTTTTAATATATATACAGTATAATCAGCAGGCATTTTCTGAATTTTATCGCGTCCTTCAACCGCACGGAAGACTGGCGATCTATGAACCCTTGCTTCGTTTCGAGCCGCTTAACCAATTCATTCCCCTTACATCCACTCACTTTCTTTGGGGATTCGACATTACACACATACAGGCTATTGCAAGCAAGGTTCAGTCGATCTTTGAACAGGTTCAGCCTCCTGCAACAGATCCAAATCCGATGACCAATTTTGACGAACGTGATATGCTTTCGTTTGCAGCGCGTGCCGGTTTCACGGAGATTTCTTTGACACTCCAGGCAAAATTCCTACCCCAAACTGCGGGTCTTCCTTGGGCACACTTTTTAGAACTACAGCTTAATCCTCTCGTGCCAACCATTAAAGAAGCTATCCAACAAACTCTGACAAAAAGTGAGATTGCACAATTCACGGCTCATTTACGCCCGCTTGTGGAATCTGGACGAGGATTTCATCGAGCTTCGTGGATGCTAATACAGGCGGTCAAACACGCTACATCTCTATAGCCTGCTTAAAAAGCGATGAGCCAGGAAGAGAAAGGCACTCCTCACGTAGAGTAGCGGAGAAATACATTTGCTACTTCAGGTAGTGCCTTTCTACCTGAAGTAGCAAATGACACTTCCAATTAAGATCATCATGGAATTGAGCCTCGGTCGTATTGATGTCTTGTACTTCTCGAATGAAAGCAAGTGTGACCTGTTCTTGCAGCTTCAAGCTCTCAGGCTGGTGTAGGAGTAGCCAAGTCAGATGTCGAGGCGAAGCTACTGGCCCGACAGTCACCTCGGCTTCGCCCGCAGTTAGAGGGAAGGGGACCTCCTCTTCTCTCTCCCAAACAAGGCCCGGCCCAGTTGCGACTTTGGTTATGAAGGACTGATATTTGCTTTCTCCTCTTTAGTTGAGGGTAAGCTTGCCCCAGTTTTATGGAGGTTCTGAACCTTCGGATTAACACATCAATTGTTCATAGACGGCAGGGCTCTTGTATCCAAGCATGGAATGCCGCCGAATGCGGTTGTAGAAGCTCTCGGTGTACTCAAAGATGGCTTGCCTGGCTTGTGCTCGGCTCAGAAAGCGAGCGCAATCCACACATTCGGTCTTGAGTGTGCTGAAAAAGGATTCGGTCACGGCATTATCATAGCAGGTGCCTGTTCGACTCATGCTCACAGTGACCTGTGCTTGTGCAAGTAAGGCCTGATATGCATCACTGGTGAGTCATGTTCAGCCAGTTCCTTGCGCCATTGATGAATGGAGGTGTCTGAGATGCCCAATTCACGGGCTACCTGTGTAATCGGCTTGCCCGAAGTCTGGGCCAGGCGGACCGCTTCACGTTTAAACTCGGGTATATAGGTCTTCTGGACTTTGTGCATGATCCCTTCCCTCCTTGCATTTAAGCAAAAAAATTATCCTGAGCAACAGCTTGTGTATCTTGGACTGCCTGGCAAGGATCTCCTTGATATACTAAGTTGGAGACAGTTTATTAATCGGTGGACGGAAATTCAAATTGTTGATACCTCTGAGAACAAAGCTATTGCAGATCGTATAATTCGTAAGGAAATGGTCCCTGGCGGCAGGAAGGGATCGCCTTGCTGCGAGGCAAAAGCCGTGCAGGAATCAGAACCAGAGAGGCCCTTCGGCTCTCGCATGTAGATCGTGTTCCTCATCCGTGGTGTAGTCAGGATACTTTGATCTCATTCTATGAGAAGCTTTCGCGTTAAAACGGGTACACCAAAAAGCCCTGGAAGGAGTTGACAATATCTTACAAACACAAGCAAATATGTTATACTAGTCTACACAAATAACGCAATCTTACCGCCGCGAGAGGGCACCCTTTGAGCAGTATAACAAAGAAAATTGTAGATATACTGATCCCGTATTCCCGCTTTATGTGAAATCATATATATTGAAAGAGAGGCATTATGTCACGGCAATATAGACCTATTCAACTGTCTCTGGTGAGCGCTATTCTTCTTGGCGTGTTTGTCAGTGTTTACCTGCTAACATTTAAAAAACGTACGGCGAAACCAGGCCCTTCACCAGCTATCAGTAAGCACTCGATGGAGCATCCAGCTGAAGCTCTCAAGCACTGGACAGTGGAGAAAATGCGCAATGCGAAACCTGTTGATCTGCCCAATGTTGCAGATCTTGAGGAAGGAAAACGGCATGGACGACGCTCTGACTAGTCTCCACTGTTTTTACAGAAAGAGAGAGGCATAATGCCACCACAGCAGAGACATAGGAAATTAACGCCAGTTAACATCTTTCTTTGCGTGCTTGCCATCGTATACTTGATCTACCTGGGAACACTTGTACGATCTTTTTATCCTTCAATGTCAACTTCTGCTCAGGTTATTAGCGAGCACGTAGTGGATACAAATCCCAACGTCGTCGTCACTCACTGGACAGCAGCGCACATGCGTGACGCCGTTGATATTAATCAGCAGATAAGGGGAGTTTTTAGCCTTACAGGGAGTGCTATCGATACTAACAGGAGCAAGGCAGCTAAACAACGAGGCCAAACTCCTCGCACTGCTGAGCCTTCTTATCCCCTCTCGACCGTTGGAAAAGTCTTTTTCAGTAATGACGCGGGCCAGGACTTTGTCTGTTCTGGTACTGCTGTCGCGAGCAGCAATCGAAGCGTTGTTGATACTGCTGGGCACTGTCTATACTTGTATGGAAGTTGGGTACAAAACGTGATCTTCTGTCCACTGTACGATAACGGCAGTACGCCCTACGGTTGCTGGGCTGCGCATGATCTGGAGGTGCCGTCCGATTGGATAGATGCGCAGCCAAATGATTTGCATCACGATTTTGGCATGGTCATTGTGGCCCCCAATAGTCAAGGTGTTTTAACTGACCAGGTAGGTGGGGCTGGCTGGGCCTATAATCAGTCTGTCGATCAACCGTTCTACGCCTATGGTTACCCAGCCAGCTATCCCTTCGATGGACAGAGCAGGCAATCCTGTGACGGTTCCATCGGGAGAGCGTGGTCTCATGGAGGCGGCACCGTCGTCTCTATCCCTTGCAATATGACCGGTGGCTCCAGTGGTGGTCCCTGGTTCATTAAGATCGGGGGGAGCTGGTACTTGAACGGTCATAATGATTTCGGCAGTAGTCTCCAGCCCGGTCACATGTTTTCTCCGTACTATGATGATACCTGGTATACGCTCTACAACAAGGCGCAACGTTCGTAAAGCTTGTTACGGTTATACATCCCGCTTGCCATCGTTCTGACTAGTGAACCAGAGCTTCAAGCCGAACAAAACAGCAGCACCGAGAACCAACAAAAGTGTCACGGGCCAATCCCAGCGGAACAGAACCAAATCCCAGGGGACTCGCAGGAGGGATAACAGAAGAAACACCAGCAAAAAGATCACCACATAGACGCCGAATGCCACCCTCAGGCGATGCTCACGGCTTGCAACGCGCGGTGAAAGAAAACCGGAGAATGCCAGGAGCAGCATGCACACGCCGATGAAGGCGAAAGCGAACAGATGGGTCAGCGTCAAGGGAAAGGAAGGAGACCGTAAGATGAGATGCTCAACGAGAGCGATGAACAGCAGAAAAAGCAAAGCATAGGCCAGCCAGTCGAAGACTACCCGGCGGAGGATGACGGCTCCTCCTCGTGGGAAGCGATGGGGCATTTCTCGTGCCCAACTTTCGGCAAAGGCCAGAGCGTTGGGGCCAACGACCGCTTCCAGCGATTTGCCATCACGAACCGCCTGCTCTACGTGTTGCTCCAGTTCGAGTCGCATCCCCTTTCTGCGCAGTTCAGGGATGCCGCGCAGTTCCCAGTAGCCTGCACAAGCATTCACCAGGTCAGTAATCTGCTGGTGAGTTTCTTGATCAACCATCGTCATGAGCACATTCTCCTTTCAGAAGGTACTCGACGGCCCGCGCAAACGTCTTCCACTCGGCCTGCCATTGCTCCAATTGTTTGGCGCCTTCGGGCCTGAGACGATAATATTTGCGACTGGGGCCTTCCGTCGAGGCAACCAGGTAGCTTTCAATGTAGCCGCGCGTGAGCAAGCGACTCAAAAGCGGATAGATACTACCCTCGCTCACCAGGTCCAACCCGTAGTGTGCTAAGTGCTGCACCATTTCGTAGCCATAGCACGGCTGCTCTCGTAGCAAGGCCAGCAAGCACATATCTAACGTTCCTTTGAGTAACTGCGTCGAGCGATTCTCCATATAAAGCTGATCCATTCACTATCTTGTATTGCAATCTACTCAAAGTATACCACGAAGTATCGTGCTATGCAAGATAGCGAGAGACAAATTTTCAACAATCTACCTCGTTGCGCATCCCGTGGGCAGATCCAAGAATTGCTTCAAATGATACTCCTCATCACGAGAAATTCGCTGGTTACTGGCGCGGCCTGAAAAGCTGATGGAGAACTATCGCCAAGAAACGACAGTATTGCTACCTTGCACTTGGTGATAGCTTCGCGCATATTGGGCCTTGTAGGGATCGATGAGGCGAGGCCGTTGGCCCTCCCATGAGATGCTCTCCTCCTTGACTCTTTCAAACTCTATTCCTCGTACGACTTTTTGTTCCAACTGGAGGCAACTCCCTTATTCAGTAGGGATACTCCTGTTTCTTTTGAACCGTTCAATTGCATCACAGGCGACGATGGCTCCATTCATAGTACGTAGAGCTGCACCCGCATGAGCACTGGCCTGTGCGAACTTGGATTGGGAGAGAAGCGCCTCGGCAGATGTGCGTAGGTGTAGTGGCGTGAGTCGAGAAGAGTGTAAGATCTTACCGGCTCCCAGTTGCTGAACGCGCAAGGCGATCCAGGGCTGATCACCCCCTTTTGACGGGAACAAGAGCATCGGCACGCCATGATAGAGAGCTTCCATCACACTATTAAGACCACCGTGAGTGATAAATAAGGAACAACGGGGAAGAATTTCCAACTGAGGGACATGCGTCTGGATAAGAAAGTTGGCCGGGATAGAACCAAGATCGGCGAGGTTAATACGTTCACCGACCGACATAATCACCTGGAGACCGCGATCAGCAAAGGCTTGCAGGCAAGTGTGGTAGAAAGCGAGCTGGTCATTAAATACGGTGCCCAGCGAGATATAGATGATCGGTTTCTCGGTGAGTTGCGCAAAAGGGAACGCCGAAGTATCGCCACGTGGAGTGGGAGAGGGTCCGATAAAGAGGAAGCGTTCATTAAAGATACGATGTCGTGGCTGGAGATGGCGGATCGTATAGACAAGGGTGAGATCACCAAAGCTCCAGAGAGCATCAGGGACAGAGACTCGCGAAACGTGATAGGTACGAGCCAGGAGAGCCAAGTTTTTATTGGTAGCAGCGACCTCCGCACGTGCAGCAACGTGTTGAAGGAGAGGCTGTAGGAAGAGCGAAGGCATACGAAGAGTCGTCTGAGTCATCAGGATGAGTGTCGCCTGCCAACCCACCGTTGGAAGAGCGAGGATCTCAGCAACGAAGCGTCCCCAGATAGCCAAAGTATCGTGAATAATATAGTCGGGCTGCAGCTCGCGTGCCTCAGAGATACAACGATCCAGGAGAGGATGCACCAAGTTAGCAATAGCGCAGAGAACCCTCATAGCGTTATCGCCGAAGTGTTGATGGGCAAAATCAAGAGGACCATAGCTACGAAAGAGAGCGCCGGTCGCTTCGATCTGTACTTTAAACTCAGCAGTCGCATAATAGAAGACCTGTTCACCACGGCGCACCAGTTCAGTAACGACCGATAATGAAGAGTTAATGTGACCCTGGAGAGGCACACTAAAGAAGATAACAGTAGACATCTATTGATCCTTGAAGTTGAGTAGAGAAGATCAAGGAGTTCAACAGGTGATGCTGATCCCACCTTATGTTGAACACATCCTCTACGTCTCGTTACGTACATCACTATGACAACGTTGTTTGGAGTGGCCTTACAGGCCAACAAATAGGGCAGATCTGCACAATTTCTCATTACCGCATAAGGAACCCTTCTCTTTCAAGAGGAATACCCGAAAGAACAAGAGACAAACGTTTGTTCATCATGTAATTCCATAGGCACAGTAGTGATACTTCTATGAGCAGGGAAAATACTCATGAACATACACAAGGAGGAAGAAATCTCTTTTGTAAGCTTCCTCTTCACAATCTCCTCTTCTCTTTTACTCTTAGGTCTTAGCTGTGAAAGGCATCACTCGGCTACCTTTGTGAAGCAGTATAGAACACCGGGGCCATGCGTGTCTTGAACGTTTCTGTCTTCCTGAGAGTGTGGCTCAAGGTCATCATCGCTCTCTTACGGGAGCTTTCTGCGTTCCCTGTTGTCTGCTTTGAGTGTAGCGAGCAAGTGAGGAAGAAACATCCTCCATCTGGGTGGTTACGTGGGTGGATTTTGGGTGGAAGGGGGACTTTCAGGAGAGGTGCAAGCGGCGAGCTACCTCACTTGCTTCCACGCGGCTCTTCACTTGGAGCTTGTGATACAGATGCTTGACATGATCTTTCACCGTATTCACAGAAATCACCAACTCGCCTGCGATCTCCGGGTTGGTGCGTCCAGCTGCCAACAAGCGGAGTACACGGCGCTCCTGCGCTGAAAGTGGCTCGACGAACACGCTCTCAGGTACGTGCAAAGCGTGCTGGCTCGTGTCCACATACCTGGGCATTTCTGAGGAAAGAGCAAAAGCATGTATGCTGATGTTCTCCTGCTCGACGTGAAACAAGTGCAGAAGGTGCTGCGTATAGCGAGAGAGCCTTTTTCCCTGGGCAGTAGGTAGGAAAGAACGCAGCACAACGGCCAAGGATTCTCCCTCGTCAATGAAGAGACGGATAAATCCTTCACGCTGTGCCTGCCAAAGCGCCTGCGAGAGCGTCTTATGTGCCTGCACCTCTTGCTTGTTTGTGGCATATGCTAGTGTCATCAGGATCAGAATCTCCAACACATTGCGCATCTGCTTTTTGGTAGATGCTACACTGAGATGGTGTTCGAGGAGTGGGAGCGCGACCTGTGTTTCCCCTCGAGCAAGCAGAAGGCGAATCTGGAGGATCTTCTGCTTGAACATAAGGAACGTGGAAGCCTGTTTCTCATACCGTGCAAACATCTCCAGATAGTGCTGTGCAGAGGAGAGATCGCCAAGGGCGAGGTATAGACGGATCAACCAGCTTAGTGCCTCGAGAGTCATGGGCAGCAGGGCAGATGGCATGCTTTGCACACGAGCGAGTAAAGCACGTAGTTGCTGTTGGGCACCTCTGGTTTCGCCATATGCATACTGTACAAGGACGAGATATAGGGAAGAAAGGTCACGAGTTTGCGCTTCTATACCATGGTTGCCTAGTTCATAGGTTTCATGCACTAACTGCTCCACCATTTCCAGATTATTCCACTCATAATAAATCCCTGAGAGCGTAAAGAGCGAATAGGCCACATCGCCCCAATCGTTGACCTCTCTGGCCTCAGAGAGGACCTGGCGAAGGGCATCGGCTGGCTGATGAAGCTCTCCCCGCATCAGGTCAATAGAGGCAAGCATCATACTCGTCCCACGTGTGAAACCTCGATGTGGCACACCAACGCAGCTTTCACAGGCTTGTAGGAGGAACTGCCGAGCCTCGTCTAGTTCCCTTTCTCTCGAGGCTTCGATGCCAAGAACAGCCAGACAAACGCTCCGCCACTGCATAACCTGCCAGGACGTGCTCTCTCGTGTGATGGGGAACAACTTCAGCGCTTTGTGAGCATACTCAACCGCGCTCCCCAACTCCTCTAATTGCCAGTCAACCAGAGTACGAAAGGCGAAAAGCTCGCCCAGCCTGGACACATCCCCACTCTCGCGCCAGCCGCTTTCCGCCATCTGGAGCATCTCCTCCATCCGTTGCGTCATCATTTCTCCTTTAAACGGACCAATAGGAGTGTTCGCCTGCGTAAAAAACAGCGCAAGCGCAGTGTGGAAGCAAAGTTTTGGATGTAAGGGAAGAATTGTTTCTGGTATCTGCTTCATCCAGTGCAGCAGCGTATGTAGTTCGTAGAAGTTGTCCTGCTGGTAGATTGCCTCGATGAGGATCACTGCTCGCTCGACTTCCTGAGCGCGTAACATGGCCTCTATCGCTTCCACAGGCATGCCATGCTGTTGATACCAGTGACCCGCCAGCAGTAACAACTCCCGTAAGCGTTCATCTCCTAAGCGTCTCCGCGCCTCGCTTCTCATGGCCTCCGCGAAAAGCGCATGATAGCGATACCATTGCTCGGACTGCCCCGGTCCATCCAGCCATTCCAGAAAAAGCCCAGCCCGTTCCACCTCTGCCAGCAGCGTCGCACTGTCCTCTCTCTTGATCACACTGTCACTCAGTGAGCCAGTTAGGGGACCGAGCATGCTGGTCTGAAGCAGGAAGAGTTGGAGGTGCTCAGGCTGTGTACTGAGCACCTCACTGAGAAAATACTCCACAACGGCTCGCTGAGGAAAAGCAAGAGGATGGCGAGAGGGAATGGGATCACTGACAAGCTGTGCAAGATACTGCTCAACCTCGTGCGGACCTTGACGCCCTTGTAGGGTCAGCAGCAGCAGACGTAGCCCGGTAACCCATCCTTCTAGACGTTCGGTCAATTGTTGAATCGTTTCCTGTGAAAGCACCAGTGCGGGCATTGACCTCTCTACTTCCGCCTGATGCAGGAATGCGGTTGTTTCCTCCAGTGAGAAGCGCAAATCGGCAGTATGAATGTCCTGTACCTCTCCTCGTACCCGCCAGTGGAGCAAGGGCAATGATGGCTCACTGCGTGTCAGCAACATTACATGGAGTGTTGGGGGAAGATGATCGATGAAAAAAATCAGCGCTTCATGGATAGCTGGCTCGGTGATGACATGATAATCGTCTAGGATGAGTATCCCATTGCGTCCATAGTGGACTATATCGTTGAGCAGTAATGTCAACATCGTCTCTGGCGGAGGAAACTCAAAGGGAGGTAGGAGCGCGTAAACAAGCAGCGACAGAGCCGAATGTCCTAGATCGGGGTGAAAGGTCTGGCAGGCGGCAATGATGTAGCGCCAGAAACGCACCGGATCATTATCACCCTCATCCAGCGTCACCCATGCTACGGACGGACTGGACGAAGAGGTATCAGCAGAAGAGGGGTTCTCGTCAGAGGACAGGGAATGGTGCGCATTTCGCTCGGTCAGCCATTGGCGAACGGCTGTTGTTTTGCCAAATCCTGCCGGTGTTAAGAGCAGCGTGAGCTTATGAGTTGTGCCTGCATCAAGCTGCGCACTGAGTTGCGGACGTGCCACCAGCGAGGCCGGGAGCCTGGGCGGATACAGCTTGGATTCGAGCAGTGGCATCAGCTGCACTGACACTGGCTCCAATAAACTGCTCGTTGCTGTGAACGCAGGCAGTTGGGGAATAGGAGCCAGCCATTGGCCGACACCATCCTGATGGATCTCTTGCTTGTGAGGCTTGCTTCTCAGGCGAACGACACCCTCTTCCAGACGAGCCAAAGAGAGATCAGCCGTCCGACCAAGATAACACTTGACAGTCTTCCCTTGGAGAGATTGATAGCCATACCAATAAGAACCGCCACGCTGCATTTTCTCCTTGCGCACGGTGTAGGCTACTTCAGAGCGACTGGCGAACGCAAAGGACGTCACCTGCTCCAGCCAGGCAAACCATGTGTGATTGCCTGGCCTGAGATCCTGTGCCTCGAGGATAGGAGTGCCATCGTCTGTGAGTTCGTATGCCTGCTTCTCCTCCAGCCAGCGGAGCAGGTACGTTGTACGTCTAGGCATAGACCCTCCTCATCTTGAGAAAAATAGGTATTACCTAACACTCTGCCAGCAGTATATCACATAACATGTTAGGGAATACCTCTATGAGAAATGTCTTGGCCTTCAACTCCTTTCCTGGTTACAACCCATCAATATATTTCATTTCTACGAACACGTTGACAATACCAGGGATTGAGGTGTCACGAAGTGATGAGTCAGGCCCCACAGCGCAGGTGGACAACATGTCAGCAGGCTGTCTCAATAATGCTCATTCCCCCTCTCTCTGGGGAAGAACGGGCACCACTTTCTTGCGTTTATCAAACGGATCGGGATGGCCGATGAGAAAGCCTCCTTGATCAGCAGCCCCTGTACTACAGCAGTGTATAGAACGATTGATCCCCGTGACAAAAGAAAAGCAGGCGAGCATACTCTGACGATGTACGACAGCGTATTCTGTACGCGGTTGATCAGGGAAACCTGCGGGCAGAGATCATCAAAACGTGTGAAGTCTCACCAGCTACGATCAAGCGTTATCTCAAGCTGAGACGCGGGACGGGCGATATCAAACCCAAAGCTCTTCCAGGACGCCCGGCGAAGAAAGGAGCTGCCTTGCTTGCGGCTCTCAAACTCCAACTCGATGCGTATCTAGATGCAACACTTGTAGAACATTACCACATCTGGAGGACCAACTAGGACGGCCACGTGAACACAGCATTGATGAGCCCAGCCAACGCTTGGACTGGACGTGGAAGAAAAAGACGTTACGCACGAGCGAACAAAAGGAAGCAGAGCGTGCGGCTTGGCGAGAACAGGCCCAAACGCTGGATGCGAGCAAACTGGCCTTTCTTGATGAATGCAGTTCCACTATCGCTTTGACCCAAATGACAGCTCGATCTCTCAAAGGGAAGCGAGCGTACGGTGCTATTCCACACAACCGACGAGCCAATCTCACCCTTCTGGCAGCTCTCTTCCTTCAAGCATGGGCGAAGTGCTCATGCTTGAAGGGTCAACGAATAGCACTGTTTTTGAGATTTATATTGAACAGATGCTGGCACCGAGTTTGCAGGCAGGCCAAATCGTGATCCTGGATAATTTGAGCATCCATATTGGAGAAAAGGTTCGGCAAGCCATCGAAGCACGAGGATGCCAGCTCTTGTTTCTGCCATCCTATTCTCCCGACTTTTCGCCAATTGAGGAAGCCTTCTCCAAGCTGAAAGCTTTTTTACGCCAAGTAGGAGTGCGAACGCCAGAGACCGATGCCGAGAAGCGATTGGGCAAGCACTTCGCACTATGACTGCTGACGATGCTCATGGGCGGTTTCGCCGCTGCGGCTATCTGCCTTAAAATGGGTGCGAACAGCTCATGGTATCATGAGTGGCTGCTCCGACACGATTTGTGATCACACTACTGATCTTGCAGACACGGGAGGGGGCAAGGGCCTTGCCCCCTCTCTGCACGTGTCCGTTGCTTGCCCTCTGAGTCTCGCTACCGCAAAGAACGAGAGAAAGCCCGCAGGTCTTCCACCAGCAGTTCTGGTTCCTCGAGAGCAGGGAAGTGCCCACCTCGTTGCATCTCTGTCCAACGCTCGATACGTAGGGTGCGCTCTGCAAGGGCGCGCGGAGCAGGAGTATCTTTGGGGAAGAGAGCCATTGCCACTGGCACCTCGACGCGCTGCTTTGCTTTGAAGGATGGCGCGTGGCTTTCCTCATAGTAGAAGCGAAGCGAAGAATTGATCGTTCGAGTTACCCAATAGATCATGATGTTGGTAAGCAATTCGTCTTTCGTATACGTATGCTCAAGAGCACCATCGATGTCGCTCCACCCGTAGAATTTTTCGATGATCCAGGCCGCGAACCCAACAGGCGAATCGGAGAGGCCATAGGACAGCGTTTGTGGCTTGGTTGACTGGATCATGACGTATCCACTCTCCTGAGAGGATTTCTGCTGCCTCGCTCTCAGGTACTCTTGCTCGACGGGCGTCAGGCTCGCTGGGTCCAGGTTCATCGTGGCCTGAAAGCCAAGGTCGGTCAGATGGATGCCGATGACCGACGCGGAATGATTGAGTGCTAGAAGCTGGGAGATGGGGCTGCCCCAATCCCCACCAGCCGCGACATAGTGCTGGTAGCCGAGCACGTCTCGCATCAAACTGGCCCACAACTCCGCCGTCTGTTTCACTGTCGCGCCTGGCTTTCGCACGGGATCGGAGAAACCAAAACCAGGAATGGAGGGAACAATCACATCAAAAGAGTCGGCCGCATTGCCTCCGAAGCTTTGCGGATCGGTGAGCATGGGAATGATCTTGTGCATGCGGTAGAACGAATCGGGCCAGCCATGAGTGAGGATGATCGGCAGTGGATTGGGTCCTTTGCCCCGCTCATGGATAAAATGAATGCTCAAGCCATCGAGGTCTGTGCGAAACTGCGCGTACCTGTTGAGTGTCGCCTCGTGCTTGCGCCAATCGTATTCGTGCTGCCAGTAGGCCACCAGACTCTTGAGATAGTCCAGATTCGTGCCATAACTCCAGCCCGCTCCTTCGACCTCATCGGGCCAGCGCGTGCGAGCTAAGCGCTCACGCAAATCGTCAAGGGTGGACTGAGGGATGGCTATTGTGAATGGTTGAATAGTCATGGGTCTCTTTTTCCTTTTCTTGTACAAAGAGATTGTAGCGCGAAATAGACGGGTCCGAATTCTTGGCGGTCAGAATGGTTACTTGAAAGGGAGTCACTCTTTCCGCATACCGCTGTAGGAGTGTTTGATGATTTTCCTAGTAGAGCAGGAAATGGCTTCTTTACGGTGTCTTTCAGGACTACCAAAAATTCCTGATTGAGGGATGGGCGACATTGACAATTGAGAAATCAAGAGCATCCATAAATTGTGTCATGGAAAGAAGGAGAAGGGCGAGTCGTTGACGATGTGCTGCTTGCAGAAGAGAAATCATTCTACCCTCCATCATTGAACAATGAGACTACAGAGTTATTTCTTGACTGAAGATGGAGAGAACACCTGCGCAGTACCGAGGGTCAAGAGAAATGCGCCACCAGCAAGATTGAGCGGAGCCGTTTCGCTGGCTGGAGGAACGCGTTGCTCGCGCACGATTGGAATGAGGTGTCCTCTGAAGGCTCCGCCCACTGGAATAGCACCGAGCAGCATCCAAAGCCCACCACGCAGGCGGGTGGGTAGACGCAGCGTTAGAGGCAAGAGGCCAATGAGAGAGAGAGTGAAAAAGCGAAAGGTACGTTCAGATGGTTCGACGAGAAAGCTCTGTATCTGATGAATACCAATCAGAGTGAGCGCGATCAGGAGCCAGAGGATATTCGTTGGGCTATCCTTTTGTTGTGACTCGGGAATGTTCCTAAACATTGTATACCTTCTCTTTCTTTTTTGAAGATGCTTGCCAATGTACAGTCAAGCAACAATTTTTCTTGTACTACACAGATAATCATCGGTTTGCTATGCTGACCTGTTGTACCGAGGAATGCACCTTCCCAGGACAGCTGCGCATTCTTGCACTGCTTACAGATGATGAGTTGATATGCTAGTAGGAGAGGGCTTTAATCCTATGTACAAACACGTTGACACTAGGCCGGAACATGCTTTACCTGGTTCAACTCTAGTATGCTGTAGCATGCACGAAACAATCATAACGTGCAAAGTGAAACGTCAGCTTGATGATCTTCCATCTTGCCCTGGTGGTTGCTCATTAAGGCTTGCCCAAAGGCTCCTTTGCACGTCATGGCTGCTTCTCGCATGTCGGCTAAGTATCTATGCTGTCATGAGCAGAGGCTCGCCGGGGGCAAGAATGCACGCTTCTGTTTCAGGAGCACGTTGTGCGACTGCTTGCTGAAAATCCCGGATCAATTCATCAGGAGTACCAGCATACTTTAACAAATGAGCATCATCGTCCGGTCCTCCCGTAAAGGCATAGTGCGTCGGCACAGCGTATCGGGGATGAATGATACGACATACTTCTGCTGCATCTTGTGGATTCATCACCACCTGCTCATTGCCTTGAGGACGAATCTGTAAGCCATTGATAGCCAGGAGTGCCACATTAACTTTCGGAAAGTGGTGCGGAATCTCGCTGAACTCTGGAATCAACAAGGTATCACCTCCAAAGTAGACCGTGAAATCGTTTGTTTGCAGCATATAGGTGATCTCTGGGACCCCATGCTTGCCTGGGAGGGCGGTAATGGTGATCGGACCAAAAGAGGTAGTTTCCCACGCCGCCATCTCGATGACGTTGCTAAAGCCAACCTGCTGTGCTGGTTGAGCCGTACCACGGATCACGGCTATCGGCACCTGCTTGTCAGGGTAGACTTGAAAGGCTTGCATATCGTAGTGATCGTAGTGCTCGTGAGAGACGACGACCCCATCGAGCCGAGGCAGGTTCTGCAAAGCAATCCCATACGGTTCGCCGTGGTAATAGCCTTCTTTCTCTGAAAACCAGGGATCAGTCAATACTCGGTGCCCATCGAAATCAATAAGCACGCTGGAATGGGCAATACGTGTAATCGTCAGAGTGGTCATAGCTGTTTTCTCTTTCCTTACTTGTTAAACAAGTTCTACTCATCAAACAACCAGTACGTGTGTTCTCGTGCTGCTCAGAAGTGCTTTCAAGAACGTGTGTGGTACTTGCTTTACAAAGATACTTCTGGCACGCTCTCTTCAACAAGCAGGGCAAGTGCATCGTTGAGATTCCACTCTAGTTTCGGGGAAGGTCTGGCACTGCTACCTGATGCATTCCCACCCTTTCCATCAACGCTTTCTCTTTCTCTGTGTCAACGTGTTGGGACACGCCAATCGGTGGAAGAGTTCGAGGTGGAGCGGCACGTCCCACTTCGCTGATGACCTGCTCAAAACCAGCAGGGGAAGAGAAGTTCAACAACCGGGCAGTGTTGCTCTCGATGCGGAAGCAATGGACCACACCTTCTGGAATGAAGACGAACGTTCCTGCTTTTGCTACAAAGGTCTGGTCCCCAACCAGGAACATGGCTTCTCCTTCCAGCACATAAATCATTTCGTCCTGCTCGTTCGTATGGGGAGGGAGTCCCGATAGCTCCGGACACACTGTCTCCATGAGCGAATAGGAGTCTCCTGTCTGTTTTGCAGAGGCAAGGAGCGTCCAAAGGATATCATTATACCAGTAGGCTGGTGCCTGGGTGATATGAAGACCATACGGTTCAAGAGGATTTGTTCTACTTGGTGTGGTCTTCATGTTTTGCTCGTTTGGAGCGTGCCTGCGGAATGCGCGACCCCAATCCGACTGTCCAAAACAGCTCCATTGTTCTTGGCGTGTAGCTGCTTGCACGCGGATGCGGCGAACTCCCAGGGTGTCGCTCGACCAGCACCGTTGGCACGCCCTGTCATGCGAGGGACATGGCGGCAGACAAGCCAACCAGGCTCCCCCCATCCACGAGCACTGCTGTTGAATTCTGTTCCATGAAAATCACCTCCGATAGTAAGTATCCTTATCTCTTGCCTTCCTTTGACAGATGTTGTAGAGCATATTCGCTTTCTCATGAGAGCTTTCTGCGTTCCCTGTCGTCTGCTCTGAGTATAGCGAGCAAGTGGGAGGGAACAACATCCTCCATCCGGGTAGTTATGTGGGTAGTTTTTGGGTGGAAGGGGTACGTTCAGGCAAGACAGAAACACTGCCTCTGCTGCCCTGATAAGGAATTGGTCTAGATGTTCGTTGGCACTTCTGCGATCTCTGGTTGTGCTCCTTGGGAAGTCCGCTGTCGCCAGTGTGGCTTCACGATGCGATGCTGACGTGCCGCTCCAATACACAGGAGAAGTCCCACCGCGCCAACGATCAGGATGGCTACCAACCCAGCTTCTGGCCCAAATGCTCCTCCCGTCCACGCCTGAGGGCCAGTGAGAGAGGCCGAGAAGAATCCACCATATGTTTCTAGGTAGTCTCGCTTTATGCCACCTATTCTAGCCCTATGATGTGTTGCGCGTGCTAAACTGACGTGGGGTGAAACACGAACAAGTTCTGCTGCTCCTCGATGAAAAGGCGAGAGAGGAATGCATGGCTCCTCAGATGTCGCTGCTTGCTTGTGCTAGGGTAGCAGACTAGAACGGGACGTGAAAAAGTGCTGGAGCGACTGAGGGCTTCAGCTGCGAGGAGTAGAAATAAGAAAAGGAGCAGAAACCTCTATCTTGACATTGAAACTAATCCACCCAAAAGGTCTCCCAACGTTGTGTTGAGCTGCCTGATCGAGTAAAATTTCGGTAGTCAGTGTGCAAAATGGTTGGCCTCTTTGAGAACTCCAGCTCAGTCGCCCACCCCCTACGGAAAAGCGACAGGCTGAGTCAAAGGAGCCACGAGAGACAAGGCGAATTGGCGTTCGCTGGTTCACAAAGTGCCGAAGGAGGAAAGCATTCATGGGATCTATTGAAGGGCTTGAGGCAGTCAAAGACCGCGTCAAGACGTGGCGACCATGGCAACTCAAGCAGCTTGAATTCTTTCAAGGAACCGCAATCTCCACGCCCTCTCGTGGGCATTTTTTTCAGGAGTATCTGATTGTCTCCATACAGTCAGGTCTAGCAGACAACCGGTATCGAAACACCTGGGCAAGTGATCAGGGGAACGAGGGGACGTTCCGTGTGTTCGAGCCTGAAGAAATCTGGATCTGCCAACCCAAAGATGCAACCTTCCATTGCCTCTCTGTTGATCCTCCTCGGCTGCAAGAGATTGCCACCCAGATGTTCCACAGGGAGAAGGCCTTGCCCCATTTTCCTAGCCACTGCCTCTTTGATCCGTCTTTGAGCAGGGCCTTGCGTGACTTCGCCATCGGTTCGCTGGCTCCGACGTCTCGTCTGCAACAGGAAGAGATGCTGGTACACCTGATTGCTCCGTTGTTGCTTTTCCACGCCGAAAATGCTAGCGCACTTCCTCGGTTAGGGTGGGAACATCCGGTTATCAAGCGCACGAAGGAGTATCTGCACGTGCACTATGCTGAGGAGGTGGCACTGCAAGAACTCGCTGATGTGGTCAACATGAGCCCCTTTCATCTCTCTCGTCTCTTTCGCCAGAGCGTTGGCGTACCTCCTCATGCGTATCAAACTCAGCTTCGTCTAGCGCATGCCAGAACGTTGCTGGCGCAAGGGGTCGACGTGGGCGATGTAGCCCATACAACCGGCTTTTTTGATCAATCGCACTTTACGCAACAGTTTAAGCGACACTTCTTCGTGACACCAGGCAGGTACCGCAAAACCGCAAGATTTTCCTAGTCGGCCTCCTTACAGTGTGCTATCGTAGAGCAAGACAGAGCGGAGAGTATCGTCCTCTGGCTCTGAATACATGGATCGGAGCGGGAGATCCATCTCATGGTGGGAGAGTACACCTTCGCTGATACAAGGAGAGAAACATTGACTGAGATCCCTGTCCCTCAAAGTGCTGATTTTCAACTTCCCGAGCTTCATCATGTTGGAATGGTCGTCCGAGACCGCGATGCCACTATCCGTTCCTATAGGGAGAGCATGGGCATCACCACCTTCTTTACGCTTGATTTTCCGATGCCTCATGCACTCGTTCATGGCAGACCAACACCGTTTGAGCTACGAGTTGGATTAGCCTGGTTAGGCAACACCTTGCTTGAACTGCTCCAACCACTTGATCGAGTATCTCCTCATTTTCACTTTTTAGAGGAGCGCGGCGAGGGTCTGCATCACCTTGGATTTCTTGTTCCTAATGTGAATGACTCTATGGCAAAGATGCAGGAGAAGGGGTTACGCTTGCTCTTAGAATCAACGGACTCAACTCTTGACTCGAAAACGGTGTATTTGGAAGGCACTGGTCTCGGTGGAGTTGTCGTGGAGTTCCTGCAAGAGAGCCCTGCTCTTCATACCATCTACAATCAAGTGTATCAAGCCCTGGGCCGAAAAAATCTTCCTTCGTGAAGGGTGCCTCAGAAGAGTTGATAGAAGGCCGCTTGTCGAGAGGCCTGGAAGTAGTTTAAGGTAAAAAACGATGTACGAGTATCTGGTTGTGGGAGCTGGTTCTGCTGGCTGCATGCTTGCCAACCGTTTGACCGAAGACCTCCCAGACCTCGGCTCTCGTCGTGGAAGCAAGAGGCAATAATGATGTCTCTGCCATCCACGACCCGCCTGTATTCCTCTTCCTGTTAGGAACTGCTGGTGATTGGGCGTATGAGACGCAGGAAGAGCCGCAGCTCAACAACCGCAAGCTCTCCTGATGGCGAGGCAGAGTGCTGGGTGGATCGAGTCCCATCAACGCCATGCTCTACGTACGCGGCTATCGCTCTGAC
>CAXTXB010000004.1:0-44662 GCA_964247965.1 uncultured Dictyobacter sp. | reverse complement strand
TCTTTATATAATATACAAAGATAGAGTGGTTGCATCTATACACATCGGCCTAGATTTCTTGAAAGGTATTACTCTTATGTATACAGCTTATGTTAGTGTTATTATCCCGTGCACTAGAGATAATCTCATTGAAGTAACTCTCACTAAGCTTGCACAACAAACCTATCCTGCTAAACTCGTCGAAATTATAGTCGTTGGTGAGCACAGTAGTAAGTTGACTTGTAAATGGTCTGTGATAGCAGTCGAGACTGCTACACGCCTTTATCCTGGCAGGGCACGTAACATTGGTGCCCAGGCTGCTACAGGAGAGTATCTGCTTTTCTTGGATGATGATTGTGAGCCTGCATCCGATTGGATAGAACAAAACATACTTGAGTTGCAACGCCCAGAAGTTGGTGCCGTTGGAGGGCAGATTGCAGGTAAATCGAAGGCTTTTTTTGCTCAATGCCTGGATTTCAGCAGTTTCGCCTTCTGTCAGGTAAACAAGCGGATGGAAGTCCAGATCTGCTCCGCAAGTATGGGTTTAAAGCGACAGGCATATGTAGAAGTACAAGGCTTTAATGAAACGCTGCGTACCTGCGAAGATATTGATCTTTGTTATCGTTTGATAAAACTAGGATATAAGACTATCTATCAACCTGCCATTAAAGTGCTTCACAATCATGAAAGAAACAGTCTTACTGCTCTTATAAACTATAACTATTTTTTTGGTCGAGTTTCTGGGCTATACATTAAGCTTCTACATCCGGGTATGACAAAACGCAACCAAATACTTACTACTCTACATCATCCTTTGTTATATGCCCTTATGATCTTCCCTATTTCGTTTGGAATTACGATAATCATAATTAAAACTAACATTCGGGAGTACCCCAGGGTTTTACTCTATGCGCCATTTATCTTTCTTTCAAAGCTCGTCTTTCATACTGGCGTTCTTCTTTGGATTATTAGAGGGCAATGTAAAAACTTTACATAAAAGTAAGTACTTTCTATTGATTCACATTAATGTACTCTTTACATCTTCAATTGCCTTATGCAGTTCATAAGGGCATATTCACATCTCTAATCTAGGAAGTTGTTAGCTTCGTTCTTCAAAAAGTATTGATATGCTTATAAAGATTTGAATAGGTCATAACAAAATGTGGTACAATTATAATAGGTTGTGGATATGCTTAGGCAGGTGAGGATCATCTGTGAGCAGCTTCAAGATTCAAAGCGAATTCTCGGTGAGCAAGAGATTCAGTGACTTCGCGAGAAGCCTGAGTTCATCAGGCTCAGCCGCAGAAACACGAGGTGCGTTCCTTTGGTTATCACATCTACAATTGACCCGTCAGGCTGGTGCTCTGCTAGATGGATTTAAAAAGGGATTTGAGAAACTGCAGATCCGGCAATTCATCCATGAAGCGAGAGACTCTGTGGATGAATCACTAGATCGTATAAATTTACTGGAGAGCTTATTTCTAGCGCTATACTTGTTTCGTCCCTCCTAATTACTGATTCGGTTAGTATTTTCCCCATGCGTACAGTAAAGAATTATGCTGTTGTAAATCGAGCTTCTATTTAGTTGCTCTTAATGCAAAAGGTTTCTTCGTAAAGATGAATAGTCGAACTAGAGCGTTCGCAAAACAGGTCCAAGTTGATCTATTAGCACTATCTGACGATGATCTCTTTTATACAATTCATCATTGGATAGAGGATCAGCAATTTGTGACATATTCTTCTCTTTTAGAGAGTTGTCGACTTGCACTAGGGTATACCTATATCACAAATGAACACTTTTCTGATTTATCTGCTTCACCGGTCGAAGACATATCAGTCGTGCAAAAACAGTGGCTTGCACCCACTCCACATCAACTACGCATTCTCTTATCTGAAATGAACCTAAAAGTGTTTATACAATATGTTATTCCAATCGCGTTTGAATCTCTTCATACAACCTATCCTGAGTGGGGTGAAGGATCTACGTTCAATGCTCATTTAGCTAACCATCTTCGTCTAATGTGGAAAAATCAGTAAAAGGTGGAGGAAATTTACCAGGCTATTCTTTCTAAAGCAATAGTTGCTGCAAGCTATCAACGACTACGTTTTGTCATTTTTCTTCTGAATACATGCGTCGATGAAGGCTTCAAAGAGATTATTCCATATCGGTTGCTCGATATAAAGCTCTTCTGGATGGCATTGTACAGCAACCATAAAACTCTGTCGAGGCACCTCTATTAATTCCACAACATTATCTTCAGACCTTCCACTGATGAAAACACCTCTCCCAGCTTCCTTAATCGCTTGATGGTGTAGACTATTAACTGTTACTTCTTGCACACCAAGCACCTTTTCCATATAGCTCCCTGGCTCAAGCTGAACATGATGAATAATCTTATCAGGTGGCAGATCCCAATTAGCATGTTGTAGATCCCCTGGATGCTCAGTAGCTAAGTCCTGATAAAGCGTACCTCCTAAAGCTACGTTTATCATTTGTAATCCTCGACAAATACCAAGTGTAGGAATATCCTGCTGCAACGCCCAGTCCATTAATATCAATTCTAGTTCGTCTAACTGCTTGTCTGTCTCACGCAAAGTCGGATGTACTTCCTCTTGATAGCTATCCGGGTGGATATCAATTCCCCCTGAAAGCAATAAGCCATCGATATGAGGAAGAAGAGTAATGAGGTTAGTAGGGTCTTTCACTATTGGAATGAGAATGGGTACACCACCTGCATCCTCTATAGCTTGAGTGTAAGACTTATTAGAAAAATAAATAGGTCTGTTTGCTTTTCCTCGTGTGCCAGCGCGACATGGAATACCAATAATCGGATTCATTATTAAAATTTTCCTCTCTTAAAAGACTACTAGGGATCATTTTTGATTCACTTTTGAAATACAAAAAGAGCGAAACGCTTATCTTTACGCTCGCTCAAATATTTGTTTGTACCTTTTCTGCAATATATGCTTGAAGTATCACTATTTCTCGTTTAGAAGCATCCATTGCCCTCTTTATTTATCAATAATTTTTCTCATGGATTTAATCCTGACCTGTTTACACTACCCATAGCTATTATGCGACCTTTAGGGACATCTTTGCTAGCAGCTGGCCCTGGCTCTATACTTATAGCTGCAGCATTGTAATCTTTTACATCTCCCTGGAAATCTATGCTGGCGGTTCCATTACGAATATTTAGCAAGCCGATACTCGTTGGGCGCTTACCTTGTAGTAACCAACCCTGATATACTTGTGTCCCTTCTAATGCTGGTAGCCCATGCATTGTTAGAATGCAGAACTGCTGTTTAGAAAAGCATGCAAGAGTGCCTGCGACTTCTACACCCACACTAACACTTTGAATAGGATAGTTTACAGGAGAGACGTTCGCAGTTAAACTACTAACTTGCTGCTGTAGCGCAATATTCCAGGCAGTCATACCACTAAACAAAATAAGCAGAATAAGCGCTGCAACAGCTAATAATTGGTTACTCCATCTTTGCCAACGTGTCCGGAGTTGAGAAATGCTTCTCCTTTGTACTACCTCTTGTATAGGTTGCGACTTTACGGTTCCTTCAGGTTGAATGCTTGCTAAAATACGTTTTTTTAATGCTGCTGATGGCTCTATCGTTGGTACGGACAAAGAGAGTACGTTGACTGACAGTTGAAGCTCTTGCACTAACTGAGCACAGTGGGAGCATCCAGCTATATGCTCTTCCGCTAGCTCGTGCTCCTCAGGCGTGACAGCATCGAGTACATAAGCACCAGAAAGCTCTTCAAATTCCTGACAGTTCATCTGGCATCTCCATTCCATCTTATAAATCTCTCTCCATCGATCAAAGCCGCATATGTTCTTCTCATCTTATTGTAGTTTCTCCAGTCAATATGCATTCGCTCGCACCCAAAAGTAGTACCCTCTCCCTATAATTCATGCACTCCCATCTCTTCCAACACTCGTCTCAAACGTACTAGGCCAAGTCTTAGGCGGGCTTTGACTGTTCCAAGAGGAAGTTTACATCCTTCAGCTATTTCACTATGTGTCCATCCTTGAAAATAGGCTAGCTCTATCATCATTCGTTGCTCAGTAGAAATTTTCATGAGCGCTGATCGCAATGTTTCGCTCTGTACTGTTCGCCAGGCTTCATCCCATACATCGGGAGATGCAAGCTGTTCATCCCGCTCTGCTTCCTCCCAGGTGGCTTCCTTGAGTGCTGCCCGACGTCTAACATAGCGTAAATAATCAATGGTACGATGATGAACAATAGATACAAGCCAGTTGCGCACTGCACCTAGTTGAGGCGAGTATGAAACTGCACGCTGCCATATTGATAAAAATGCTTCCTGCAAAAGATCTTCGGCTATTTGATGGTCGGCTATCATACGATAAACGAGGGAGTAGAGAAGACGTGCATAGCGTTGATAAAGGGTCTCTAAAGCCCAGGTTTCTCCTCCAGCAATAGCTCTGATTAAATCCTCATCGCTCAGTTGTTCTGTAGATAATGGGATAGAACCTGATCCTTGAACATTCTTGTATGACTCCTTCTCAAACTTCTGCATAATACTCTTCTCTTATACAACTATATTAGGTAAACAAACATATAAAAAGCTATTTCCTTTTTGTATTCGACCATGCTTTTACCCAGAAATGACTCCTATTGCTAGCAAAAATTAGCAGGCACACAAGAAGAGCCAAACACCACATTATTGGATTCTGTGCTTCCTGAGCGTTTGCAATGGGCCCTCCTCCCGTTTGGGGAAGAGCTGGTGTCCCGGTTGTTTGGGTCGTGACAAATTTTAGATGGGGATCACTATTAAGCAAGCCTATCGCAAAGAGGCTTGTCACTGTCCATTGATTTAGTTGCGTTGGAATTTGAATATTCGTGTTTGTAGACGTTATGTTTGCATTGAAAGTATACATACCTGCAGGAATAGAGATATAATCACTGGCCTGTGCATAGGCGATGCCATGCGCAACTTTGTGTGTATTTTCAGTCACATCTACAGAGCCTGTACCGGGTGACAGATGATATACGCGCACTTTCGCACTATTACCAACAATAGTATTATCATCGTTATACACTTCTAATGAGAGACTTTTAGTGGCCTGTATGCCTAAAGCAGCTATAGTGTATACCTTACCGGTATTTATCGGCAAAGTCTGCATGATTACTGGGGCATCAATACCTTTACCAATGAGAGCTATCTCAATATTATGAGAGCCCGGAGGTAGCGCTAAGTAGTTTGAAACACTTGCATATTGAAAACTGCTCAGTAACTTCTTACCATCCATGAAAACATCTACAGTCCCGACATCTGGAGAAGCGTGAACAACACGTATAAAAGCAGGACTCTCGGCTGCTACAGGTGAAGATTGGATACTTACATATAAGGTTAAAATAAAAATACTGCATAGCAGTGCTCCGCAATGCACTACTATATTCGCATAGCTTCGATTGTTCATCTTTGTTTTCCTTCCGTTCTTGCATTCGATTCCTTGAAACCTTATACGCCGTTTTCCTCCAATTGGATGTATCAAGGTACGACCAATTTATAAAAGTAAATAGAATTTTACCAATGTAATCCAGCTATGTGTATTTGGCGTAACCCTCTTTTAGAAATCAGAGTTGCCAGTTGATGATGGGCCCAACATGGATACGTTCCGTGTCTCAGAGACTAAAACAACTTTGTAGGAGCCAACTTCTACCATGTGTTGCATAGAGTTAAGAGTAGTAGCTCCGTTCAGTGATCACTTTACATGTTTTTCATAAAGTCATGTGTTCATACAGATGTTCACAAACACGGGAAAGGACCCATAGGTTTCATTATGAGAAAGCCTTTACCAAAAGATATCGCTACCACTAATCTCTTGACATCTTTCTCTGCTGCTCAGTCACGAAGAACTCTTCTTAAGGGAGCTGCCGCTGGGGTTGCTGGCATCGCGGCAATTAGCACTAGTGGGTTAGCTTATGCAAAGAGTTACACCTCTAAACGTCCAACTACGGATTCTATTGTGTCGATCTTAACGGTCGCTCGCACCGCTGAACAGTTGGCTGTTACGTTCTATAGCAACGGCATTGCAAACGCCGACAAGCTAGGTCTGAGTGGCAATAATCTTGAGTACTTCAAAGCCGCCCTTGTTGAAGAGCAGATACATCAACAGTTCTTTGCTGCTAATGGAGGTCAATCTCTAGCTGATACGTTTAGCTTTCCACAAGGCTCTAAAACGTTCACTGATTTAAACACTTTTATTGCAACACAACAGCAGCTCGAAGGTGTCTTCGATTCAGCATTTCTTGCTGCTATTCTAGAATTCGCACAGTTAGGGCGACCGGACCTGGCACAAATTGCTGGTCAGATTGCAACAGTGGAGTCCGAGCATCGAGCTTTGGGGCGTGCAATCGGTGGACTCGCTCCCGCCGATAATTGGGCGTTTACACCTGTTCTCATCGCAACTGTCGGCGATGCACCTGCATTGGTACAAAAAGCTGGCTATCTCAGTCCTGTGTCTGGCAATACCTATACTTATCAAGAAGTAAGTACTGATAATGCCGGCGTAGAACAGCGCAAACCTTTTTCCGCTAACTCTACCGTTCAGGGAAATGGTTAGTCTGTTCGGTTTCACTTCTCTATGTACCTCCTTATCTTTGGAGGTACATAGAGCCATAACGCTTACACTGGATCAAAGTTAAGGAACAAGGGCAATGGCACAGATTTCTTCCCCTTCTCGTTTTTGTAAACATTGTGGCACAGTTGTTACTGCAGCACAAAAATTCTGCTCAGTGTGCAATACAGAGCTAGATCCTAGATACACTCAACGCTCTGGGATGGAGCCGTCATCAAACTCTGATGTCACGTTGAAAATCTCTTCTGTAGACTCTGATGCCACGATAAGAGCACATTCCCTATTATCATCTCGCATTTATTTACAGGCATCACAGCAGCAAGCATTGCTTAAGCTAGATGTGTCCGCCCCTTTACAGCAGCCTGATGATTTCCTCCCTCCAGTGAGGGTTTCTACCTCAAAACATACTGGGAAAATTTCCACAAAAAAGCTGGTCATACAGCTTCTCTGTGGCACAACTCTCGCGTTACTTCTTCTCTTAAGCATCAACGCTGCGCTCGTTCATAGTAACAAAACAACTATACAGAAACAGGCAGAACAGCAAAAAATACAGCTTGATCACCTTATCAAAAACGCTGTACTTGACGGTGTTCCTCTCTCTCCTTTGCAATCGGCCCTTACAGAAGAAGCGCGTATCGATAGTGCTAATACATTTTTGTCATATCTTCCTACGCAGGTTACGTCTACCTCTTACCAAAACCAAATTCGACAATATTATGCACTACAGCAAAAAGTATCAAAGATTGTCACAGGAGTGACCGAACAATTTCAACTACAAGCACAGCGCGATATGCAGAACTTTCAAATCGTTCTTGCGAGAAACAACATACAACCGGTTGGCAATATTCACTACTTCTCGCAGCAATTCAGCCAGGACCAGATTCTTATCTCATCAGCGCATAGAGCGAGAGACTACACTGAGATCAGTAAGAATGCTAACGATTCTATTACAGCAATGCATTCAATGGAAACAACTTTTAAACAGCTTACGGATTTTCATGACTCACTTAATAGAATGCAGGCTGCACATATTGATGTGTCTGCAATGCAGATTCAGTATCAAAATGACTTACAAATCTTCAATAACGCAACACAATTGGTTGACTTCCAAAACTTAAATACACAGATCAATGTGCAATATCAGCAGATAGTAGCAAACTCAATTCAATCCTTTCCCTATGTGAGCCTCTCTAAATTAAATGTATTCACCACACAGATTCAGACTTTAAAGACTTACAACATCAATCCTGCTCCTTATCAGAAGCGCCTCAATATTGATCAAGTGGCTCAAGAAAATGCAAAGACGATTGGCGATAAATTGAATTTCTTTAAACAGGTTGATGCTGATATTGCATCAATGAGCAATGACCTAATCCTTGGGCAAGCAAAGTTTGTCGTTAAACAATTTCATCAAGAGGTGGATGGCTGGGCCAAAAGCTATCCTTATCACGATAACTACGACGATCATGTGTATGCTCTCGATAACGGCTATATGAATGCAGGCATCGGAGAGACCCTCGATCTCGATCTGCAGGGTGCGCATACGTTCACTAGTTTAGAAGCTGTGGTTCTCGAAGCTCAGAATGCTCTCTTTAACCTGCGTATGTTTGAGGCCAATTATAATGATAAGGCTCCCTACAATCAAATACATGCAAGTGACAATCAGATGTTAAACCATTATCAACTTCAAAAGAAGCAGGTGCTAGTAATCTCTCTTGCAGAACAGGCTCTGCGTCTCTATCAGAATGGAAACCTGCTACGCTCTTACCACATAACTACAGGTCGTCAGGCTCTACCCTCTCTTCCTGGCGTTTGGTCAATTCTGGATCGTCGATCACCCGTTATCTTTAAGTCCGGTGAGCCTACAAACTCTCCTTACTGGTTTCCCGATACGCCTATTAGCTATGCTATTCTCTATCACTACGGTGGATACTTTATTCACGATGCTCCTTGGCGCGCTACGTTTGGCCCTGGCACTCAATTTCCCCATCAAGATGCTAGTGGCAACACTTCTTACAATTTTGATGGCAGCCACGGCTGCGTGAATCTATCAACAGAGGATGCAGCATGGATTTATAAACATACAGATTGGAACACGGTTGTTGTTATCTATTAGGAACACTTCAAAATTACATCCTGTAATTTGTGGGCTCACATTAAAAGCTCACGATGATAGTAGCTCATACTAGGAAGTAAAGTAAGATGCAAGAGCAAAAAACATTACTGTCTCTTGGAGATATAGTCCAGGATCGCTATAGGATAGATGATGTTCTCGGTGAAGGTGGATTTAGCGCTGTATACCTTGTACTCGATCTACAAGCAGTAGATACACAAGGTGACGAAAAAAATTCTCTATTCGCGCTTAAAGAACTTCGCTACCAGAACAATCAGGAGAAGGTCCGATTTGCTTTCGAGGGAGAGATACTTAAGAAGCTCAATCATTCCGCGTTACCTCATTTCTATCGCATCTTTGCGGATGACAAACTTTCTCGAGAGTTTATACTTCTTGAATATATTAAAGGAACCAACCTGGAAATTCTCCGCCGCCAACAGCCAGATAAACGCTTTACGCTATCCGCAGTATTAGCTATTGTACAGCCTATTATAGAGGCCATCGCTTATCTGCATGGTCAACAACCACCCATCATGCATCGCGACATTAAACCTGCCAATATTATTGTGACAGATACAGGAAGGGCAGTTCTTGTCGATTTTGGGATCGCGAAGGAATATGAAACAGATGCTACTACAACTGCAGTTCGTCATTGTTCCCCTGGATATGGTGCTCCTGAGCAGTATAGTGGTTACGGAACCGATATACGTACAGATATTTATGGCCTGGGAGCAACATGTTATGCGCTCTTGACCGGTGCAGCTCCTGTCGATGCCTTTCATCGCACAACAACTTTGGCAAGCAAAAAAAGAGATCCTCTTGTGCCTATAAATACTATAGTTGCAGATATCCCTATGCACGTTACCAGGGCTATTGATCGCGCAATGTCTATTGGTCAAGATAGTCGCTTCTCAACCATTGAGGAATTCGGTCTCGCCTTGAACACACCTTTTACTAAACATTATGCTGTAGTATCCGACGTGCATACCTCTCCATCGTCGAATATCTCTGGTCATACTATCAATCAGGAGATTTACGGGCAGATACAAACGCAGGCAGGTCATCCGCGAGGCAAAAAAAGTGCGCTGTTTATCTCCCTTTGCCTTGCTTTATTGATGATAGGTGGAGGTGGATTGAGTTTCTGGTCGTACACTCGCGATAAGCATCCAAATACTTCCATTTCCTCTCGTCACATATCCTCCTCAAGCAAGTTGCCTATCCTGACTCCATCACCATCAACTTCTTATTCCCACATTAAAAGTGCGTATCGAGGGACAGTTCATGATCTTAGTACGGCCAGTAGTACAGAAATGTCTCTTACGAAGATCAGTCAGAATAATGAGCGTATCAGTGGCTCTTTTACCGGTTTACATATATCAGAGACATTTACTGGCGTTTTAGATGGTTCACAGCATATCTTCTTTACGGTAAAGGGGAACACAAGTCATAGCCCCATCTTTTTTGAAGGTGCTGTACGATCCGATGGTAACCTTGCTGGCAATTATTGCGATGTTGATCAGACAGGGCAATGCACGGGAAATTATGGTTTATGGAGTATCGCACCTACCACTTTATAAAGAGAGGCATGTCTCTTCTAACAAATTTACATAATTCTAACTAGACTCGATGCTTGTCTCAGTTCGATAATACTATAGCACTTTTATAGTCTGCCAGCTCTTTGGAGCTATAGAGTAGACAAATAATCATGGCTTTGTTATAGTGTGTCTATGAGCTCTTCTATCTTCTTCCAGGGCGGCACACTTGTTCTTCAAGACGTTGAGGAGACAATGCCGGTCCCCACTCATTTTCAATTTATAAAACATCGCTGGCGTTGTGAAGCATACCACTATAGATCTATCCTTCCATGGCTCCGAGAACAACACATTCGTAGTTCTGTCCCTCGCTGGTCACATCTTAAACTTAAGCTCTATGATTCACGAGAGCCTTACGATTATCAAACTGCAGCCCTCGACGCGTGGAAACAGGCAGGTAAAAAAGGAAGTGTGGTTCTACCAACAGGCTCTGGTAAGACTCTTGTAGCCCTTCGTGCAATCCTTGATGTCAGTACATCGACTGTGGTTATTGTGCCTACATTAAATTTACTTTATCAATGGTATTAGGTTTTGACAAATGCCTTCAAAACTAAGATAGGTGTCTACTATAATAGCGAGAAACATGTCCTTCCTCTTACTCTCGCCACATATCACTCCGCTGGCGATCTTATCGCAGCTCACGGCAATATGTTTAAGTTACTTATATTCGATGAAGTTCATCATTTGCCCGCTAAAACCTGGGGAGAGACTGCCCTCATGTCTCCCGCCCCTTTCCGCCTGGGACTCACGGCTACCTACCCCGAAGCCTATGAACAAAATGGAGAACGTTGGCAGCTTGACGATTTGATCGGGCCGATAGTCTATACTCAACGCATAGAACCGCTGATCGGGAAGCAGCTTGCTCAGTACCGCACTCAACGCGTTCGTGTTGATCTTACTCCTGAAGAGCGTGTCTCCTATAATGCTGCTTACGAAATTTATACAAACTTTATTCGCGAACGTGGCCTGCGTCGTAGTCATGGACCAGGTTGGCTTCGTGAGCTGTTGCGTCTCTCAGCATTTGATTCTCAGGCACGTCGCGCGTTGCTCGCACGTCAACAATTGCTGAAAATTGTTAGTAGCTGTGAAGGAAAGTTCGCCGCCCTTGAAAACTTGCTTCACGAGTATAATGAAGAACGCACACTTATCTTCACTGAATCCAACGCCGTTGCCTACACTATCGCACGCAAGTATCTTATTCCAATAATTTCACATGAAACTGGAGTTGCTGAGCGTAAACATATTCTTGATGCTTTTCAAACCGGCCATTATAGCACGATTGTAACATCCAAAGTATTGAATGAAGGCGTTGATGTTCCCGAAGCCAAGGTCGCTATTGTTCTTGGCGGCACCTCCAGTAAGCGGGAGTATATTCAACGTCTTGGACGCATTCTGCGCAAAAAAGAACCCCTTCAGGCTGTACTCGTTGAAGTCCTTGCGCGTAAAACTATAGAAGAGGGGAAGGTACAGCGTCGCCATGTTCGCAAGGAGGATTGCTGATGCTAACAAGCGATTTAATCAGGCCTAGACTTCGTATGCAAGGTTCCAGGGTATCAGTGGAGATGGTTAACGAGCAAGATCCGTTTCTGGTACAGACGGCGCTAGAATTAATTAATCTATTTCAGCAACACGTCGGTCAATCACAAGAGTCATGGGAAGATGCGTTAGAGTTGTATGAAGGCACACGGCTCGATTATGTTCTGATTCGTGGTATCGCAAAGGTTCTACTAGATAATGCAGATTTTACTCCAAATGTATCGCCACTTCCACCTACAGTCTTGCGGGAGAAGGTTTTTTCATACGGCCCCGTCTTTCAAAAGACCGACATCTTGCACAGCGTAACACGCCAGGAGGTTCTTCAGGAGGTTTCATATGGACTTAGCCTGCCACCGGATCAACTGGATACCCTCCTTTTCGCGGATCGCCGCGCATCCTACCAACTCACAACGAGTGGACCTCAATGGACTCCGACATCGCTTCTCGCACGCTACAATCTGGAATTAGCCCGTGGCGTCCTCTACTGGGCATCATATATTACTATTGAGGTTGCGGATAATTATAAAGATTTATGGAAATTCATTAAGCTCTTTAAACTAATGTTTAATGCGGAGACACTACAAGATGGCGGATATAGGATCGATTTAGATGGTCCTATCTCGCCCTTTGTTACTTCAACCCTGAGATACGGACGACAACTCGCGGCCTTCCTACCTGCTTTATTACTATGTGAACAATGGAAGATGCACGCTCATGTCTATCCTCCATTAGGTCGTGGGGAAATGCTTTATTATCTAGACTCTACTAGCTCGCTGCAGTCGCATTTCAAACGCTCAGGGCCATTCGATAGTCGCCTTGAAGCCGATTTTGCTCATGATTTCGAACAAAAAATGGGTTTCAGGCGCGGTCACTGGCGTCTCTCTCGCGAGAGTGAAGTCCTTTTGCTTGGCGATACTGTGATGATTCCAGATTTCGTTTTGCTGGACGAGCAGGATGAGCAGCGTAAAATCCTGATTGAACTGGTCGGTTTCTGGCACCCGCAGTATCTACGCCGAAAATTAGAAAAAGTACGGGCAGCTAAATGTGCTCATCTTCTTCTATTGGTCTATGAGGGCCTCAACATTACAGAAGAGGATTTTGAAGATGTTCCAGGTGAGGTCCTCTTTTTCTGTAACAAGCCCGTTCTCAAAACAGTGCTTGATACTGTAGAGGCTATGGCTGAACGTGTTTATGGTCCACGTCCCGTACAGAAAAAGAATAAGAAAACACAAGGCAAGCCGCAAAGTTAATACATCACTGGCTGATTCTCTAAGAGAGTGTCGGAGCCCCTTCGTGTTCGCATTCTCGCGCCTTCGGCGCTCGTCCCGTTTTTTCTATTCTTGCTTTTTCTACACTTTTCGGGCTTCGCCCGAAAAGTGTAGAAAAAGCAAGAATAGAAAAGAGCAGTGTATTGCGCAGCGAAGCTACGTCGACTCATCAACTGAGCATCCGGAGATGATGGGAGTACAACACTCTCTAAGTCTAATACGTAGAGAGGTGGTGGGTATATGCAAAGTTGTGTGCTCATGCAATTAGTAAGGAGTGTATGAGCACACGCTAAACAGATTGTTTTTTTAACGACCGCTCTTACTACGTGATTGAACCCGACGGATGACCGCATCAGCAGTGACTGCAAGCACCAGAACCAGGCCTTCTATAATCTGCTTTACGTCTGTGCCCTGACTCTTCAAAGCCAGGCCGTTTTCCAGGCTGCCGATAATCAACATACCTAGTACAACCGCCCAAACAGACCCACGCCCGCCAAAAAGGCTTACACCTCCTATAACAGCGGCGGCAATAACGTCAAGCAGTAGTGTTGGAGAAATTTGGCTGGCAACTGCAAGTCCACGAGACGCTGCAACAATCCCACCAATTGCAGCAATCATAGAACATAGGGTAAATACGGCCAGTTGTATACCTACTACACTGATACCTGCTCGACGGGCAGCTTCGCTATTTCCACCAACAGCATAAACGTGCCGACCAAACGGAGTCCGCGTCATAACTAGCCAGAGCACTATAATCAGCCCAAACAGAATGGCTGCTGAATATGGCACTCCAAAGGAGTTTTCAAATAGAATGACCGCGCCCTCTACAACTACAATTGCTAATACAGATTGAATTATCAGATGCGTGAGTGACGTTGTCCTTAGACCATTCCTTCTACGCGTTATATAGCTATAGACTAAACTACCCACATAAAGAAGGACAGCAAGCGTAGGCAGGCCAATTCCCAGTACATCTGTCAGATAACTTGTGGGCGTCCCAGCAATTCCATCAATAAAGCTATCTCTGATAATTAATGTACTTTGTCCTGCTAAGAGCGTTAGTAGTAAACCTGAGTACGCGATGGAAGCAGCAAGGGTTACTATAAATGATGGAATACGTAATATAGCAACAAAAAATCCGTTGACAAGACCTATAAGCGCTCCTGCGGCTAGCGCTACAAGAATTGCTGGTCCTGCTGACCAGCCCGCACGTTCCGTCAGTACAGCCATGAGAGTTGCGCAAAGTGTGCCAACTGCAGCCACTGAAAGGTCGATCTCTCCAAGGAGCAGTACAAGAATAACTCCTACTCCAAGTATGCCAATAGTTGCGCTCTGTAGTATTAAGTTAGAAAAGTTACCAGGCTCAAGAAAGACACCATTACTGACTACAGTAAAGAAAATTACGATCAACAGCAATGTAAGTAAGACTGGAAGAAAGCCAAGGTCAGTACGTAACAGCTGCCCTAGCGACTGCTTGGGCAGATAACTAGGAACTTCTACAGTTCCTGCACTTGGAACTGGCTTTATAGAGGATGGAGTTTGTTCATCTTTCTTAATTATGTCGCTCATCACTCATTCCCTCCTAATACACTACTAGCACTTGCACCTTCTACACTTCTATTACCAAATTCTGCGCCCGTAATTGATGCAATAACTCGCTCAGCTGTAGTATTATTTATATCAAAGGTTCCTACGCGTTTTCCCAGGCGCATCACAATTATACGATCCGCTACCTCAAAAACGTCGGCCATGTTATGAGAGATCACAACAACACCTAGTCCTTGCTCACGCAATCGCTTAATCAAATTCAGCACCTGACGTGTCTGGGCTACACCTAAAGCAGCCGTTGGTTCATCTAACAACACAACTTTCGCGTTGCGCAAAATCGTTTTCGCAACTGCAATTGACTGCCGCTGCCCACCTGAGAGCGATGCGACGAGGGAGCGGACCGAGGGAATTTTTACTTCAAGTGTACGTAAAACTTCTAAGCCTCGCTTTTCCATATCAGTTTCACGTATTATCCCAAATTGATTGGTCTCTTCGTGGCCTAAAAAAAGATTAGAGACTACATCTAGATTATCACAAAGGGCAAGGTCCTGATAAACTGTCTCTATACCCAGGCGCGTGGCTGCTTGCGGACTACCAATAGTTACAGGCTGCCCTTCTACAAAAATTTCGCCATCATCAGCAGGACCTACGCCAGAAATTGTTTTGACAAGCGTCGATTTTCCCGCACCATTGTCTCCCACCAGTCCAACCACTTCTCCTGCATAGACCTCAAAATTGACTTCGGTAAGCGCGCGTACCGCTCCAAAGGTCTTTGAAATTCCAACCATACGCAGCAAAGGCTCTTTTTTCGCTGTTCCCCTAGAAGAAGTTATCTTGTCTCCCGCTGGTATTTCACTGTTAGCCATAAACAGGAACCTCCAAGAAAGTCGTGAATAAGTTGTTTTTAACATCTATAAGTCTCTTTGCGCAGACTTCACTTTGAAAAAGCAAATGCTCTTTACGTCTCACGTAAGAGAAATTAAATACTCCCTAGTACTACTCAGGGCACAGTACTAGGGAGCTAGGGAGCAGTCTGTGACACGTGTTCTGTGGAACCGCAACAGTTAAACTTAATCTGGCTTATCCAGCAGACGTACCGAAATCATCTGTCACTTCCAAAGAATACTACTGCACAAAAAACTTATTAGCAGATTCCGCCAGTACCTGCGGGAAGACCCTTACAAACGTCAGCCTTGGTTACAAAACCATCTTTAATGACAGTGTCATTAATGTTTGTTTTGTCCACTGCAACCGGTTGCTCAAGAACCGAAGGGATACCTGTGCCACCCGTTATCGGAATTTTGACTGTACTACCATTTGTCAATGAAGCTGTAGAGGTTCCATTGCTAATAGCTCCAACAAGATCGGCAGTAGCCTTTGCTTCTTTATCAATGGCTTTGTAGACTGTCATGGCCTGGTCGCCTGTAAGAATATTTTGTATACCTGCAACAGTTGCATCTTGTCCGGTAACCAGTACTTTCTTGTTGAGCTTGTGTGCTTTCAGGGCTGCTATAACGTTGTTGGCCATACCATCATTGGCAACATATGCAATCTGAATGTTATTTCCGTTACTGGTTAGCGCACCTTCCATCTCGGTCTGGGCTGTGGGGTTGTCCCAGTTAGGAGTGAAAGTGCTGTACTTCAAATTCAGTGTTTTGTTGTCAAAGAGTGGTTGTAGCTGACTAAGTGCACCTTGCTTGAAGAGAAGGGCGTTGTTGTCCGTCTGCGCACCATTGATCATAACTGCGTTGTTGTTGCCACCAGAGACGTAGTTTTTGTAATGATCGACAATGTATTTACCCTGAAGATTCCCAACTGCTTGGTTATCAAATGAGACATAATAATTCAGGTCGTTGGTATAGATAAGTCGATCATAGGCAATGACGGGAATTCCCTTTACTTTGGCTTTGGCAACAATCGCTGCTGATTTTTGGCTATCAGCAGGCGCTACGACTAGAATACAAGCGCCGTTCGATATGTCTGCTTCAGCCTGCGTCTGTTGCTGATCTGGATCGCCAGATGCATTGTTGTAGAGTACTTGAGCTCCAGGAATAGCAGCCGCAATATCCGCTGTCAATGCGGGTCTGTCTTTACTATCCCAGCGGGCTGAACTGGCGGTCTCCGGCAGCAAGACTCCTACCTTTTTACATCCCTTCCCCCCATTTGCTGTGCTAGCCGAGGAACTGCCGGACGACGATGATGAACTACCACTACTGGTGCTACCTGTATTCGCGCTTCCGCAGGCAGCCAGTATCAGGCTAAATAATAGAAGACCAACAACCGCACTCCATCTCCCTCGATGATTAAACAGTTTCATTCTGAAACCTTCCTTCCCATAGGTCACCGTTCACAGGCCTCGATCAAATATGATCAATATAAAGGTGACCATTTACATATACCAGAGTCTCGTTGGGAACATATACCCATCTACTATAGATATCGTTGACAACATGCTTTTTGTTAACTCATCGGCATATGAAAATAATAATCTCTATCCTTTCTTCCCGGTAATTCATTCCTGGCTAGCATTTCGTCGTTCTCCTCTTCTTGACAGTTACTATTATCCTTTAGTAAACTTGCAAGAGATGCGATGAGTAGAGGCTTTTCACTGCGAAAAGCCAAAGTGCTCTTATCAAGTCAAGGAATTTAGACAGGCAAATGATCTACAGCTCTATTTTTTGCGCTTTATTTAGTATGAGATGAGGTATTTAAGGACGACTATGGAAGATTTGGCGGGAAAAATTGCGTTGGTTACTGGCTCCAGTCGTGGCTTAGGCCGTCATTATGCATTGCATCTTGCTCGCGCTGGGGCCGATGTTATCATTCACGATGTACACGTTAGCTCTGCTGCGGAATTTGGTGAGGCCCCCTCCGGTTTGTCTGTAGCAGACGAGATTCGCGCGCTCGGGCGGCAGTCTACATTTCTTTCTGCCGATCTGACTGTTGCTCAACAAACTTCTGATCTAGTATCTCAAGCAATAGAAACTTTTGGACATATCGACATCCTGGTTAATAATGCAGGAGGAGATATTGGTGCCCATACACCACGTCCACAACCTAATGATGCACTCGATATTTCTTCCGAAGATATTCGTGCGGTAATCGAACGTAATATTCTTACCACTATGTATATGTGCAAATATGTTGGAAGCCATATGCGCAGACGAAGCTCTGGTAAGATTATTAATGTAGGCTCTCTAGCTGGTCATGTTGCTGTACAGGCTGGTATTGTATATGCTGCCGCTAAAACAGCTGTATCCCATTATACGCGCTGTCTGGCCGAAGAATTAAGACCGTTCTCGGTGAATGTCAATTGCATTGCTCCAGCACCTACATATACAGGTCGCTTCCTGGCAACACGCGATGTGGCCAACGAGGATGGACTCTCACGGCTGCAGAAAATCGCTCAGCCTGAAGATATGGCTCGTATTGTGCTCTTCCTGGCTGGATCACAAGCTGATTTCCTTACTGGTGAGACTATTGTATGCTGGGCCTCACATTAGGCCCCCCGTCGATTATGCTAGCATGCTTCGGACAACTTGCTAGCTCTTTGGCCACAAACTTACAGCTAGAAGTTTCCGATTAGCCCTCGTTTTGGCATCTCTAGTCATCAGGGCTCTTTATCTTCTGCTACGTATATACCCTCTCTTCTTAGTCTGAGTAGCGTATCAATTACTCCTTTTGCCCCTTCAATTGCTTCTTGTGGCGATGTGGCATAGTCGTATGCAGGATCAGTTTTTATTTCTCGTCCGTTCCATGTGAACACTCCATCATACTGATTGTCAGCCACCTTTTCGACCCGAATCTCGATACCTTTATGTCGCTCGCTGATCTCTTCATTGTGCGCCATAGAAATCCTCACTAGCTCCCTCTAGCTAAAAATGATGCTCCCATTTCCTATCTATTTGGCCATTTTATAGATATGCGTGCTTTTTACGAAACTTGCACTTAACTATAGGCCCGTTGTCGGCATATGTCAATCCTTCATAGGCTCGCACCTTTAAGACCTATGGAGGAATGAGGACTTCCTCTTGACGACGAGATGGAATCGGGAAAAGAGAACACTACCAGGTTGAAATTGGTCTTAAGAGATGATAGACTAGTCATAATGAAAACAAGTATGATGGCCAAAACAAAACTGCAGACGACCCTGGAACTGTTTCACATCCTGCAAGTATTGCAACCGGCCTGTCATGACGCGCTCACTTTTACCTCTCGCTATGCCTACTGCACGGCAAGATCAGCAATTAGGGTGCCCATATGCACGCTTATGCATGCTTGCAAGCAAAAACTAAGAAAGGTCGTCGTACTATGCCACTACCTATCGGCGAGTATATTCGGCAACTCCGCCGCCAACGCAGTCTTACTCAGACGGAACTCGGCGGTGACCATTTTTCAAAATCGTACGTTAGTGCAGTGGAACGGGATAAAATTGTTCCTTCTCATGATGCCCTTCGATTCTTCGCTGAACAATTAGATCAGTCTGTTGAGACTTTTGAGCAACTTCTTCAACAATCTGAACAAATAAAACAAATGTCACCTGCAGTAGGTCTCTATGCCACTCCTGCTAATGACGAAAATGAGCAAGAAATTGTGGCTCTTTTGGACCTGGTTTTAAAAGGGAAAGAATATTATAGCATTCCCCTCCCTCAAATTATTACCGATTTTTCACTGGAGATGAACGTTCTCCCTTCCCAGCAAAAACAGGCTCGTTATGCCTTTTTAAAAGGGTTGCAAGCACAGGAAAACAATGAGCTTCCAGCTGCTCAATCTTATCTAGAGTATGCATTAGCCCTGGCACCTGTAGAGTACAGATCGGCAATCCTTGATGCCCTTGGCACAAATTTTTATCTGTCACGGGCTTATGAGAGTGCTTTAGGCTATCATAGTCAGGCATTGAAAATATTAAAAGAAAATAGCGTCCGAGACACAGATTTCCTCTTGTACGTTGAGCTTCATTGTGCCAATGACTATCGTACTTTGCGAGCTCATGATAAGGCAAGCTTCCACTATGAGCAGGCTCGACACTACTTGCGTGCTACCCATAATTTACAAATAGCCGGAGAACTTTACCTTGGACTCGGTTATTGTATGTACGCCTCTCTCTTCCAATCAAAAACTATTCCACATTCACTGGCAAAATCTCGGTTATCCGTTGAAGAGGTCGATCGATCGTATCAGCTTGCGTTGAACTTCCTTTTGCAAAGCAGAACATTGTATCAGGTTAGTAGCGATCAAAAAGGCGAGTTTACTGCGCGTCTTACACAGGCGATGGTATTGCTAGACTTTAGTACCTGGAGGCTGCAGGTAGCGCGAGAAAAAGTTAAAACGAATGGACACAGAGTTCCTCCTATCAATTGCACAAGCTTGCTCGATGATGCTGAAGAACAATGCAATCAGGTGCTTTTAGGGTGGCAAGAAACTTTCACTAAATTTACTACGCCCCCTATGGATCAACAGCTTACACTCTATACGGCGTTAGCTTACCTTGCTAGAGTTTTTACCCGGCGTGCTGCCCTCGCTCGCGTTGGCGGATATTACGACACGGCAATAAAAGATCTTTCTCACGCAATTTATGTCTGCCAACAAACATTAGACTTACTTCAGAATCAAGCGCTTTCGTGGAAATTGGTACGTGATGCCATAAACCTGTCAGGAAGTTCTCTTTCCTATCACTCTCCCTCCCTTCCTCGTTTACCCGATCCCTCGATCTCTCTCAGTTACAATCCTACTATTTCTGCAGAAGTTTATTTTGCAGCTGGCGAAATCTCGGCAGAATTAGGTGCTGTTTCAGCTTCACTTGATTATACTCAAGAGTGTTACGACCACTCGGATCAGTTCTTCCAACTGACATTAGATTCGGCTCACCTTGATATCCCTGATGAAAAGCGTGACTTTAGTTATCTTATTCGCTTCTATCAACGTTACACAAATATACTCGAACAGCGTTCAGTACTCAATTTGACTCAGGATAATACGTCGGAGAAGTTGTTGCACTTACTTAAGAAAGCTTTGGCGGTTCTACAACAGCCAGTATACGAAAGTAGTATCTTTAACCTTTAAGCAGAAGGTTTCCTTTCCGTTGCCTAGTTTTACATCGAATGAAATGCTTTTCTCTCCTCAAGGGCACGTTGACAAAGCGATGAGAATATGTTTCAATTGAACGAAACAGAACGAAATTAATTGAAACTTTGTGAGAAAGAGTATATGGATAATAAGCTTAGTAGTCCCTTGCCTACAGAAACTCTGCCTCATAGGTTAACGCTTTTCACAAGTGAGCGTCGTCAACGGATTGCTCATATTCTTGGAGAGCAACAACGTGTTACAGTGCCAGAGTTAAGTCAACTCTTTTCGGTATCAGAGGTTACCATTCGTAAGGATCTAGCTTGGCTTGAAGTGCATAACCTTGCCGTGCGTACTCATGGTGGTGCCGTGATGAACTCCTCCCACTCTATTGAAATGGCATTTGATACCCGCGAACGACTTCAGCATGATGAGAAAGAATATATTGGCGCGGCCGCTGCTAATTGTGTACAAGATGGTGAGACTATTGCTTTAGATGCCAGCACCACGGCTCTTAGTATGACACAGTTCCTTAAGACTAAGCGTGAGCTTACTGTCGTTACCAATGGGCTGCGTATTGGTATGGAATTAATTAATACTCCTGGTATCTCCGTCCTTATTCCCGGTGGCATGCTTCGAAATGAGTCGTTTTCATTAATTGGCCCCTGGGGAAAATCTGTTCTACAGCAAATTCACATTAGTAAAGTATTTGTAGGTGCACGTGGCTTTTCCCCAGTAGAAGGGTTAACCGATGTTAATGGTGAAGAGGTAGAACTTAAGCGTGCTCTAGTCGATTCAGCACGCGAGGTCATTGCACTCGTCGATTATACCAAATGGGGTCATCTCGCATTTGCAACATTCTGTCCTCTTGATCGCTTGAAACTTGTTATCACTGATACAAAGGCTCCTACAGAGATGGTGGAACAAGTACGCAACAAAGGCGTAGACGTTTGGATGGTTTGATTTTCTCTATACCCTTAATGAGACAGTCTTCGCGCTCGTTCACGAGAGTGAGATTATTCGTAAACAATCTTGAGTGTTTGAGGCGAATATCTACCATTTTATGATGAACAGAAGGAGTGACAGTCCATGGCAGACTCAGCATTCACGCTTTTTGAAAAGCAGCAGACTGATCGTGGCATTAACCTTGAATATGTTAAGAATCAGCTTAAAGCCTTTAAAATTGAAACTCCTTCGTGGAGCTATAGCGATTCAGGTACACGCTTCAAGGTTTTTAAGCAGGTTGGCGTTCCGCGTAATACATTTGAAAAGCTTGAAGATGCTGCGCAGGTGCATAAGGTTACAGGTATGTGCCCCTCTGTCGCCCTCCATATTCCTTGGGATAAAGTTGAAGACTATGGGAAGCTGCGTAACTATGCTAAGTCTCTTGGGCTCACTCTAGGCGCAATCAATCCAAATCTATTTCAAGAGGATGATTATATTTTTGGCAGCCTCTGTAATTCACAGCCTGCTATCCGTCGGAAGGCCGTTGATCATATGCTTGAATGCATAGATGTTGCCCGCACAACAGGCTCTTCTATTATCAGCCTCTGGCTAGCCGATGGCACTAACTATCCTGGCCAGGATAGCATTCGTGAACGCAAACATCGCTTACAAGAAGCTCTTGCGGAGGTTTATAAGGCAATGGATCACTCTATGCGCCTTTTGATTGAATACAAGTTTTTTGAGCCTTCTTTCTATCATACTGACCTGGGTGATTGGGGTATGGCATACAATATGGCCCTTAAATTAGGGGACCAGGCTCAGGTGCTAGTCGATACTGGCCATCATGCACAAGGTACCAATGTCGAACAAATCGTTGCTTACCTTCTGGATGAACAAAAGCTGGGAGGCTTTCATTTCAATAACCGTAAATACGCCGATGATGACTTAATTGTTGGTACTGTTAATCCTTATGAGCTTTTTCTCATTTTTTATCAGATAGTAGATGCGAACGCTGTTCACACATTGCGCGATACAGCAGCAAACATTGCTTACATGATTGACCAGAGTCACTGCATTGAGCCCAAAATTCCTGCTATGATTCGTTCTATCCTCAACGTTCAGACTCAGTTCGCAAAGGCGCTGCTCATTAATCTGGATGAGGTTAAGAAGGCTCAGGTGAAACAAGATGTGTTGGGGGCGGAAAATGCGGTGCATGAAGCTTTTGAATTCGATGTTGCACCTCTTCTACAGGTTGTACGCGAGGAGATGCATGTACCAGTCGATCCTATGAAAGCCTATCTGACAAGTGGCTACGGTGAGAGTATCCTTGCTCGCGGTAAAGGAGGTGCAAGTTGGTGAATGCACTCGCATTCGATCTAGGTGCGAGCAGTGGGCGTGCTGTTGTCGGGCAGTTTGATGGAGACCGACTGAGCATCATTGATACGCATCGCTTTCAAAATGATCCGGTCCGCATACATCAACACATGTATTGGGATATTCTTCGTCTTTTTCATGAAATCAAGCAAGGCATGATTAAAACTCGGCTGCAAGGCTACGGCGATATTCAGAGCATAGGTGTTGACACGTGGGGAGTAGACTTTGGACTGATCAGCAAGCAAGGAGAACTGCTCGGTAATCCCTACCATTATCGTGATGACCATACAAGTGGCGTTATGGAGGAGGTATTTCACAATATTCCACCTATGGAAATTTTTACCTGCACAGGGATTCAGTTTCTCTCGCTTAATACTATATATCAGCTCTCTGCTTTGAAGAAAGCTCTGTCTCCACTACTTGATCAGGCTGAAACTCTCTTACTTATCCCTGAGCTTATCAGGTATTTTCTGACTGGTGAACGTATTAGTGAGTGGACTATTGCTTCCACGACACAGTTATGTAATCCATACACTAGAACATGGGATACCGCGCTTATCGAAAAACTTGGACTCCCTACTCATCTATTCCGTACGATAGTAGAACCTGGCACTCACGTAGGGATCTTACTTCCCGCTATTTGTGAAGAAGTCAGCATACCACCCTTACCGGTCATTGCTGTGGCTGAACATGATACAGGTTCGGCGGTAGTAGCTGTCCCTGCTAGCGAACCCGATTTTGCGTATCTAAGTTGTGGCACTTGGTCGCTACTCGGTACCGAAACCACTGCACCAGTTGTTAGTGAGCAGGCTCTAGCATTTAATATAACCAATGAAGGTGGAGTTAATGGCACTTCTCGCCTGCTTAAGAATGTAACAGGCCTCTGGCTCATTCAAGAGTGTCGCCGCGCCTGGCGCAATGAGGGTATGCACTTTACATACGAAGATGAGAACATCTGGCTAGAACAAGCGTCTCCTTTCCAGACATTTATTGATCCTGATCATTTGATGTTTATGAACCCCTCACATATGCCCCGTCAGATACAGCAATATTGTCGGGAGACGAGACAATATATTCCACAAACTCCTGGTGAACTCTTGCGCTGCATCGTGGAGAGTCTTGCCCTGCGCTATCGTTTTGTACTGGAACAGATAGAAACATTAGTGCAGAAGCATTTCGTACGACTGCACGTGGTTGGAGGTGGAGCTCAGAACGTTGCTCTTTGCCAATACACTGCTAACGCGCTCAATCGCCCGGTCTGGGCTGGGCCGTTTGAGGCAACGGCTATAGGCAACCTTCTTATACAATACGTAGCTCTGGGTTCCATGAAGAATCTACAGCAGGCCCGTAATGTTGTACGTAATTCCTTTCACATTCAAATATACGAGCCTTTGAACATGGACCGTTGGAATGAAGCATTTGACACTTTCTGCAAGGTCACTTCGCATTAAGCAATTTGTACCTATGTGTTGGTTGCGATACGAATAGCTTCAAGTCTCACAGAGGTTTGGGCTGCCATCTCCTCACCACAAAATCTACAATATTTAGCTGTAGCTGGTAGGAGTTCATCACAAAATGGACAATGTATTATGCGTGTGGTGGCTTCTATGTAACTTTTATCATTGAGAGACTGCAGTTCATGCTCTTCAGACGACATCCCTTTCTGATATATGGCTCCTACCTGCGACTCTGCGTTCTTTCCTTGTCGTAAGGCTGGCTGCAGTTGTCTCTCTGGTTCGTATTTCTTTTCGTCGCTAGTAGCAGGCTCCAGTTTCGAGGCCTTCTGTAGAGCAGTTCTGGTTGATAATAAGTCTCTATAGACGGCGGGAAACATAAAAGCAGACTCTATACATAGCGCTATAAACCAGCCAAGGCTTAATCCAGATAGGCTACCCAGACGACCACCTACTCCTGCGGCAACCAGTTCAAGCAGAATACCAGCAGTCATAGGGAGAATAGCGCTTTTCATACGGCTGTAGATACGGCAGACGGCTATAAAGTAGTTTTTGATAATCAAAGGGAATGAGGCTAAAGTTAGGATGCGTAAGCTCCAGACGCCATCCTGTGCATAACTATGACCGAATATGCCTAAAATGAGCCCGGCACCAAGAAGCAAGACACAACTCGCCAGCGCTGTCGTTCCAACTGAAACACCGAATGTCATCCGAGCTTTGCGCGTTAATGTCTCTGGTTCTGCTGTACTCGTGGCATATAGGACGGTGGTGAGAGATGTGGGTACTGCAGTTATGATATTTGCAATCATAAATGCAATGTAAAACGATGCATTTAGTTCAGCAGAAAGCAAGATTGTTACTATCACCGGCAATACGAGCGGTGGAACACGAAGGATGAGATTAATAGCATGATGCTGAATGGCTTGCGGTCCTAATTTGCGGAGCAATTTCCACTCCGGTAAGTAGGCTCTTCCCAACCAACCTTTTTTTAAAGTTGCATAGCCAGCCATGACTATCAATGAGAGCGCATTACCGATGGTCCAGGTTGTATAAATGGTTAATCCTACCCTATCTTTTAGCCATAAGCCTGCGAGGTAGAGAATAACTAATTTGACGAGGGAGAAGAACGCGTTGCGCCAGAATTGGAGCTCTCCTCTTAACAAGCCGATCAGAGCCTGATCAAAAACAATAGTGATAGCAGTAAGGCTGACTCCTGCGGCAAAAAGCAATATGCTACCGAGGTTCATGCCTAACGGCCCTAAATCACGTGCTATATAGGGTGCGATAAAGGCAAAAATGACGCCTGCAAGCCCCCCTATTACGCCAACCAGAAGAAGCGCTGCACTGATAAGTGGTAATTCTTTTCCTCGTTGCTGTGGCAGCTCACCTATCAAGAGGGTACCTAGACCTAGAACACAGGCTGTTCCTAACAATATCATAGCGGAATTTGCTGCAGAGGCGAGCCCTACAGCTTCCTTCGAAAACTGGTGTGCAGCTACCCACCAATAGGCAAAACCAAGCAATGAGGTTATGCCTATCGTACCCACCAATGATCCAGCATTCACTAATATAACCCGGTTCGCCCTGAACCATTGAAGCAAAATTTTCACTGAAGTAGATTCCCTCTATGACATACGACCGCGACTCGCTTATGCGTTACGCAGCCTGGAGGCCGCATATTTGCTTTGTATATAGGCAAGTGGTCCGTAGATCATTCCCTTTAGCTTGAGTGCACTCAGTTCCTGCGGATACGTAACTGATTTTTTGTGGCTTTTCGGTGACTGATCCCTCGACAACTGATCCCTTAAGGAATGCAGTACAGATTGTATTCCTTGAAGAATAAAGTCGGGTAACAGCTCCGGGTTCTCTAATATGACCTTTGTTAAGTATGCAGTAAGGCCAACACCGTAGTTGTAGATCTGTTTGCAGAGCGCGCTATACTCGCGACGATTCAAATGATATACGAGGGAAGCTGGCTCATACACTAGTTTATGACCATAAAGCACTACTTTAAACAGTAAAGCAATATCCTGACCACAACGTGATGGCCCTGTACCTCCCAGTGCTGGATCAAACCCACCGATCTCACGTAGCACTGAGGCTGTAAAGGCCATATTTGCTCCACACCCAAACATTCCCGCTTTATAGGGATAAAGCGGAATGGAGGGACGATTCTCTTTCATGTCAAAGACATGTTTCGTAAACCACCATCTAAAACTATCACTTTTCTCTTCTTCGAACCAGTTGGAGCCTCCATACTCTTCATACAAGTATTGAGCCGCCGTCTCAAGTTCTAAGAGAAAAACATGCCCTGTGACACATGCCACATCATTGGCTGTGTCAAAATTTTTGATTAGCTCTATCAACCAGTAGCGATCCACCTCTACATCATCATCTGTAAAGGCTAGGATCTCTCCTTTAGCTGCCTCTATGCCACAGTTACGTGCCCAGGAAGGACCTGGTCGGTCTTCGCGCAGGTAACGTACTTGTGGCATATGACTATAGTTTTGTTGCATGAAATCGGCAGTCGCGCTGTCACGTGGCGCATTGTCGACAATTATGATTTCATAGTTTGGATAATACAGGGTCGTAAGCGAAGGCAGGCAGCGTTGAAGCAAGTCAGGACGGTTGTGAGTTGGAACGATGACGCTTACAAAAGGTGCATTGGCAAAAAGTCGCTCGCGCGCCTCGATACACTTTGGGGCTCCAGGCATGGGCAATCCCTGTATATCGAGACTTTCCACTAAGTGCAGATTGTCCTGACGCAGATGCTCAAGAATCTGCTCGCGTAAGGTCTTCCATATAGTAGCAGCGCAGTGCTCTGCACTTACCTCATCTCCGTTAAATTCAATTTCAACTGTGCCTAACGGCTGCGTATGCAAACGAACCAGTACGATGGCACGTTGATAGCGCTTTCCTGTTTTTTCATCAAAAGCAGACACTACGGATATCATCTGCTCCAGTTCTATCTCCAGGATGCGTGCCGGTGCTGCTTCTGGCTGTATCGTAGCAGGTGCCTCGGACGCATCCGTTGCTATATATGTCTTCATTCTCCTGGTAGACCATCTCTTTCAATTGGAGCTTTTTCTTTCGTTGGTCTGACAAGTACACCGCTACCTTTTCCACATACTGCCTACTTTATTCCTTCGTTAAGGAATGATCATTGACACTGTATGGAGTTGCAAACTGCTGCGGCAAAGGGAGTGGCGTGACGAGGTCTTCGTTGCGCTCTTTCACTATCCTCTTTAATACTCGCCAACCATCACGAAATGTACGCAAGTTACTTTGACCATGGACGCGCATATATTCGAAGCTCGGTACTTCTACTATCCTTAAATTGGCTTTCTGTATGCGAAGATTGAGTTGAGCCTCTATGTCGAAGCCATCACAATCGATTTCTATGTGATTCAGGCAGCGCCTCCAAAAGGCGTTATATCCATAACAAAAGTCTGTAAAGTGTGTTCGAAACAAGATGTTGACAAGCGTACATAGCCCATAGTTGCCGATGCTGCGCAGCCATGTAATGTCTATGCTGCCTCCCCCCTTCACAAAGCGCGATCCTTTCGCAAAATCATTTCCTTCTAGCAGTGCTTCAACAAATTTGGGAATCTCAGTAGGGTCTGCAGATCCATCAGCATCCAGCATGACCACAATGTCACCGGTGCAAGCTGCAAAACCTGCCCTCATTGCATCCCCCTTACCTTTCCCTAACTGCTTAATGATACATACACCCGGTAACAACATTTGTGCTACTGCAACTGTCTCGTCAACCGAATTGCCATCAACCAGGATCACTTCGCTTACAATAGATGGAAGGCGTGGCAAAACATAACGTAGGTTTTCAGCTTCATTAAGCGTTGGTATCACAACACTGACTTTTGGATATTGCTGGTTTTCTTGCATTTAAATCTTCCTGTTTCAGAATATGCACCAGACTATAAGTACTTCTATCAGCCAACTATAGACACTTACAACTCTTTTTTTATAAATTCATTACATCCACTGATGCTTCGTCCAGACATTTACGTAAGCACTCAGACATCCCAGAGATATGTGTTGTCTTGCACGTGGCATGGGTCCCTGGAATGATATGAGTCTCTACCTCACTATCTTTCTGTTTTGCCCATTTATTCCACCATGCCATACGTTCAGGTTCTGCTTCATCCCATAGCAACGTTACCTTACCTGGATACCTGGTAGATACATATCCAGCAGTAGACCAGATGAACATGGCCGGATATTCTTTGCGTAGCGTTTCAATTGGTGGAAACAGAGAGTCTACGCGTGGATCAATTGTCTTCAGATACGCGAAATCTTCTACAGTCCTCTCACGTGCATATCGATAGGTGTGTTGCAGGCGCAGAAACAAGTTTAATCTCTTCTCCTCGCTGATATGAAAGAGCCTTCCAACGTAGTTGAAAAGATGGTAGAGCGCTGTCAGGCGAGGAGGAATAGAGTCCATTAACACTAGCAAGGCTACCTCTTGTCCTGCCGCATGAAGCTGGCGCGCCATTTCATAAGCGGTTAGACCTCCATTGCAGAAACCCCCCAGTAAGTACGGCCCCTCAGGTTGCACTGTACGCATGGATTTGATATGGGCGGCAGCCATCTCTTCTAGCGAGGCTAAGACTGGCTGACCCTCAAACCTATAGGGATCAAGCGAATAAAATGGTTGGTCCTCTCCTAGCTCACGTACTAGAGAGAGGCAAAAAAACGAACTATTTGTCCAATCTCCATGTAAAAAGAAGAAAGGCTTCTTGGCTCCCTTGGTTTGCATCGCGACTAATCGTTCGTGCGGACCACCTATTTCTGTTTTACTCTGTGAACTTTTAGACGGCGTAACGGTGGCTTTTGAGGCCTGAGGAAGTTCCCCACGTAGATACCTTTCGAGTAAGGCTCGTTTTGCCTCTGAAAGTTCCCTTGCATCTGGCATTACATGCCTTCCTTTCAAGACAGAGAATATATGCTGTCTTAATAAATTCCGAAGTTAGCTTATCCTTCTCTGTTCATTTGCTTTAGAAAAATGAACTATGTTAAAAGATAATGGGCAGTGCTGTCAGGCCGCGCAACCCCAGGTTCTCACGCCAGGTAACCTGTTCATGCTTTAAGCTCAGATTCGGCATGCGTTTCAAGAGTGTCCCAAGGGCTATCTGTCCCTCTATTCGTGCTAGCGGAGCACCAAAGCAGAAGTGACTCGCCCAGGCAAAGGCGACATGACGGTTGTCCTGGCGCGTGATATCTAGCTGATCAGGTTCTTGAAATCTCTCTGGGTCTCTATTCGCCGCTCCCATAACCGCTATTACGGCTTGCCGCTTACGAATGGTCTTGCCTCCCAGCACTACGTCCTCTGGTGCCAGTCGTGCTGTGTGCTGACTTGGACTCTCATAGCGCAAAAGCTCTTCAACCGCTGAGCCAATAAGCGAGGGGTCGGCGTTTAATTTCTCCAATTGGTCTTGGTGTCTCAATAATGTAAGCACCCCATTGCCAATCAGATTCGTTGTCGTCTCCTGTCCTCCTACCATGGTCACTATTGTGTTGGCTATGACCTCATCCTCTGTCAGGCGATCACCATCAATTTCTGCATTTAAGAATGCACTGATCAAGTCGTCCTTTGGGTTCAGACGATGATCTTGTACGGCAGCACCAAAGTATTCGCACATGCCGTTTAAGCTTCGAATTACCTGCGCAGAGTGATCAGGATTGTGTTGAAAGTTCCCTAACACTTGCGCAAAGTCCGCTGACCATGCAGTAAGTTGCTTCCAATCCGACGTAGGTACTCCCAGCATCTCTGCCGTTACAATGGCCGGCAATGGTAGTGCAAGGTCGGCGATGATATCCATCTCGCTTTGTCCTTGCACTGCATCCAGCAACTGGTCCGTGATCTCTTGAATGTGTGACCGAAGTCGTTCTACCCGACGTGCGGTGAAGGCCTTAGAAGCTAGCCCACGTACCCTTCCATGGGCAGGCGGGTCGAGAAAGAGCATCTGACGGACCATGACTTCAGCAAGTGGGGTAAGGGCAGAAAGCCCCAAAGCTGTGAGTTGATCTGGCGTCGGTGTTCGATCAGCTGAGAAACGTTGGAAGACGGTTACGACATCCGCGTAACGCGTCACTACCCAGGCATGCAGAAATGGGTCCCAATGGACAGGATCTTCGCGACGCAACTCGTGATATAAAGGATAGGGATTAGCGAGCACTTCCGGGTCCAATAAGTGATACAGGCTCAATACCTGCTTACTTTTGCTCGTTGATGATGATTTTCTCTGCATACTTCTCTTCTTTCTCTTGAATACTCAATAGACGCTCAGCCTACTGAAGCAGCCGCTCAGCCTCTTCATCGCTCATAGCTTCGAGCTGGGCAAAAATGAGTTGCTCAATCTCAGAAGACAATTCTTGTATCGTCGGTGAGCTAAAAAGGGTTCGTAGCGAAAGTTCAACTCCAAATGCCTCGCTAATACGCGTAATCAATTGAGTTCCTAGAAGCGAGTGCCCACCCAGTAGAAAGAAGTTTTCATCAACTCCGACTCGATCTAGATTCAGGAGAGATGTAACTATTTCGGAGACACGCTCCTCCGTCGGTGTGCCAGGCAGAGCCACTTCCTGCTCTCGCAAAGTATTAGTTTCATCGGGGGCTGGCAAAGCCTTACGATCTATCTTTCCATTCAGCGTAATTGGTACAGCATCGAGAACTACAAAGGCGGATGGAATCATGTAATCTGGTAATTGTTCACGCAAGGCTTCACGTAGAGTATCAACCGTTAGCCCCTCATTATCAGCTAAGACAAGATACGCGACGAGCCGTTTCTCCCCCGGTACATCCTCACGGGCAATAACAAGGCTTGTATTGATAGACTGATGTCTATTTATCATTGCTGTAATTTCGTCCGGCTCAATGCGAAACCCACGGATCTTGATCTGATCATCGCTGCGGCCCATAAAGAGAAGCTGTCCATCAGGCAAGTAGCGGGCAAGATCGCCAGTCTTATAGAGGCGCGAGCCAGCTTCTGTGCTGAATGGATTGGCAATAAACCTCTCAGCTGTCAACTCAGGACGGTGAAGATAGCCCGACGCCAGACCTGTACCTCCGATGTAGAGCTCCCCAATAGTTCCAATAGGAACCTGCTGCAACTGCTCATCTAAAATATAGATCTGTGTATTTGCAATGGGGCGACCGATAGATGGTGCAACATGAGTATGACTATCAGGGAATACACGCCCAGAAGTTGCAACGACGGTTGCTTCACTTGGGCCATAGTTGTTAATAAGAGCAAAAGGTAGTGTCGCGGGCGGATAGTGTCGAAGGGTGTCGGCGCCGGTCAACAGAATGCGCAAGTGAGTCTTTTCCGGCCACCTTAGGGCAATAACGCTTTCAGCAAGTGCGGTGGGCAAGAAACTAACAGTGATACGGGATTCGAGCAGCCAATCACGTAGTGAGGTGGGCGAAAGACGAGTCTCCTCATCTGCCAGGTACACACTGGCACCAATGGTGAGATACGGCCATAGTTCCCAACCCGTTGCATCAAAGGCTGGACTTGTGAGCTGAGTTGCACGATCTTCAGCTGTTATTTCAAAGGCCTTCTGGTGCCAGTATACAAGGTTGAGCAAGCTATCATGCGTGATCTGTACACCTTTAGGGCGGCCCGTTGAGCCTGATGTATAAACGACGTAAGCGGTATCCGAATATGTAACAGCCATTTCTGGCTCGTCTTTACTCTCTTCAGCCAGGATCTTTGCATCAGTATCCAGATGGACCGTTCGTATACCAATAGTAGAAAAGCTTTCTGCTATACCTTGCTCCGTTACTAGCACAGAAACTTGAGCATCATCAAGCATAAATAATAGACGATCAGACGGATAGGATGGGTCTAGAGGAACATAGGCACCTCCTGCCTTTAAAATTCCTAGTAACCCTACTACCATATTAACTGAGCGCTTCACACAAAGCCCTACTAGCACATTTGGCCCCACTCCCTGTTTCTGTAGATAATGAGCCAGTTGATTCGCGCGCACGTTTAACTCTTTATAGCTAAGTACCTGGTTTCTTTCAGTTATCGCTATAGCATTGGGGATTGCGATTGCTTGGGAAGCTACCAGTTGAGGCACACAAAGATCCCGCCGATATTCTTGTTGAGTTGTGTTCCATGCATTTAGTTTCTGCTGATCTACTTCACTTAATAAGGGTCCAACTATATCGAGTCGCTCTTTTAATGAAGTAAGAGGACTATAAACTTGTTCGTTGTGAGAAAGTTCCATCATTTTATCGCTTCCATTTTGCAAAACCGTGACCTCCTGTATATACATTGGCAATATATTGCATTAGTAGGTAGCTAACCAACAGAGCATAAGTTTTTTAAATAAATAGGAAAACGTTTGGCTATATAGAGAGTAAGCATAAAAAGACTTACTTCTAAATAGCGATCTACTTCCCAAAGCAGAAGTATCGGATCTACATATCTTGAAAGATATGCTACAAATCCCATATCAGCCCCACACACTTTTCTCTCTTCTTCCAAAATTTTGAAGATTTATTTATACTGTCATATCAATTAAATCATAGAAGGCTCGAATTGTGTTTAGAGGCTATTTATTAGCTTTCTTGCATCTACTTCGACTAGAACTACTCAGGCTTATTGCTCTTTTACTCCCACAAGGATTTAGATTACATAATCCCGTCTTAAAAGTCAATGATTCAATTTCAGCGCACAACGGCTAAAAATGTTATTTATCTTTATATATCTCTTTCAAAAATGAACTTGTGAAACTCTATTATCTCCTCTATAGAAAAGGTCTTGAAGATATTTTGCTCGAAATATATAAATATACATGTCTAATATATCATTAATATTCTATCTCTTTTTAGAAGAGCGTAAAGAACTGATAACCAAAAAAGTTCAGAAACGGTTTAGAAATTGCGTTTATGTTGAGAAATGTGCACCCTGCTAGCGCACTTCTCCTCTCTCTACTCCAAGGTAGTTATCCTTAAGCATAACTAATGTAACTACTACTACTTGAAACGCACTGACCCGGCTTTTGTATACGAAACTTCCATTTTCCTCCATTGTTTTCCCCCTAATTACTAAATAAATTCTGGTACCATTTAGTTGCAGGGAAATGACGAGACTTGCGTTCAGCTAACAGAACTGCTATACTCTCCGCTTATTGGTAAGAAGAAGCCAAAGAGTGAACTACCACGAAGCGAAAGACGCGCGTGGTTTTCTCGCCAAGTTAGTATAAAAGCGAGCACAAGGAATAGGAACGCCATGGATTTTAGCAAGCTTCCAAAGGTAGAACTTCACCTTCATTTAGACTGCTCATTAAGCTTTGCAGCGGTTTCTCGCATAGATCCTTCCGTTACACTACAAGAATACCAGCAGGAGTTTCATGCTCCTACCAAATGTATCAACCTGACCGATTTCTTTAAACGGGCCTCTAAAGGCACTGCCTTACTTCAAACGGAGGAACACCTACGCCTTGCCACATACGATGTTTTCGAACAACTTCAGCGGGATAACATTATTTACGCAGAAATATTACTTGTTCCATTTATGCACACTGATCAAGGACTCTCAGCAGAGAAGGTTGTAGAGGTTGTCGATGATGCGGTGACGAGAGTTTGTCAGGAAACAGGTATTGAGGCACGTATCATTCTTAGCACTCTCCGTCATTATTCAGCACCGCAGAGCCTGGCAACTGTGAAAATGGTGGAGAACTTTAAGGGCTCGCATGTGGCAGGTATCGATTTAGGGGCTTATGAAGCAGGCTTCCCCATTTTCGCGCATATTCCTGCTTTCCAATATGCAGTCCAGAGAGGAATACCTCGTACAGTCCACGCTGGTGAGGCGCGCGGACCCGATAGTGTTTGGGAAACGCTCTCGCACTTACATCCGAGCCGTATTGGCCATGGCGTGCGTAGTGTCGAAGACCCCACCTTGTTGGAGCATTTGAGAAAAGAGAATATCCACCTTGAGGTGTGTCCTACATCTAATATACAAATTAATCTTTATAATACCTATGCTGACCATCCAATAAATCAATTTTACGAGTCTGGCCTTTCTATAAGCGTAAATACTGACACGCGCACGATCGCCAACGTAACGTTGATTCAAGAATATGAAAAGCTGCACGCTGCATTTGGCTGGAATAAACATCATTTCCTTCACTGTAATCTATACGCTATTCATGCTTCATTTTTACCTGAAGAAGTGAAGCAACAGTTAGAGCGTAGACTACGTGAGGGTTACGAGGTTTTTACGCCGTAATTTTGATTGGGCAGCCTTTTTCAGCACTCTCAATGGCTCCAAAGACCATAGCCAGGCTCTTAATGTTATCCTCTGCATTGGTTTCCGGCTGTGTCCCGTTTTGAATACAAGCTAAAAATTCTTGTATCAAGCCAGCATGCCCACCAATCGTGCGCGCTTGATATTCTGGTATCTCTACATCCTGATAGGATGATAATAATCCCTCACGTCTCTTCGCAATTTGTGCTTGAAAGTGAGTTTTACCATCCCACGTCATACTTCCTCCTTGACCAATAAAACGCCAGTCACATTCCCAGCTCGTCGGTAATCCTTCTGCGCACCAGCTGCCACGATATGTATAAACAATATCATTGGTCATTTCAAAAATAGCAACTGCTGATGCATCATGATCATACCAGGAGCCTTGAGGATTCCATTCTTTACAATATACCGAAATAGGATCAGATCCAGTGAGCAAACGGGCTGCATCAAAGGAATGAATTGCCATATCTAGCAGAAGGACATGCTTCATTCGATCACGGAAACCTCCAAAGTGCGCGCCGATGTAGAAATCGCTATTGACCGTAGTCAAGGCTCCTATGCTCTCTGACTCTAGAAAATGCCTGGCGCGACGGATGTTAGCATCATAGCGCCGATTTTGAATAACGGCTAATATTTTTCCAGTCTGCCGGGCAGTTCTTACCATCTGAAGGGCCTGTTCCATAGAATCAGCGAGTGGTTTCTCGCTTAATACATGGCAGCCATTTTTGAGAGCCTGCATCGTGACCTCATAGTGGGCATCAGGAATAGTGCAATTGAAAACTGCGTGAGGTTCTGTTTGCTTTAACACTGCTTCAACGTCGTCACTAATTACAACGTGCTCTAGATGAAACTCTGCCGCCTTTTTTCTAGCACTTTCTTCAATAATGTCAACCAACCCGACAATCTCTACATCAAGATTTTTTTGAGCAGCATCTAGCCAGACACCGCTCATACCGCCACAACCAACCAGAACTACCCGCACTTTCTGCCTATTAAACATTATGAATTCCTTCTTTTTTCGGCTTTTCGTTATAAGCTTTACTTATTGAGCTTCACTTGGCAGTCCAGCCACCGTCAATCACCAGGGTTGAGCCTGTCACAAAAGATGCTTCATCTGAGGCAAGATAGAGCGCTGCATTGGCTATTTCATCGGGGCGGCCCATACGGCCGATAGGCTGTCGAGCATGCATCTTTTTTCTCTCCTCGTCTTTTGTAGCTGCGAAATTTCGTTCTAGATAACCTTCTACAAAAGGCGTGTGCACAGTTCCCGGGCAGATGGCGTTTGCGCGAATACCTTGTTGTACAAAATCTATCGCTACTGAACGGGTAATACTTATCACAGCTCCCTTACTTGCACTGTATGGTAAGCGACGATCAACTGCAATCATCCCTGCCACAGAAGCGATATTTACCAGAATGCCCCCCTGAGGCTGTTGCTCAACCATATGTTTGACAGCATATTTTGAACAAAGAAAAACTCCGCGTGCATTCACACTCATGACTCGTTCCCAGTCATCCAGGCTCGTTTCCAGTATATTTCCAACATGGCTGACACCTGCATTATTCACAAGTATGCCCAGGCGACCATGCTCTTGTACAACCTGGTCAAATACATGCTGCACTTGTTCCTCGCTCGATACGTCCATTTGTACAGCTTGACTACTACCATCTTGTGAACTAATCTCTGCTACAACGCTTCTAGCTGCCTCCAATTGAACATCTGCGACGATCACTCTAGCTCCTTGCCGGGCATAAAGAAGGGCTATTTCTCGACCAATACCTGAACCCCCACCAGTAACAAGTGCTACTTTGTTATCTAGCCGAAACATATCGATCTTTACCTTTCACTTCAAATGACAAGGGCATGCCAATAAAGAAAGTTTTTCTGTCGCTCTCTGACTATTTTCGTTCATCAGCATGCCTACCTCTAGAGCGATATTTCTCTTTTCTACTTCTGTACTGCTTAGCGTAACATATCTGTACTGCTTAGCGTAACATATCAAAAGACTATAGTTCAAGAGCTAAGTTTGTAGCTTTATAGCAAACGAGTTAACCTGATATTTCTGGTATATAGAGCTTGCTTCCATGGCATAGACTGTGTAGTATTGAAGAGTAATGAGTTTGGGTAGATGAAAGGAGCAAACTATGAAATCAGCATTGATTGTTCGGGGAGGTTGGGCGGGTCATGAGCCAGAGAAAGGTGCTGCCATTTTCGCACCATTTCTACAGAGTCAGGGCTATGAGGTGGAGATATCTACTACCCTGGATAGCTACCTTGATGCTTCTAAGATGCTCGCCCTTGATTTGATAGTACCGGTATGGACAATGGGAACTATCACTCAGGAGCAGGAGAAGGGATTACTCGCCGCAGTTCAAAGTGGCGTTGGTATTGCTGGATGGCACGGCTGCATGGCGGACTCATTCCGAAATAATACAGAGTATCAGTTTATGGTAGGGGGACAATGGGTTGCCCATCCTGGTAATATTATTGACTATACAGTCAATATTAGTAACCATGACGATCCTATAACGGCAGGGGTACAGGATTTCCATATGCACTCCGAGCAGTACTATATGCATGTTGATCCTATGAATGAGGTACTGGCAACTACGACCTTCAGTGGTGAATACGCTCCGTGGATTTCAGGGTGCGTTATGCCTGTCGTCTGGAAAAAGCGCTGGGGACATGGCCGGGTTTTTTACTCTTCTCTGGGACATGTGGCAAGCGACTTTGAAATACCGGAAGTATTAGAGATTATGAAGCGCGGTATGCTCTGGGCTAGCCGTTGAGCAAAGTAAAAAGTTCGTTTTCTCTTTCTTAAGGAAAAGTATCTTCTAACACCCCTAAAAATTAGCTAGGCTTCCCTTCTCATTTCTCCAGAAAACAGGAAACTTACTTATCACTGGGCGATATTGCAGTAGCTGTAGAAGAGATGGGAAGCCCTGGTAGCTGATCTGGTGCCTCCGTTATTTCCACACTGCTAAACGCCGCTGTTGCGCCATTTGAAGTTGGCCCATTATTTACGAAGAGCGCTATTTGGCCTCGGGCATAGTCAGAATCAACCATCGTTTTTATGGTTACACTGTTAATCTGCAGCAGTATATATGGACCCTTCATAATTATCTTTAGCATGTTCGGTTTACCAATAGAGGCCAGTGCAGAAATACGCGATGTTCTCTCAAATTGTAGTGTTTGCGGTTTCTTATCCGCATCTAAATACTCTTTACTTAGAGCTACAGTATTATTCCCAAAAATATCTATACGATAATCATGAAACAGTAGACCATCCCCACGAACATATACTCCAACACTATCATTAGCATCAGCCTTGAGGAGTGTGAAACTTATAGTAACAGTACAATCGCCAAAAGCACCATTATTTGGCACAGTTTCTGTTAAAATGTTATGATTTGTTACAGCTAGCACTAGCTGGTTGCCGTCTAACGTGCGGGTAAAATCAGGAGAATTAGTTAGCGCCCATCCTTTACTATTGTCGAGAAAGTTTTCATCAAAAAGTGGTGTGGGAGTCTGAGATAGGTCGGGCGTGGCGGTGGGCAAAGGTGTGTTTGTTCTACCCACAGTGGAAGTACTTTGTAAACTGTGCCTGGTGTTTGGGAAGCTACTTTCACTACTACCCATGATTTTCGTAGCAATAATAGCACCACTCCCTATAACTATAAGTAGTAATAAAACAATCCATAGAGAGATCTTTATAGCCTTTCGCTCGTGTTTCCTTCCCATAATGGCAAATTACCCCTTCATTTTAAGTACACATTGTATGACGAAGTCAACTGCCATATGTTTCTTATCTTATTTCGATGGTCAAAAGGTCCTTCGGTGGCTAGATATTTGTGCAATTTATGGCTTGAGCAATAAACCCTCAGTAATTAGTTGGCAATAGAGCAGAATTACTTGATGCGTGCTTAGTCTTCCATCAGGGTGAAACCATGTCGCAACCTCAGTACACATCGCGATTATTGCGTATGATGCCACCTTCACATCACTTTGACGGAAAACATTACTCTCCATTCCAGCACGCAGAATCTCTTGTAGCAGTACTTCGTATCTTTTACGTAGAGAGAGGATATCCGGGCGATTCTTATTTTCTAACGCCCTTATTTCAGTGTCGATGATGAAAAACTCGTTCTTGTATGTGGTGTGCATACGAATATGGTTCGCAATCGCCTCGTGTAATCGTTTTACGGGATCATCAAATTCACTTAGAATATGCTCAAGGCTAGCAATCAAACGCTGCATATATGTTTCCATAATCTCAACCAGGAGCGCCTGTTTGCTCGGATAGTGGTGATAGATGCTTGCCGCCTGGATGCCTGCAATATGCGCGATATCACGCAAGGGGGCAGCATGATAGCCATACTCCGCAAACAATTGTACGGCGGCAGCCAGAATATTCTCGCGCATCGGACGGCCTTCAAGCCGCATATTTTGATTTCCTCGTTTCTCTCAGTATGCAACCATTGTATCAGAAATAAAGTACGCTTGATAGAAATAAAAAATGGAAAGCAGAGACTCGTAACACGCTGTTACATGTTACAGGCCCCTTCTTCTCTATGACCTTGTCGAACTTCTGTATGCATGATCTTGCGCAGCTTCGCTGCTCTCTATAATTAATATTAATCTTTTTACATTTTTTACACTTTTCTAATTTTTTTGCGCAATGCACAAAAAAATTAGAAAAGTGCAAAAATGTAAAAAGATTAATAGGAAGGAGGCACGCCTTCGGCGTGCAGTATGACTGACAGATAACTATATCTTATGTAGTGCCTCGAATAGATCTTTGTTATCGGGCATCTCCCCTGGCGAATGTTGGACCTCGATATATCGAATAATTCCTTCTTTATCTACAACAAAGAGAGCACGCTCAGCCATACCTGCCGGGTGACGGACACCGTAGTCATCTACCACTTTACCCTGCGGATAAAAATCAGAAAGCATGGGGAAAGAGGTGTGGATTGATTTCGCCCATGCATCAAGAGCATAAGGGCTATCCATACTGATACTTACTATCTCTGTATTAAGGTCTCTCAAGCTTTCCAGGCTCGCTTCATAAGAGGGAAGTTGTGTTGAACAGACACTACTAAAGGCGAAAGGGACAAAAGCCAGGACAACATTTTTCTTACCACGAAAATCTTTGAGATGCCAATCCTCTTGCTCCGCAGTTTTCAGGCCGAAATCTGGTGCGACATCACCGACTTTCAAAGTCTTCGTTTCTGTGCGATTTCTACTATCCATTTAATATTCTCCAATTATGCAAATACTATCTCCTCTAGAGATACACTGAGACAATCGTTACCCCAACTACTTACTATGCGTCTTGTATAGGGTAGTGGAATGAAGGTAAGCTAGCAGAGCGCCGCTCGCGATTGTAGCACCGCTGCTAAGAAACTGTCAAATGTTGAGAGACTAACCTTTGCAGCCAAAAGAGAGTGATGATGAAAAGTTTTTTTGTTCAGCTTCAAAACATAGTGCGTGCTCAGACAGGGAAAAGCAGTTACATTCCGATTATTGCTGTAACCATTTTGATGTTTTGTGGATCGGCCTGGCAGATCTTCTGGCCAACTACCGATCCAGCTCGCTATCAGTGCTATGCGCTGACCTTTTGGCTGGGGAGTCCCGCAACAAATCTGCTTCCCCCACAACAATGCTCATTTTTGAACATAACAGCACCACAAGCGGCTTTTCATATGCTACCACGCGAATATCCTCCTCTTACATTGGTTCTATTTTCACTGCCTCTGCTCGTTCCTATTCCATATTATCAATTCGCCTTTGTGCTTATTATGTCGCTCATTATTCTCGTTACCTATCGGCTCATACAACACTACGGCGCTCCTGGGGGTGCTGTCGCATTCGCTTTTTACCTTCTCATCGGCGCGTATGCCCTTGCTCAGATGCGCTATGATCTACTTCCTTCACTACTTACACTGCTGGCTGTCATCGCCGCCGAACGGAAGCGATGGACTGTTGCATACGTTGCATTGGCATTTGGTGTACTTCTCAAACTTTATCCTGTTCTGCTTCTACCATCCTTATTTATAGCTGAACAGCAAAGCAAAGGCTGCTTCCATCGTCCTCCACGACATCTTCCATTACAAGAAATACCCGCTCAGCTCTTGCTTACACTTCGTGATGTCACTCTCTGGCAATGGCGCAACTGCTTGCTTTTTATCAGTATTGTTTTGGCAATAACAGGTATCTTTGCGCTATACAACTTCGATAATGCTGTGATTAGTCAAGTTAGCTATTTTGCTCAACGTCCAGTACAAATTGAGGCTACCGGCGGGACGCTCCTCTGGATCGCTCATGAACTTGGGATGCCGTGGTGGATTACCTATACATTTGGTTCCATTAATATCGTTAGCAGGCTTAATACTATCATCTCTCCGCTTCTTACACTTAGTTTTTTACTTGGTGTTACTTATACTCTCTGGTTACAATGGCGTGCCAGACTCAATTTTGCACAAGCAATGATCGCGCTAATACTCGTTTTTATTGTAACCGGGAAAGTTTTTAGTCCTCAATACCTTATCTGGCTTATTCCGTTGATAGCATACACTGGAGTATTTGACTCTTTCTGGTCATTCGTTTGGAGCATTATATCCTTGCTCACGAACTTTATCTATCTTTTCTTCTATTCTCAGGTCACTGACTCACAGCATATTGTGTTACCAACTGGCTTTTTTGAGACCGCCGCAATTCGTAACGGATTCTTTGTTTTCCTTACCGCCTCATACCTATTCAATTGGTTCCAGGCTCGTCAAATACGGGCAGAGACCATATCTCTTCTTCCCATACAGAAAAGTGGTACACAACTACTACAAGAGCGTACATAGAGAAATTTAACACAGCTTCTCTGTGTACGCTCTTGTCTTATCGCATATCCATCGCGCTACTATTTCACTTGTATAGTATGATCGGCAATAAAGTTAGCAATACGTCGCCAGGCATCGGCAGATGCATCCGCAAAATCAACCGCACGTCGGTCGAAGAAGCTGTGTGGCGCTCCCGGGTAGATGGTGATTTCATGCTCCACGCCTGCCTTATCGAGCTTCTGATCAAGCTCCTGCACCTGTTCCTGTGGAATGCCCTGATCAGCACCTCCAAAAAGGCCAAGAACTGGATATTTTACTGCCTCTGCCTTCTCCAATACAGTACCCGCGCCCGCAAGATTGCGGCTCAGGCCTGCATAGAAGGGAATAACACCTGCAAGTCCAAAATCCTCGGTGGCGGTTAAAAGCGAAAGGCTTCCACCCATACAAAAACCAACAATGAAGGTTGCTTGATCCTTTTTTCCATTTTCACCCAGGTATGTAAGGGCCGCCTCGACGTCTGCGAATACGTTCTTGATTTGCATCTGTTGTACATGCGGCATGAATTCGAACGTATCATCACGCCCTGTGAGGCCCGCTGTACGACCAAAATAATCAATAGCTATTGCGCTGACGCCCATTTCAGCGAAACGCATTGCCAGGTCTTTGTAGAACTGATGCAACCCGCGTATATCCGGGTAAATTATAATTTGAGCATTCTTCGGCTGATCAGGATGTGCGGCATAAGCAGAGAACTTATTCCCATCAGCCGCTGTGAGAACGATATCTTCACCGTGGGCCGAGCCACCTTCCGTCGGTGGTATTGGAGGACGGGCATTATCATCGTAGCACATGTTCTATTGATACCTCCTATTTTATCCAGGCAGTGCAAACTCTCTTTTATACCATGCTAAAAGCCATTCTTGAACAAATGAATGCATGAAGCAACCTTCACTCAAGCATGAAAACACACTGCTTTATCTATCATATCCTATACGTCAGAATGATGCTTGGAAAAATGGGGCGCAAGCTTCAGATAGTTTCGACATACGAGCACGTCGTATGATATGATAACATTTATTCTTGAATGTATTTATACACAGGCTACAACCACTAGCGGATACAAAGAGAAAAGGCTTTATCCTCATATTCATTTACTTTAAGGAGTCTCTATGCAGACAAGCAGTGTTGTTTCTCGCGCAAAATTGCAAGGTGGCATGCAAAAAGAGCCAATAACCAAATATAGAGCTTTCACACCTATCAATCTGCCTGATCGTCAATGGCCGTCGCGTACAGTCACAACAGCTCCTATCTGGTGTAGCGTTGATCTACGTGATGGTAATCAGGCTCTTCCGATTCCAATGAGTGTTGAGGAAAAGCTTGAAATGTTCGATCTTCTCGTACGGGTTGGCTTTAAAGAGATCGAAGTCGGTTTTCCTGCCTCCTCTCAGATTGAATACGATTTGATACGCCGCTTAATAGAAGAAAATCGTATTCCTGACGACGTTACGATACAGGTACTCGTACAGGCCAAAGATGATCTAGTCTATCGTACTTTTGAGTCACTTAAAGGCGCAAAGAAAGCTATTGTTCATCTCTACAACTCTACCTCTCCGTTGCAGAGGCAGGTCGTCTTCGGCCTGGAAAAACCCGCTATTGTTGCGATAGCGACACGGGCGGCTACACTTATTAAGCAGCTGGTAACCAGCATTCCTGAAACAGATATTACGTTGCAATACTCGCCGGAGAGCTTTTCATCGACAGAAGTAGAATTTGCACTTGAGATTTGTGAGGCTGTCGTTGATATATGGCAACCAACGGTTGACAATAAGATTATTTTGAATTTACCGGCTACTGTCGAGGTCTCTACACCTAACATCCATGCGGATCAGATCGAATGGTTCAGCCGCCATCTCCGCAATCCAGAGACGGCTATTATTAGTCTGCATACGCATAATGATCGAGGGACTGGAGTTGCGTCCACAGAATTGGGCTTGCTTGCGGGGGCAAGTCGCGTGGAGGGCACGCTCTTTGGCAACGGAGAACGCACGGGGAATGTTGATATCGTTACCCTGGCGCTCAATATGTATACACAAGGAGTCGATCCCCGGCTCGATTTTAGCAACCTTGATGCAATACGTAAAATTTATGAGAAATGCACTCGTCTTGAGGTTCCTATTCGCCAACCCTATGCCGGAGAGCTTGTCTTCACTGCCTTCTCTGGCTCACACCAGGATGCAATCAATAAAGGTATGAGCGCTCAAGACCAGGAACCTGGCGCGCTCTGGCAAGTTCCCTACCTGCCTATCGATCCTAAAGATATAGGCCGTTCCTATGAGGCAATTATTCGTATCAATTCCCAGTCTGGCAAAGGAGGTGTTGCCTATATTCTGGAAACGGAATTTGGCTTCCAGCTGCCGAAAGCAATGCATGCCGAGTTTGGTAAGGTCATTAAAACTATAGCCGATACACGTGGTGAAGAGATTCTTATCACCGAATTGTTTGAGGCATTCAAACAAGAATACCTGCTGCGTACATCACCTCTGCAGTTTGAGTCGTTTGCGAGCCGGACAGTTCTAAACACTCATCACCAGGAAACTCTTGAGTGCTCCGCCTGTATCTTAATAGATGGAGTTTCACAAGAGCTGCATGCACAAGGAAATGGTCCGATAGATGCTTTTGTCCAGGCTCTCAATCAGCAACAGATCGCTGTATTTCAGGTCCTTTCCTACTCTGAACATTCTTTAGGTCGGGGGTCTGAAACACAGGCGGTCGCTTACATCCAAATACAAACTCCTAACGGTCAGACATACTTTGGAGCAGCTATCGATACAAATATCGAACATGCCTCAATACGAGCTATCCTCAGCGCCGTTAATCGATCTCAACAATGGCAAGCTTAAGCATCCTTTTTTCAAAGAGTGGCTATGCTAAATAGCCACTCTTCCATTCGCTCGCGTTTAGCACATATTTCCTCATGCGAATAGTAAGAATCACTCTCTTACACTACTCATCATTGAGCTCTACACGAAATCTTTTTTTATTATTACACAGTTCTGCAC
>CAXTXB010000003.1:230-44947 GCA_964247965.1 uncultured Dictyobacter sp. | reverse complement strand
CCTCACAGGCGACCCCAACACGATCATCACCCACACACGCACTCGCCCACCATCGCGGCCAGACCTGGACCTCCGTCATCTGCTCTCGCTTTCCTCTTCCATCCCCGACTATAGGAATAGCCTACACTAAGGAAATACTTTATCACTGCTTGTATGCTTAAATATTACCAACACAATGGTAATATTTTTATCAACCTCTTGACAACTCCCCCAGATATGTGCTATATATTTATTATTGCATAAGCGTTATTTAGATCAAAAGGAGTAAATATGAAACATAACTTAGTTTATCGAAAAGGCGAACGTTACCCATATCAATGCACTATATGCTCTGATATTTGGAAGCAAGAGCCTTCTAAACCATGCCCAGGTGTCACATACTACGCTTGGCAACAAGCGCCTGCACATCTACAAACCTATAGCCAGCTCCGCTCTAAGCATCTCAAACCACGCGATCGCGCTCAACCTGACGGCTGCATTATCTGCAAGGATGAATGGTGTTGGCTCTACGATGAACGCCAAGCCAAACCACGCCGAATTTGTACAGATCGTCAACTCCAGGCGCTTGAACACGCTCGTCAATGTCAGCATGAGAAATGGAAGTGTGAACACTGCGGCTATAAACCGTCTAGCTTGACGGCGCTGCGCTATTATTTTGCATGGCCGGGCCTCTGCAAAGAGTGCAAAAGGGATATAGCACGAGAAACTAGGATCTATGGGGACCGATTAGAGGCTATAGAATGGGCGCGCCAGATCATGACCCGCGATGATTGGGCCATTCTCGATACAGAAACTACGTCGTTAACCGGCTATCCGGTGGAGATCGCAGTTATAGCGCCGAACGGCTCCACGCTATTTCACTCTCTTGTCAATCCACCTGTGGCCGTCGAGTCCGGAGCACGAGCTGTACATGGAATTAGTGATGAAGAATTAGCGAACGCACCAGTGTTGCCATATCTCTGGCCGGATCTGCAAGCAGCATTAGCTGGGCGCTCTCTCCTACTCGCATACGGAGCCGATTTCGATAGCTCCGTCATGGATCGCGCAGCGCATCGTTATCAGTTGCCAGAGCTGATGCAAAAATGGGCCTGTTTAAAGCTCTGGTACGCGCAATTTTGCGGCGACTGGTCTGACTACTGGCATAGCTACCGATGGCAACCGCTCGACGGTGGACACCGGGCGTTAGAGGATGCACGCGCAGCACTTGTAGTCCTTCATAACATGGCGACGGCTACGCCAGATGATAAGTAAAAAGTAGTTAGATAAATGAGCAACTTTTGGCTTCAATTCGCACCTTGTGTAAAAACTCGTCTGCTTGGACGCCAGGCATTTTGGCGCAAAATCAGGTATACTGGTTTCGAGGAGGCTTATGCGGAAGCGGCGGCGGTGTGGAGGTGGTAGTCGCGTGGCTTGCTGCGCGGTGGGAGTCTCTAGGGGAAACCGTACATTTTTTGTACAACTAGGGTTCCCCGCTCGTGACTGATAAGGACAACCGTACACAACCTAGAACGCCACCTATGCTCTATCGAGATGTGGCACGACTTGCCAGCGACAAAGCAGGCAAACGTGATAACTTCCACCCAGGTCCGACCGCACCTTTACTCGATGTCGCCCGCATATCGCACGCTCACAATGATAACACCGACTGCGAGCTGAAGCCCTGCATAACTTCCCGCCAGGCTTCGCGGTGCAACGGATCGATTGCAGCAGCATCGCCGCTTCCTGGCGCACCGCTTCGACTGGATAGCATTCTGAGATCCACCGCAACTTTCGGCGGTCCTCATCATTGCGCGGCGGCTGCAAGATGTACACCTCGCCGCGTAGCCTCACCTTCGTCATAGCCGATCCTCTCTCCTGGCACAATCTCCACTCTCATTTTACCCGATACGGCCACGCTGCGCACAGCTCTATATATAGGAGCGGATTGTATAACACCTATCTTTTACCATTAAGTACCTAATTAAGTACTTACAATGCACTGCATCAGCCTTAGAAGCCTGCTCACCGACTCAATCCCCTGCCCTGCAAATTGCCAAGTAAATCAACAACATCCATCATTTCCGCATTGCATCAAGCGCGTAAGAATGCCAGTATAGCCGGTCGCTTGACTGATCTGCTAAAATCATCTTGAGCAAAAATTCTATAATTTGAAGCACTACGACACAAGGAGGAACATGCTTATATCTGACGGCTCACCTAAGACTTATCATCTCACACCGCGAGATCGGCTCTGCCTGCTGTGGATCGGCCTACAATATGCGATCCGCATTGATCAACTACAGCGACTCCTCTACCGCTATACCCCGGATGCCGACCGCAAAAAGTTGCGCGAGGATGTAGACTTCATCTCCCTCGACCGCACGTATGAGCTGATCCGCAAGTGGCTGGCGTTGGGGCTCATCGAGAAGGACGGCATTCGCCACCGCGATAGAACATGGATCTGGCTCACCCGCGCTGGGCTCCGAGAATGTGACCTAAAATTCAATTATAGCGGCGCGCCATCAGGCACCCATATCCCACACCTCTTCTATATTAACCAGGTGCGCCTCTCGATCGAGGCGAAACGCCCTAAAGACCCCTGGCAATCAGAACGCGAGATCCTGAGAGAACAAGGGCAACGAGAGAAGGGCGAGACCAAACCGCACGCAGCCGACGCGATCCTCACGAACGCCGAAAACGGCAAGATCACCGCGATCGAGGTCGAGTGCAATGCAAAGACCGAGGACGAGCTGGAAGATGATCTGCGCGAGCTGGCACTCACTTATAAGTCAGTCTGGTACTTCACTACCCCAGCAACGCGCCGCCAGGTCGAGAAACGGCTGGAAGACTTCATGCCCGACATGCGCAAGCCGTTCAAGATTTACAATTTGGAGGACTACGGCCATGACTATCTCCCGTAGATCCCAGCACAACTCTAACAACGGCGGCGGCATCGAATGGGGCATCACCCTTTGCGTAGGAGCAGCTCTCGTCATCATCACCGGCCTTCCCTGCGTTGTCGTTGGGTTACTGGTTTGGCGGCTCACTCCCCGCACTTCCTGGACGTGGTACTTGTGGTTTGCGCTGACCTTTGCCGGTGCTGGACTCATTTTCTACTTTTACACACACGGCTTAGAACGGATGCTTATCAAGGAGTGGAGCGACTACTACCTTGCATTCCTACATGCAAATTTCGATGTTCGACTTCTGCCGCTCCACCGTCTCTGGCCTGAGACGTGGCCTATCTGGCTACGAACATTACCGGCTGCCGGATTCGTTGCATGGCTTCAAGAAACCAACGCACAGAGGCAACCAGGGCAGACGAAACGCCAGTTGGAGCAAGAGGAACAGCACCGACTGCGTAGAATCGACCGTCGAGGGCAACGCGCCAGGCGACAAGCACGACGCCCTGAACACGTGCCTGATGCAGCAGGCGGTAGCATGGTGATCGGGATCGCCATCGATGATCGAGAACAGGAGTAACACTATATGGGGGATTTACGATGGACGCAGCGCGGGAAGCTCTTCACCTGGCCGCTTGAAGCACTACACCTTCATGCCGTTGCAGCCGGTCAATCAGGCACCGGCAAGACTGAAACGTTGCAAAGAATCGGCTACGGCGGACGCAAAGTCCACAACCTGCAAGTCATCTATCTAGACGCGAAGGGCGAAAAGAAACGCGACGATGAAGAAGGCCAGGACAATGCAGCGCGATTCGTTGCCACCATGCAGGCGGCTGGCGCGCACAACATCAAGGTCTTTCCATCGATCTACTATAATGGCTGGCAAGGAACAGCCACCGAGATGAAGAACCGGCTTCTCTCCGTGATTGACTACGCAGAGTCGCCCTACTACGGCGACGTGGCCGCGAATGCCGTTGGCCTGGCGCTTGCCGCTCCAACGACACCCAGGAGTAGCGATCACTTCTTAGCAAACTTACGGCTCAATCGACTGAAAGCAATCTACGCGAATGACCGATTGCAGCTCCAGCGCGTGCACAATCTTGATAAGGATCTTCTCAAACAAGTTGAAATGCGCTATAACGTGTTTTTCGACGCTATGGCCGGTCAGCTCGATGGCACGCTCGACTACGTGGACGCGGATGCCGTGTATCTACGTGTGCGCGGCTTCGCGCTGCGCAACGAGGCTCCGCGCTTAGGCCGATTTCTCATTCACGACTTCATGCATTATGTCTCCGAGCGCCGCCGCCCTGGCGTTGTGACTCTCTTTATCGTTGACGAGTTGAACGCGCTGCGCTCCCGCGAGGAGACCAGTATGCTCTTTGAGCAAGCCCGCAGTTTTGGCGGATGTCTCGTCATATCGGCACAAGGCTATGCTGGACTGGGACCACCAGAATATGCCAACCGGATTCTTGACGCCTGCTCAACCTATATCGTGCATCGCTGCAGCGATCCCTTCGAGATCACCAAGCGCGCTGGCAAGAAGTTGAAGATCGACACCTCATACGCTGAGGATGAAGAAGGCATGATCCGCCAGCACGTACGCATGGGGCGCGACTGGAAAGTACCCGTTGACGCGGTTCTGCGTCAAACAACAGGCCAGGCATTTTGGATCTATTCCGGCCACTCACAACAAGCGCAAACCGTCCAAGTGCCCGTCACACAGGATCAAATACAAGATGCGTGGCGTGAGATCCGCCAGCAAGAGGAAGTGCAACGCCAGATCTCCGAGGTAGAAGCGCAGCGCCGACTTGCCCAGCAGCAGGCAAAAACTCAGAGCCAGGCCGCGCAGTCAAGTGGAGCTGGGGGAACTGCAACGGCAACAAAGCCCGCAACGAAACCATCAAAGCCACGACCCAAGAAGACGATCGCGCCCGATCCACAGGCACAGCCAGCGCAACCAACGCCAGCAACTCCAAAGTCGAAGCCAGCAGCACCAGCACCACAACCGCCGCGCCCGATTCCGCCGCCCGATCCGGACGACGATGAGCCCGACGAGCTGTAAATATATACGGAAACGATGATTTACTTGGCAATTCCACCGTTCACAACGGCGGCCACTGCGCGCCAGGTTGCAAGCCATTAGGTACTTAATTAAGTACCTAATGGTAATCAGCTATTGAACAAGGCCAATTTACAAAAGATTGGCTGTAAGATTATACTTAAGGATGATAGAAACAAAAGCTGATGGCATTCTAAGGTCATCAGCTTTTGCATTCTCTTTGAATTGAAGTAGAAGATGCTTCCTTCGATCCAGTCCCGAAAGAATATCCTACCCCTCTTCCCTTCCACCGTTCCCACCTTAGTATAGATGATTTTGAACAAGCTTGCATGAAATACTTAGAGAAAAACATGAATGGACTTTCAGAAGCGTGCTCATTCATCGCTTGCCTTCATGACACTTTGTTCATGCTCTTTTATAAGTACAAAGACAACAAAGTCCGGTGGGTAGTACTGGGTAAGAGTGATGTGAGGAGTTGCTCCATCCCATCTCACGTAAATGTCATTCTGTTTTGAGCTTGCTGTATACATCCCTGGTACTACTCGGGATGTAACCATAAACCCATCGCGAACCGGGGTTACTTCTTCAATAGGAATGGCACCGCACAAACCGTTTGGGCTATCTCTATCTTGACGAAGTTTCGATCCAGGCCCAATCTCATGAATCGAGACTTTGTGAAACGCATCAAAAGGATAGCGATAAAATAAATGTTCCATCAGTCTTTTCTCCTCATCAAAAAAGCGATCAGAGACCTCTTCCATGTCTTATCTTTTCTTCTGTGCGTCATCTTCATCAAGATCCTGAATGTTTTTATAGACGCTCGGATGCCAGCGAAAAGGCACTAGCTCTCTCTGTCTCCGATATGCTTCGTAGAGCTGCACATATGCTTTGAATGATATCACTCTCACCGGTCCCATCACTTCAAAATAGCCGTTCCAATACACAGGAGAAAAGTCAAAGGCTTGTGCCTCTTCCGGCCCGCGTATTGCAATTCGCTTGTCTTCAAGGAGAGTCCCTTCAAGGACCCAACAATAATTGCGGAGACGATCCACGGGCTTTAATGGAACACCTGGCCGAAAGCTGGTCAAATTGACGTTTCCATACACGTCTGGAATTTCAAGCAAAAACGGCATTCCAGTCCTCTTTTCATCTTGCTTTAGAACGACTCGCCCTTATTGTCCGTCGGTGAATTCCTTTGGGATCGGTCGATGGATGCGATCCGGCTTCTGCCGAAGTGGTCGAGAGAAGGGCGACCACTCCGTCACTCGATGCACAAAGTGCCCTCCAATGCTGACCCACACTCCGATAATCTCGTTTTGAACGTGGTCATGGCCGATAAGATTGCGTTGCTCAAGCCGAAAATCAACGTGATAGACCGCGCGATCTTCTTGTTCATATCCCTTCAGATGGAATGCCGATTCCTCACGTGTGACTCGGATAACCTCCACTTCGACTGGACTTGCCTGCTCCACCTCCTTTAGATTATTCAGAAAAAAACGAAAATATTCATACAGTGTTTCTGGACTATAGATCTCTTGCACGTTGTCAAGCGATTGAAAAAGCCTCTTTACATGAGGAGGAGCTTCTTCCGTAATATCTGTCACACGAAGGCGCCAGAATGGAGAAATGATATCGTTCGGTGTATTTCGAACTCTTTCCTCGAGCTCATTCTTGTGACGGAAGTAAGCGTCGATAATTGCCCTACCTCGTTCAATACATGTTTGTAACAGGGCATCCGCTACCTGCCGATACTGCTCATGGTAGATCTGTTTCTGCTCTGGACTCGCTCCTTCAATTTGCTGAAACAAGAGATCATACGCTGCATTTTTTTTGGTCCTGTACTCTTCGTCGGCTGCGGCCTGATCTCTAGAAAATGCTCTATTCATTTCGACCCATTCTTGCTCATCTTTGTCCATGATAGTTTGCTCCTATCGTGTACTGCATCCTTTGCATCAATCCCATCGGGAGAATTGTTCGTATGTATGAACGTTTATGCGGAAAGGACGGCCTCTCGTGCCTCGACAGGTTCGAGCCTTTTGATGAGAAATGGCGGTCGAACATAGGCATTGTGATACGCGGATGCTTCCAGGGCAAGTCTGATGCGCTGCTCTGGTAGAAGATGGGGTGTCGCATACACTGACCCGAGGGCGAACTTTGCTCCGCTGCCCACAGCCTCGTAGCCGTTTATCGGCTCAGAAACTTGATAATCATCTTGTACCTCAAAGAGCCTCCCTCGATAGCCGATAAGGAAATTGCCGCCAGTCTCCTTTTCATCCTCTTTCTGTGCAAACCCGCCGGTCTTTAGGCATTCTCGCACCGCATTGACAAATTTGGTCACGAGGTACTCTTCTACCTCCATGCCTTGCTCATACGTCGGAAGCTGTAACTCGTACTGCAACAATTGCATCATTCGACATGATGTGGTGCAACCCAGAAGCATCCTATTCTCCCCTTTCCCAATAAAAAAGACTTTACGGCCAGCCAGAATCGTTTGTAAGCCACTATCATTGGTCGATGCACTATCCCCCCCAATGTAAACACAGTTGCTTTCCGGATCAACGAGCCCCGCAATACAGGTCATAGAGAAAATACCTCCAATCAGTAGTATTTACTTTTCTTGTTCTCAAAGCCTCTTTAGATCAATATCACTAAATGGCTCTTCTCCTTCGCCTGACCTGACCCACTCATGGATTGATTTTCCCTCGCCTGGATTCGCCATATAATACAGGCGAGGCTTCGGTGACTCACTTCCATCGCGCCGCAGGGATGATACTTCGTACTTGTGAGGATTTTTCTCCATAAGAGCCTTCGCTCGGCTTACCTCTTCATCGGTCTCCAGGTCAAAATTCATTCCTTGAGTACGCATTCTGCTAGAAAACATAGCATTCCTCCTGTACTTCAAACATTTCAAAAGTTCTCCTATCAGTGTTACTTTCAGTGTTACTTACTCTTGACTATATCTGATCTTCCCAACAATCTGCATGCTTGCCATCGCAAGATAGGAGGATGCCATGACCGGTTTCTTAGAGACGCAGGCGAGGTGAGAGGGCGATAAACGCAAGCTAGTTGCTACCACATTTTTGCAGTAGAATACGCAAGAAGACTACCCAGCCGACCAGGCTGACACCCATGAAACTATGGAGGTCTCCTCATAGTTTTAAGAGAACGACGCCGATCGCTTTCTATGATGTGGGAGCCATAAAAAGACCATACTCTTAGGTACACTGTGAAGCAAGGATAGAGATAGGAAAGCTTCGATAGGTTTCTTTTCTCATCGACCTCTCTTTTTGCGGTCTCACTCGCATCCCTCCGCTTCCGGGCATGTGAGCCGAGAGGCAAAAGAGAGCTTCTCGTCAGGAGAGAATGTGCATCACAACACGATACGAGAGGTACGAGAGCTACCTCACTTGAAGTCGAAGAACGACCGATGTACGTTTTCATTCATGTAGAGGGGCTATGAGGCAGGAACACCTATCGAAGCCAGGAGTATTTCTGACTTCAAGTGATACTGTGTTGGGCGTTCTTCCAAGATGATCTCAGCATTATCACATCCTTCCGACACAAGGATGGAAAAGGCTACCATCGCTGCTGACGAAAACCACCTGTTGAGGGCGATGAAGCAAGAGATGACGACGAAAGACACGGTGGAAGAAACTGTTAATGATGAAGCCAAACACGTTCTCAGCTTGCTTTTGACAAGCCAGCGTCTTTCATCTCTCACTGCGTGGCCACGCGGTCGGACATCTTCCAGGAGGAAGAAGAGAGGCGGGACCAAGAAGAGAGAACTCTGCGCAGGCTCTCACCCATCAGACGCAATATCAGGATCACTTGCAACAACAGAAGGAGGAGTGATACACTCGCGCCGGAAAGGAGAGACACAACATAAAGGGTGAAGCGGGAAGGATCTCACATGCAACCTACCCTACGCATACAGATACAAAAAAGAGACCCACCATGCTCTGTTCTGGCCTGGTGGGTCTCTTTAGTCTGATTGGATTGGATCAAGCACAGAAATGAAACCATAGCCCTGATCACGAATCGTCGAAATGTGGAGATCAAAGACGGCAAGCTTCTCACGAAGGTGCTGCACTGTGTCTCGAAGTCGCCTCATTTCTTGCGCCCATTCTTCTCGCGATGCAATGGCTTCCAAATACCTCTTACTTTTCGCCACGATCCGTTCTTGCACTGATCCTTGATAGAAACTGGCAAAAAGCACCTCATACGGCGCATAGTCAGGATAGAACACAAGGAGGGGCAACAAGACACTCAACTCTATCGTGGTGAATTGCTGTTCGTTGAGGATAGACGCTTGACCATCTCGGCTCTCAAGCAGCGAAAGAGTACCATGGGGTCCATACAACGCAAAGATTGTGTTGGAGGGAAGCAGACCATCCAGAGAAAAATAAGCAACTGGGTTCTCTTCCAGCACTCCTAATCCTTTGGGCACCTGCACGCTCGCCTTACGATGACGGAGCATCGTACACATCCACCAAAAACGGATCATCAAAATGAGACATACGATCACCTCCTACGAGGGCTGTACACTTTAAGGAGATAGCCCGTCTCCAATATCGAAGTGACATCGAGGCCAAGACGACGGATCTTCGGACGAACGCGGGACAACACATTGCGCAATGGCCGCATCTCCTGATCCCAAGCCGTCGCACCCGTCTGCCCTTTCTCCTCGTTCTCTTCATCATACTGCTTTGCTTCCTGCAACTGCCTTCGACATCTCGCGATCGCGAGCTCAGACGCTTTCCCAGTCAGAAAACTTGCGAGCAGCGTCTCATAGGGAGCATAGTACGGATACTCCTCCAAGAGAGGAAGGAAGGCTCCCATTTCTGAAGTGGTCAGTTGCTGCTCCATCACAAGCACTGGTCTCTCATCTCCATTGGCAAGAAGGGAAATCGTACCAAGTGCGCTATTCAGTGCGAGACTCTGATCTGCCCCCAAGAGTCCTTTTAGCGGGAAGTGGATAATCTCTTCACTACTCTCAGAAAGCACCCCTGCTGGCAGAATAGTTCGATGTGCATGACCATTCCTTTCTGGGTACATTCCTCATGCTCCTTCCTCGTGTCCATCGGTTTGTCGTAACTGTTTGAACTCCTCAACAATACGTTGCACATCCTGAGCAGACTCACTGGTAAAATGCATCGTGTGATCCTCATACAGACCGTTCAACTGTCTTTCCTGTACCTCCTGCACGACCCAATACAGAATAGTTGTCGCGTTCTGCACATCGAACTCAGCTTGCCTCCAATTCTCACCGTGAGTGAAGGTACAATAGTGCTGAAAAAGTTTCTCTTGCACCGAAGTCGGGAAATTACTCCACATGTTTTTTGCAGCAAGTTGGTCTCGCGTCAGTCGTTGAGAGAGATCCTGGTTCATCTTTGATCCTTTCCGCTAAAAAAGACGATAGAGAACAATCAATCTATTGCTTGGTTCATGCGGACAGAGCGCTTCCACCCGAAAACTCCTTTATAGGAAACTATCTATGCGATAATACACATGATCATAAATGCAGTGTATACGGATTATCTTGTACTTGTCAAGTCAAAGATAATGGTATACTCTAAGGAGAGAGTGTGTGAAGCATCCCGGACCAGCAGTAAGCAGAGAGAGATTATCTGTGTTAGGAAAATATTTGGATGACGCATTGCGACTGGCAAATATGTCACAGTCAGAGCTTGCGCGACGAGCTGGGCTCAGATCCAGCTCGTATATCAGTAGAATTATGAAAGACGAACACCCGAAGATAGATCGCGATGTGCTCTTAAAATGGTGCCGTATCATGAAATGCCCTGATTGGTTGGAGGCTCAGATCTTGCATGCGGCTCTGTATGCAAGCGAGCCCGAACGAATAGAGTCAGAGAAGGAAGAGACAGTCGAGGCAACTCATCAAGCAGTGCTTGATGAAATTGAGAGGCGGAAAAAAGATTAGTGGCAGATTACAATTCCCTGCCGCACTACAAAGAAGCACTATCTGAGTCCGCCTCGCCTGGAAACACCGCATCTCGAAGAAACTCAGTTAGGACCACCATATCGATCTGACTTGGGCTATAGCCCAAGTCAACGACGACGTTATCATCAGGATCGAGCAACAGAATACTCACGCGATCGACCTGGCCGATGTGTGTTCGAAAGACGATTTCAGCCTCCAGGTCTGTATCCAATTCTTCTTGAGCAAATGAGGTACGGAGCTCATCAAGATTTCCCCAGTCATCGGGATCATATTTTTTGAGACGGCCAAGCCATTCTTGTAGAGTAGTCATCTCACTCCTGCTTGCTTGGCATTAAAATATCATCAATCGTTGCACGATCTATTAAGCGCCGCATGAGTTCATTTGCAGTTATTTTTTTATGAGTCAGTTTTTTATACGCACGACGCAAATCTTCTATCTTATCATCCTGACTTGGACGTAAATACAAACTCAACTCAATTGTCGCCTTTTCCTCGACTTCATTTAGGCTTAAAGACGGTAAAACGGTTTGCCTTTCTACTGTTTTACCTTTTTGCTCTTCTCCCACCATATCGCTGTTTTCCAATTCTTCTTTTGTTTCGACAGATGGCGCTGTAGATGGTGCAGGTGGAATGTTCTTGGACAACAAAGGATTCTCGGTTTTGTTCTTAGTAGGCATATGCGCCCTCGCTTCGCTGAATAAACTCTGTTACTAAATTTGCATATGCATTCGCTCCAGTGCTTCCAGGCGCATAGTCATAAATTGCTGCCGCCTCATCCGTTGCCATTTCAACCTTTACATTTTTCGGAATTGCGGTCCCAAAGACCTTCTCTCCAAAGTATTCGCGAATCTCAGCTGATCGTCTCTCACTTTTATTCGTATGATCATCCATGGCGATGATCACTCCAAATATCTCGTATTCCCGGCCCGTCTGCCTCTGAATATCTGCCAGCTGGATCTCCAGGATGCGTATACCAAACATGGCAAACCATGATGGAGTTAGTGGAATAACAAGTTGGTCAGAAGCTACCCAACAATTGACGGTAATAAGCTCCGTGTTAGGAGGGGTATCAATCAAGATATAATGATAGCCAGTTACACCCTGTAGAGCAGTCTTCAAAATCGTCTCTCGACCAAATTGGCTTGCAAGTTGGGTATTCGCGTTTGAGAGCCACATAGACCCCTGCACAATATCGAGGTTCTCAAATGGTGTACGCTGGATAACTTCTCGGACAGGCCGCCGATTCATCATCACATCGTAAAAGGTTCCGGCTGTGTCCTCTTGAACAGTTTTAAGCAATGCAAGCGTCGAATTGCATTGATGATCGGCGTCAATAATGAGTACCCGGCGACCAGTTTGAGCCAGTCCATGACCAAGGTTAACTGTAGAAGTTGTTTTAGTGACCCCACCCTTTATAGACGTTAGACAATACGTTCGCATCTGTCTTTTCTCCGTTACAGATCAATCGAGCAAAACGATACTCTTCTAGAAGAGTATAAAGGTATTCTCCTAAAATGGCAAGGTTCTAAAAAGGTTTAGCAGTAGAATTGTAAAATGGTAAAGCAGCAAAATGGTTTCACTCTAAAAATGTAAAAATTAATACCTTAACACCGTTATAGCTTTATAACTCTAAAATGGTTTTATAGTAAAATAGTAGAAGGGTAAAACGGTAAAATTGTTTTCCTCTAAAATTGTATAAGTCTAAACATGTATAAAGGTAAAATGGTTTCACTCTAAAAAGGCATTAAAAAAGCCTGGCCAGCATTTGCTAGCCAGGCCACTCCCACCAAAGGTCTGTTACTCCATCGAGAGCCAATTCATTTGAGGAGATTAGCTCTCACGATGAATACTTGGATGACTAGTTCTTCACAAATGGAAGAGTCAACTGAACAATATTCCTTTGCTTTTTCGTTGTTCGAACAACTCGCTTGATCACCTTTAGCTTTGCACTCTGCTCATTTGGAACAAGAACTGAGAAACGTGTGTTATGCGAAAACCTTGTCACTCGAACATGTGGCATACAACAGCCTCCTCTAAAAAACTAGTATAAAACTGTTGCAGACAGATGTCGCATATGCATTGTGGACGTTACTGCTCAATAGCACTTCCATTGGCTCTACAAGCCAACGAGCATTGCTTCTACTGTTGACAATAATATGCAACTGTGATAAGTTATAAACCGTTGACACTACTATATAAATACATAGTGATGTCACTGGTTTTGAACAGCGACACCTGTTTGCAACTACCTGTTGTGGACAAAGAGCCATTTTCAAGAAACACCAAGCCTGCCAGCAAATGCGTTTTCTTGCGAATGGTTTTTGTTTGCCCCCGTTAGTATAACGCGTTTTAAGTTATCGGACAAGATTATAGCCTATCAATTTTTAGTTCACCTCAAAAACTTACCTTTGTTCTAAAAAATGTTAGAAATCAAATAGCGCAAAAAGCCCTAGCTGGCACTTACCAACCAGGGCAACCCCACCAGGGTTCGTCGTTAGAAGGGATGATCGTCGAGATCATCCAGCCACCCATTATCAGGGAAAACGAAACTATCTTCCGGCCTTGACTCCTTCGGCCGTGCAGCACGCGCCACCTGCTCCGCCGCCATCTCTACCGCATGTGAGCGTCGATACACTACAGCCTCAGCTTCCTTAAGTAATACCGCCTCTTCACGTTCCCGCTTGCGCCTAGCCTCACTTTCTTCCTGCTGTATCCGCATATGTTCCATATACTGACGCGATTGCTCCGCCAGTTCCGCCCGACGCTTTTCTACCCATTTACGGAATGCGCGAATATCCGGATACACAATGTTGCAGACCCTAAATGGCCCAATCCGCTCAAGCGTACCAGCTATAGTGGTAAAGCTAATACTAGTCTCGATTGCAAACGTTGTGTAGTACCGTCGCTCAACAAGCTGCATAGGCACCCGTCGCTCACGATGAGTGTACGAAGAACACTCATATACACGCTCACGATGCTTCTTCGTCGGTGTCAACATAGGATTTCCTGATTGCGCTCCACATTCTGGACACTGGAACCAAACGGCTAACCACCGCCGCGCTTTAATCTCCATCTCCATCTTCGACTCCTATCTATACCCATCTTGCCATAACTCGCGCCTTATAAGCGCAAAATGCTCCTCACACGTATAAACAACCTCCCCGTCTGGATACCCTGGAGGTGTGACATCCTGAAGAAGCTCTGTCTCTGCACAGCCGTAATGATCACATTTAAAAGCGCCACGCGTGTGCAGCCAGGCTCTTGCTGCCCAACAACCTTCCGGGCTATACTCGAAATGTGTGAAATCGGCATACTTTGACACTGCTGGGTTGCTATGCGGCCCACCGCCCTCAATGACGAACGTTCGTATGTATCCCTTAGTGGAGATCTGGCGTACCTCGACCATGCGCACCTGATAGCCTCGCGCCCTGGCCTGGAGTTGGAGTTCCATAAGATCAATCATAGCTTCCTCTTCTTCCTTTCCCTAATAGACAACGAGCTGATAGCCATTGACACTCGCGCCATCGTAGCCAGCGTATTCGTTGTCTTCATCAGCCCCCTCACTCTCATCGACATCATAGTCGCCGCCATCATCTGCATCATCGTAATCCCACTCTGGACCGTCAAGCACACCTCCTTCGCCTAAATCAATGTCACCATCGCTAGAAGGGAAATCACCAATACCGGTCACGGTTCTATCACTAGAAGGCAAAGGCTCCCCGCCAGGTACTCCATATTTTTCGAGCCGATCTCGCAACTCGCTCGCACTCATACCAGACCCTCCACCAATAAGCATCCCTGTTCGTGGATCAATAGCCTGACCACGACCCTGGTTGACATACAGTTGCTGCCATCCATTTTTATCATGGACGCTCAGACCCACGCGCTTGCCAGCATCAGTGGCATCGCGTAATCTCTCCATGAGTTCCTCTGGCGTACGCACCGTATAAATTGTCCAACTTACCCCAGCTACTTTACCGCCAGTCACCTCGCGGTCAATCCCTACCTCTTTCTGCCATTGTTCACGATCGCGCTGCTCTTGCTCTTGCCGTTGTCGTTCTTGTGCCTGGCGCTCTTGCTCAACCCGCTGCCGTTCCTGCTCCTGGCGTTCACGTTCCTGCTCTTGTCTTTCAGCTTCTCGGCGTTCCTGCTCCGCGCGCTGGAGCTGTTCACGTTCCTGGCGCAGCCGCTCTTGTTCCTGGCGGATCTCTTCACGTTGTCGAGCCAGCTCCTCCTGCTGACGCTGAATTTCTTGGCGTTGTCGTTCTTGTTCCTGCCGGGCCTCTTCGCGCAGACGCTCTACCTCTTGCGCCTGACGCTCCTGTTCCTCACGTTGCCGATCTGCACCAGTAACACGATCGCGCAACCGGTCAAGAATTCCACGTCGTTCCGGTTCTGGCTGGCGTTGTGGTTCTGGTGCAGGCTCTGGTGGTGATACGGGCGTATCGCGAAATCCTCGCCCGATGACGAGATTACGAACTCGATCAAAAAAACCCATTGCAGCTACTCCTCTTCAGGATCTTGAAGGAGATTCAGATAGTCCTGCGTTGTTTTCGGCAGTGACCGGCCGTCCAGGTCAATAATCCGCTTCAGCCTAAACTCACCAGGCTTTGATCCGCGCCATCCAGGATCAAACGTTACTGCAATTGCATCGCTTCGTAAAGCAATGAGCGTTTCGCGAGGAAGAGAGAGCGCAGCCTTTGCCAAGCGTGCACGTGCTCGTCCCCAAATGTATGCGCTCCACTCCGGATGCGCGAAATGCGCCATAGAAGCATCGAGAGAGATCGGCTTGCGCCATCGCACATGAGTACCAGAGCGAAAGACAACTTCAGCGTCCTCTGGGATATCAGCCAACCGAGAGATCGGCGTCTCTACAACCTGATATCTACCTTTTCTGTGCAGGCTACCAATTGCTTTGATGCAAATGGAACGGATCGCACTACGCAGAAGCGGTGCCAGCAGTTCACCCTCCACCGTCTCAGTGCAACTCTCACGCAATGCACGGAGCTTCTCAATCCAATTTCTCAAAGGATCTTGTGCCAGACTATCACCGCTCTCAAAGAGCCAGCGCTCCTTGATTCGCACAGGCCACGCAGGAAGACCTTCAGGCGGCTCAAGCGCGATACGCAGCTCCTCTGCACACACATAGCCAGTGTACCAATAGGTACTGGGCCGACTGGGCCAGATACTCCGTTTCTCCTTAGGATTCCAGGTTGGGATCAACCCGATGTGATGCCAACCTGACGGGACCTGAAATTCGATTCGATAAAACCCAACACGATACCCGGCAAATTCGTCAACCGTATCATGCTGCACAGGCCCAGATGGAAGTCGCCGACAGCACGCGCTGTACATCCAGATGGCATCCTCGATATAGAGCTTCTCTGCCTTCGGCATCTCTGGTATCTGGCGAAGCATCTCCATCCGTCCCTGCCCAATGTTGTGTTCGATGACCTCCCGGATCTCCCTCGGTAGTACTGGCCACTCATATGATCTTTTGTCTCGATCCGTCGGCAAACTCCGTTCGATAAGATCAAGTCCAGTCCTAGCAGGTGTACCCATGAGATTGACTTCCTGGCCGAAACTCTCACGCAAGAGAACACGCAAACGCACATAGGCAGCTTGAACCAACTCAATTTCACCGCATTGACCAAACCATTGGGCTGATCCATACAGAGTCACGTGCTTTGAGCCGTTCCTATAAAGAGCAATAATTGGATTTCGATGATATGACGTACGCTCCCAGCCTGTGGATGCTTCAAACCACTCCCGCGCCGGTGTACTCGCTGCATTCCAACAGCCAATAATATAGATAATTTCAGGTCCCCGTCGATCCCACGCGCCTTCTGCAATCAGGTCCAGAATCGACGCCAGGGAGAGTGCTGTATCGTACTCGAATTTTGTGAGGCCATCTTCATACAAAAATATCCCGCGTTGCACATCCACAAAGGCTGCTTTGCGCTCTGGCATCGATCGATAGCGACGCTTTAATACTGGAGTTTGTCCCTCATCACTCATAACATCCCCTCAAAAAATGAATGCAGGTACGCTCACACATACCTGCACAAATTATACTACTGTATACTAACAGGTATGACCATCTACAGTTCCTCTAGAGCGATCATATCGTCTCATCGTTGTCGTCTCTCTTCTCCAGGTAACGCTTCGCTAATTCGCTTTGCAGTTGTTCTGATTCCTTCGTTTTCGGCCACTGGAGTAAGAGAGCACGAGTTGCCTCCAGATGATCAGGAGCTGCCTGGCACGCTGCAAGAAAATCACTATATCCACACTCAAAGCCCTCGGCAGCCAGGTTACAAAAGACCTCAAAGCTGTTCGTCAGCTCCCTTGCCCCTTTTTTTCTCTTACTGGAGTAGAATTGTGAGCGCACGATAACTTGCACTGAACGGGCAAAGATACCTAAAAGAGCGTCATCAAGGAAGACATCAGGATAGCTATTGGCAACCGTCACAATGCCTTGTTCACAATTGATTTGTCGCACTTTCTCCGCATCATGGGGAAGCAAGTAGACATAGGTTGGGCGCATTGCCTGGAGGTAGAGATAGATCGTGACAATCCAAAGAATGAGAAGAACCAGGCCAGCGGTGACGGAGAAGAGGGTAACGATCTGAGCATTGAGATGAGGATATACTTTGTCAGACGAAAAGACAAAAAAAGCCGCGACGAAGGCCATCGTCGTCGCCCATCCATTCCCAGCAAAAGCCATATCCTCCAAAGACAGTGTTCCAGCATAGTGACGAAGATAGCTCCGGACAACCATGATCACCCAGATCACGATGCCCACAACGCCTATCCCCCCAAAGAAAATTCCAGCAATGTTTATGACGTCTTGTACGTTCACAGCCTTTTCCTCCCTCTATGAATCACTTAACAATCTTGTACAGCAATGCGTGCGCCAGACAGTTCTCCGCATACTAGACTCATGTACAACTTGCATAGTAAGCGCCTGATCGCCACGGCCACAATACGGACATTTTATCGGCCAAGTCTGCAAGTTCTGCAAAGCAAACTTGGCCGCTCATAACTATCACTTACTCCCCACTAATATGGGAAAACATACTTTACAAACTTGAATAGAGCTGGAGTACTGTACGTCCAGAAGTGGCCGTCGCGGTCGCAGTGACAAGGATAAATACCAGGAAACAAGGTAGATATCTTCCACAACACACAAACTTGCCGCGACTTCATTGAGAGGTGAGCGATATGCTGCTTGAGCTCGTCCATCGTAAATTCTGTATATCTGACGGGAATGCTGAGGTAGTAATAGACCATCCTCTCTTGAGGACTTAATACAGACACATGCTGCACAAGTTCAGGATCAACAAGGCACTCCTCTAGCGATTGTACTTTCAATTCATTGCCCCAACTTTCTCATCTAGCCTTCCTGCTACCACGAGTCCTTATGCTTCTCTAGAGCGAAAAGGCATGATCTACAATAGTGAAGTCCTACCATTCATTTCGTCACCTTCAGCCTCGCCTGCTCAAGCAGCCGCTCATTTCCAGGCTGCCTTAGCACCTCAGCAACATGTCTTTCACATAAATCAACGCCCTCGCCGTCAATACCCACTGTGTTCACACGCCACCTAGACGTCTGATCACACGTTTTGCAAGGATACCAGGGCTCGATCCTTACCGCATAAGGACTAATCTTCTTCCTTGCATACATCACACAATATACATTTTTCGCAACGTCACGCACGCTGGCACCGGCAAACACTGCCATATATGCCTGCGCAAATGGATCATAATTGACATCAAAGTCATAATCACAGAGGCCAGCCTGCAACAAGAACTGCGCGTATATTGTGGGGTGCGTACTATCTGATACACGCGGCGCATATTCGTTATTTTTTGCCCACAAAACGAGATTGTACACCTCTTCGAGTGAGAAGTACTTTCTTTCCCTCATTGCATCCCCTTCAATCTCTCTAGCTCAACCTTATACATCCTTTCCTGGAATTTTAGGCTTGTAATGTAACATTCTTTGCACAGATACCAGTGATGCAATGTATCAAGATTCGTGTGATTCCTGCAAAGCTTCCGTCTACACAACTCGCATGCGTTCACGGCCTCAACAGGGCAAACCCAAATGTTTTCGGCTATTCGGAAAACTACGTGGAAACGCACTACAGTGGACAACAGTGTAAAATCGGAAAAGTGCGTGGAATGCACCCGTAGTAATCGTCCCTCCCTTGCTACCACATTTACGCCCCTTACATAGAATTTCTTGGGTAATAATCTGAACGGTGAGAGTTGCCTTTGAATATTCTTGGCTGGTCCCATTGGCGTATCCTGTCCGTTACTGAGCACGAACACGACTGCCACATCATAGCCGAGCACGAACCGGCTACTTTGTGCTGCCCACATTGTGCCAGCTTCAGACTCTATCGTCATGAGATCAAGCGGCAACTCTTTATGGATAGTCCAATTCGAGGAAAAAGAGCGGGCATCCTGGTCATCAGAAAACGGTACCGCTGCCGAGACTGTTACAAAACCTTTTTTGAACCACTCTCGGAGATGAACGAGCATCATATGATGACAAATCGCTTGGTGCTTTACATCGCTCAAGAGGCACTGAGAAGAACATTTACGAGTATCGCCTACGACATCGGCATTGATGAGAAGCTTGTCCGGCTCATCTTTCACGAGTCTATCAAGCATCTCGACATCGCTACTAGCGTGAAGACTATCTGCATCGGGATTGACGAGCTGTATCTGCTCAATCAATACCGTTGCGTCATCACTGACGTTGAGCACCGACACATCATTGATCTGCTTCGAGATAGACAGAAACCAACCGTTCTCGCCTACTTGCAAAACTTGCCCGATACTATGAAAGAGCATATTCAGGTTGTCTGTACTGATATGTGGGCGTCGTACCATAGCGCCGTCCATCTGGCCTTGCCCCATGCAACATTGGTCGTAGATAAATTCCACGTCCTGAAGCTGCTTTCCGGCTGCTTGGAAACGGTTCGCAAGCAGATACGAAAGAGTCTGACTGACAAAGAGCGGAAAACCTTGATGCATGACCGATTTCTTTTGCTCAAGCGTCCTCATGACCTCAATGAGCGAGAAACTTTGATCCTTGAGGTGTGGCTCAAGAACTTCCCACGTTTGGAGACCGCCTATCGTCTCAAAGAAGGCTTTTACGCCATTTATGAAGCATTGACAGAAGAAGATGCTTTGCAACGCTACTTTGCATGGTTCGCACAAATCACGCCCGATGTGACTGATGCATTCATCCCCTTTACGTTGACCATCGAAACCTATGGAGACGCCATCTTTAACTACTTTAACTATCGTTTTACTGCTGGCTACACGGAAAGCCTCAACGGAATGATGAAGCTGACTCAGCGCATGGGAAGAGGCTACAGTTTCGATGTGTTGAGGGCAAAAGTCTTGCAGACCGGCGGGCTGCAGCGAATCACTCGCCCTCCCTACGGAAGCCACCATCATGATGCTGTCTCCATCGTTAAAAGTGACAATTGCGATGCAGGGAAGGCGGTTCGATGAACGCCATCAGGAGTGACAACCGGACCAAATTTCTTGAATGCTGTTACAAATGTTTGTGTCTCTGCTCCAAAGTACACAAAACAGGTTCCTTGAATATGGTGATCCATTTTCCCGCCTGGACGATGAAAGAGAACACGAGGACAAGGAAAACAAATGGGATAGCTCCAAAGTGGCTCGAACCATGATGCTTCCGTATTTGCCATGCAAAGAAGAATTGCCTGTTTCACTCTGCCAACGCCATACTCTTCTATGAGCTTCGCTGTCCACATCGCCATATTGCTTTTTCCATTCGTGCTTCCAAAGGGCGGGTTAAGCCACATGCTGCAGCATGCCCAACTCTGCACAAGACCGTTTTGCTCTTGCGTGTAGTAGCGAGGTGCTTTAATAACTTGGTTAGCGGCAGCACAACTTGCCGGGTCCAGCTCAATTTCTCCCATCACCTCACGCGCAGCCTCAACATATTGAGCTGGCGTATACCACTCATTTGAAGTGTCAAGCGGTGCACCTTGTAGATCAAACAATGTATTCACTGGCTGCTTCTCCCCATTGTAAGCCTTCTGCCTCAGCGTTCATGAGAGGATAAATTCCACGCATTATTCCGAATAGCCATGTTTTCAGTATGACCACACTTCATAACTCTCTATCTCCCTCTGGATGATCCACCGTACAGAATACGATACACATTTTCCGCAACCTCTTGCACGCCAGAACCATCAAAAACTGCCATATACGCTTGTGCAAACGGATCATAATTGATATCAAAGTCATAATCACAAAGTCCAGCCTGCAAGAGATACTGCGCCTTTATCGTCGGGTGCGTCGTATTTGGAAGGCGAGGCGCATGCTCATTCTCTTTCGCCCACGCCACCAGCTCACGCACCTCTCCGAATGTGAAGTATTTTCTTTCTCTCATATCTGCTCCGAGCCGTAAATTTTGCGCCAGCGCCGGATTCTTCGCGCCAGGCGCTCGGCACATCTCAAGCAACAATTCACAAGCGGGTAGGTTGCCCGCCCGCCACATTCCCTACAGGCGTTGAGCGGTATATACCCGCTCTCCGTACGTTTCATACCAGCCTACTTTTTGTCGGAATAATATTTCTCAGTCCAGGGACGACGATTATTGCTCATCTTGCGCGTAGCGACACCAAACACAATAGCAAATGTAGGGCATAGAATAGCTAGAAACAGGTAGAACGAAGGAATATCAAGATGCATTACTCCTCCCCCTGCAACTCACGCTCTAAGCGATCCTCCCGGCCCTCTTCGCTCTCGACTTCAATCGTCGGACACACAGGATTGTGTGCGAAAGAGAATCGAGCACGCGTAACAAACCAAACCCCATCACGACCTACTGTGTAGGTATCCTCGTCCTCCATAACCTCTTCATAAACTGCTATCGGGCACTGCTGAGAACGCAACTCCCAGGACTGAAGACACCGTTTAAAATCGTTCTTGATTTTGATGTTGACGGTATATCCCTCGATCTCAACAGTAAATTCCTGAATGAATGATTGTTTTGCCTGTTCGCTCATAGCTTCTCCTGCTCTTTCTTTGCGATATATCGCTTAATAGCGCCAATCGGCATGTTCACGTCATGTGCGTTCAGAATCCACGATTGTATAGCCTCCACAGAAGCCTCACGCTCTGAAGCCTCAAGGTCCTGAATAGCTTCCAAGATGTATGCATCAACTAACACCTCGCCAACAAAATGCTTGAGAGAATTAAAGATGTTCATGTTAGTCCCTCCTTCGTTGTGGAACCAGCTTCGCACTATGATTGGCACGCCCTTCATCCTGTGGCGCAGAGCGTCGAGGTTGCGCTGGACGTTGTTGGGGACGCTGTGATTGCACTGGACGTTGCTCTTGCCAACCCTGTTGTACTCGCTGCGGCTGCCGTACCTGTTGACGTGACTCCACGACCCGCTGTCTCTGTCGTTGCGTACGTGCAAGTTCTCGTCGACGCTGCTCTTCCTCGTCATAGCAAGCCTGACAGTCACCTGGAATAGATTCATGGACGCAAAGCTCTCCCTCGTACTCACCCTCATCGACGTACCCTTCCCCATATTCCTCTGCCAGCTCTGTCAGTAGGTCTTGTGAAGAGTATCCCTTCTGCGTTTGCTGTAATACCTGATGTGGTCGCTCTCTCAGTGTCTCTGCATCGTGCGGATCAACAACCATCTGTGCAGTGCGAGTTGATTGAGCGGGAAGACGACGTGCTTGTCGTTGTGGCTGTGGGATCATCTTCGGCTGTTTCGCTTCTGGCGTGTTCGCCTCAACGATACGAACACTATGTCGTTCGCATACGCAACGCCCACGATCATCATGACCAATCGCACCAGCCGAACAAAATGAACAAGAGATCGGATACGGAAGCGAAACACCTTCACCATTCGTGTTCGATGGCGTCATCATCGTTTTTATTGTGCCAGCGACAACGGACCCCGTTGCCACAACGCCTATCACCCACTGAAGAATCTCAGCGCCCATTCTGCCCTCCCTTGCCCAAATGTCGTATCATATCCATGTTCGAAGACCTCCCCGAATGTTGGTCGAGGCTAGCCAACGCTGAAATCGCTGACTAGCCGAACTCCTACGCGTACCATAGAAAACAATGCAAACAATACGGCTCCTTACGACTTCCAAGCGTCTTCATGTATGTGCAACCCGAACACAAACGGACATGACAAGCGACACAAACGGACTTCGCCGGCCGCTTCTGACAACGCGCATCAGAAACAAACGTATACTCACACGGCTCCGGTTGCCTTCCAAGCTTCCAACCGAATACCTTCACCGAATACCTCCTTCCTTATGCCTCTCACAGGTGAATAGAAGCCTCTGGCTATCGAACTCCGTCGCAGGGCTCCAGCATCCATCCGTCCGACAGCCGACAGTTCGCAGGAGTGAGCTCTTTGCGGCCAACAGCCGTTTCACATCCATATTGCAGAGCTTCGCTCCGTCCACGACGTGATAGGGCATATCCGGAGTGATATCTTTGCCACATTCGCTGCATTGGAATAGCTCCATTTCTCGCTCCACATTCCCTGATCAACCTTCGACCAAAGCAAGCAAGCACTCCGCTTTTTCTTCGGTCGAAGCAAGCAAACACTCCGTTTGACACCTTTCAAGCTCAATTTCTGCATGCAAAACGAAGCAAGCAAGCACTCCGTGTGCGTTATTCCTACACTTCAACGAATTCCCCTTCGACGGTCTTGTCTTGCTCGTCATCTCCGGACTCAGAAAGAAGATCTTCATCATCTTCGGTCGGATCTGCTAGATGATCAGTCGTCGGTTCCTGATCTGCGTCGAAATCTTCATCCAGCTCCGATCGAAGTTCGGCCGGAGTTTGACGCTCTTCATTCAGATCAGGTTGCGTTTCGCCCTGGCCTGTCTGTTGTCCCGTTTGAGCTCCAGCTTGCATCCGCATAGCGTTTTGATATCTCGCCCGCCATTCGCTTGCGGTCGTCCGCTGGACACCGAATGCAGTCATGATCTGCACCAGAGTCGCCTTTGAATTCGCGTCCATGAAGATGAAGAATTTCTCGCTATTCGACTTCCACCGGTTGCGTTCCGCCCGCTCCACTTGCTTTGTCTCGGCTTCTTGTGGTAAAGGAATCGAATTCGCTGGCGCTCCAGCGACTGCCGCTTGCTCCGTCTCGGAGAGTGAGGCACGAGTGGCGAATGCTTCTAATCGTTGAAGCAGTCCGCCTTCTATCTTCGCAATAGCTTCCGCATGCTTCTTTGGATCACTCCGAACATTCGTGAATGCTTCCATCGCAAGGGAAACCTGGATATCGCGCTCCGCTCCTTCGAGAACGGCCTGCTGAATGCTATCGTCCGAAATCGTTTCTTTGAGCGTATCGTCGCTCAGATCCTTATAGATTTCGGAGAAAACAAACGTGAGGCTAATGGGAACGGCGCAGCAGAGGCTTAGAAGAACGGAGACGACCGGACCCGTCGAGGCGAACACCTCATGCCACATGACATCGCCTAGGCATCCACTAATAATGACACCGAGGATGATGATCGGAATAGACCAGGCTCGGCTCTTTTTGAGCTTCTTACTTCGGCGATTGTACTCATACGTCTCAATTTCTGTTGCGGAACGATTCTCATGCAAGAGCATCATGTGATGTTGCTCTTCGAGTTCATTCAGCTGACGAGACGCTCCTCGCACAATCGAGAGACCACCAAGACTCAAACGCTCAATCACGATGGCCAGGCCCATCGTCAAGATGCCAATAAACGGGATCACGTACCAGGCCATCTTCCCAAGCACGAGAAGCCAGGTGACGCCTCCTGTAATTTGGCAAGCACTCAGCCCAACAGCAAGCAGATTGCCTGAAGTCATCTGCAGGCTTGTTAACTGGCCGCCAAGGCGATGGGTTTGCGCAATGACGACATTCAAGCCTGCCCCTTTTTTCTTTGTTTTTTCTTGATCTGCCATACTTCTTCTCTCTTTCCTTTTCATGAATGAAAAACGATAGAAACCATAATTCGCGCACTTCGGACATCCATAGCTTCACACTCTCTTGTCTGTTTCAATCCTCAGCCAGATCTCGATGCAACAGTACGCATGTACGTCTGCCATGTACCTCAACGACATTCGTTGTGCAGATGTGACCAACGAGCAACAAACAAAGCTGTTACCCCCCTAGACACCAACAGAGTGTCCCTCTCGTTCTCGCACCTCCTCGTCCTGGCCGATGACTGAACCATCAGCTAGTGTTGACGCAATCCGCTCACGCTCAGCCTCATATGCCTCTCCACTGATGTCCCCCTTGAGCCACTGCTCAAGGTTGCCTGTTACTTCCTGGACGTAATCACGTGCCATACCACTTTCCTTCCAGTGCCCAGGCGAGGTACAATGAGGTGTTGACACGTTTGTATCTCACCTGAGCTACGAACACTACTTGCGACCTCGATGGTGACGCATCGGGGTCGTTTGCTGCTGTACTATCTCTGAATAATAGACATGGACATCTGAGATCTCATACCCTTCGTCCTCAAGGTTCATGATCTCTTGATCCGCCAGATCCTCATCACCATCGATGACGCGCTTCACCAGATCGATCTCCTCGACTTCGCGTTGTGCGAAGATATGGAATTTTGCCATCTCACTTTCTCCCTTCCTCATGTTTCGAGATGCACTCCTCAACGTGCTTTGTAGCTTCGCACCACAGACAAAAATGCTGGCGACACACCGTACAGCGCCAAAGAGCTGCATAACATTTCCCACAAATCCTTATTAAAACTGGCATTCTGTTCTCTCTTTCCTCCCTCCATCATTCTGCTGAACAGCGCCTTCAGAGCATGCAGTCACACCTGGAGTTATGCGCTTTATCCGCAGTGCTCGAATGGCACACGTTGCTGCATGAATCATTTCTTGACAAGCACAGCAGTATTCTGTCTCGCAGTCATGGCAATACTGCTCAAAGTCCGGTCCGTGCGTGCACATTTTCATGGCCGACTCCAATATCCTGGTAGATCGTGCTCCACTTTCCGATCATCTACATAGCTTGGTGAATGGCTCTGATTCAGTATCGCGTACTCCGACCCATACCAATCCATCTCTTCCGCTGTCTGCGACACCTCTTGCCACTGCCCATCCATACGCCGCTCAACCAACCCGCATTCGGCACACTGACGCCAGCCTATCGCGATTGTTGCCTGCCACCCATGAACATGCGTCATTGCTGCACCACCTTTTGAGTCTCGAATTCGAAGGTTTCCATCACAGGAAACTGCGTCCAGATACGACCATCAAGCTTTGGTGTTGGAATTTTGTGACCACCAGACGTAGCATTTTGCTTATAGAAGAAGGCCACCCCATCGTCCACGCATCGATCACGTAGAAAACGCACCCAGTCTTCATCCATTCGTCGAGCTCCATCTCCGGATTCAGCACCGGCAATAAGCCAGGCAATGCTCTCAAGGTGAAGATGAGTCAGTTCTCCAAGGAGTGGCTCTGCACTGATAAACAGGCGGGGAAGGATAGGCGCTTCGCTCTTCTGATGGACCATCAAAAGATTCTGGTGGACCTGGCGCAACTTATCAGCACGCCAAACCTGTGCGTTATCTTCGATCGAGGTGCCGAGGAGAATATTGCTCGACCAGGGCAGCTCATGAGCGTGAAGTGCTACACGACTTGGACGTTTCGTCAGCACCTGGAACGTATGCCAGTGTGCGGCATTCATCGTTCTGAAGACCTGGATGATAAACTCTAGAGGTATATCTTTGTGGAACAGATCAGACATACTATTGACGAATATCTTTCGAGGCTTACGCCAATGAAGTGGCGCATCGAGTCGGTTGGAAAACAATTGTATTTCCGAAAATGGCTTGGCGTATTGGGGAGGCATTGGCTTCCCACCAAGCGTCCAGCATCCATCATTCTTGCTATAGATCTCATGTCGATGGTTATGGAGGACCATCGCATAGCAATGATCACAGCCAGGTGATACCTGCGTGCAACCAGTAACGGGATTCCATGAATCGTCCGTCCATTCGATACTTGTCTTTCCAGGCATTCCATCCCTCAGCTTTCTTCGTCGATCTCCTCGCCGATATAAGTGCCGGCCGCCTCTTCACGACACGTCCAGCACTTTCCATCATTCAATTGAGCATCCTCTCTCTGCGTATTGAGCGTAAGATTGCAGTCATAGCACAGTGCCTTTTGACAGACGCTGCACAGGCAGTTTGCATAGCCATAACAATTCACACATGCTCCTGTATATCCCATTGTCCTCCTTGCTTCTCTTGCTCTTGCGGCGACCAGCTCTCGATGATCCGCCGCTTTCCTGGCCGCCGTGCTCGTTGTGTCGCATAAAAAATTTCAGCGTAGATAATGCCTGGCTCCGCTTTGATCTGCTCCCACTCAATTGGGAGCTCGTCAGGTGCCGCCCATCCGTGGCGATGGACCTGTCCGAACTCGCCAGCTCGCCTGGCACGGATCTCATAGCCTCGCATCAGCTTCCCTTGCTTCAATCGGTCCACATCAGCACCTCACTTCAGCAATCGAAAGGTGCGATCGCCGTTGAGCTGAGCACGGAGCATCCGAGCCGACTCTTCAGCCATCCGACGTTTCACCGTGAGCCGCTTCGCCCTCAGCACTGCTGCTTCGACACAAGAATGATCCGCCACGTACTGCTTCAGATCATCATTCCAAGCTCCAGCACATCCACATGGAAGTTTTGCCTGTTGAGGATGGTTCATCACGCCGAGATCTCCAATTCCTGATGTTGAAGAAGGGCACGCAACTCAGCGAAAGCACGACAACCGTTCTTTCTCGCCGTCGAGGGAGCCAGACGCATTGCCTCTGCAATTTCAGCATAGGATTGTGACTGAGGACCGTAACCACCCAGACCACAGCGCCGTTCGACGATCTCGCGATAGGATGGTCGAGACAGACCAACAAGGATCGACTCAACAATTTCAGCATCAAGAAGAGGTAAGAACGGATCGTCGCGATCGCAAAGACTCTCTGCCAGCGTCCCCCGCTCTTCATCAAGCGTTCCTCGCTGGGCATCAAGGCTAATAGATGGCCGACGAAGAGCCATACGCACAGCATCAATCATCGCATTGCGTGCTGCCATACAGAGATATGCTTCCGCCTGCCCAAGAGGCATTGCAAGAACATACTGCGCCTTCTGAACAAGCTTCAGCATCGCGATACCAACCAGATCGTCAGCATCCACTCCGCTCTGCGAGAATCGTGTTGCGATCGCACGGATACGAGGGAGAAGAGAAACGATCAAATCGTCTGTCGTGATCTCCTTTTCAGATGAGGAGCTGCCACGTGTGATAGGATGTGATGTCATGAGACCTTAAACCTTTCATGACCGCGCCAGGTGATGTTTCCCGCACCGCCTGGCGCATGCTTCAACTACAAATTCAGGTCATTTGCACTGCCAGTATTGACTCCAGCAAGCTCGCCGCGCCACGTTCCCGCACTTCGTGGCTTGGTTGCCAAAGATGGTACAAGCTGCCAGTTTCCATAAATCCGGCGCTGGAGAAGACGACAGATTTTACACTTACGGTAGTCGCGCTCATCATAGAGCCGCTCCCAAGCATGACCAGGACATTTCATGGTCGAGCAACCTCCCCCGATCCAATCAAGCGGCCGCCACCATCACAACGAGGGCAGCGCGAGAGAGCAAACCGCTGCGTGAAGAAGAGCTTCGAACCACACCGTTTGCAGCGTGGATGTGCTATACGTGGCTCTACCTCCTGAGAGGCTGACCGATCCAGCACCTGTGGCTCCATGATCATCGTCTGATCCTCCTTATCTGGATGTAGGAGTTCGTAATCTCCTCGGGCAAAAGGAAATGCCCATTTTTCGCTAACCAGTCACCAACGTTCTCTTCACTGATCTGCCGGCCAGTGCCTCTTATTTGCTCAATTGCCTCATTGACCAATTCCCAAACGACATCATCCCAATTCCGGCCAGCACAGTCAGCGCGATACCGATCGACTTCGTTCTCAGCCAGGGCAACTTCACATGCGCCTTCAAAGGCTCCATATTCATAGCCATTGATGATGACAGCTCCCGCGCCCTTAGAATCATCCAGAAACCAGAACAGCCCCTGAGCATATTCGCCTGGAATGATTCGTACACTCAACTCGCGCATATTGAAGCGAGCCTGCGTAGGTCGAGTCAAGTGAAGGACACACTCACGCTGGATGTTTGTGAGTTCATTCTGTGTTGAGAAAAGGATGTCTGTCTCTGGTCCATGAAGTGCTTGAATGATGGAGATAGTATTATCAGAGAGAGAAAAGTAGCGTTGTAGAAATGTTTTCTCTGAGACGGCGTGGGCGATTGTGCTAAATGAGAGAATGTGTTTCATCGACGTTCTTCCTCTCTTGCAAGTAGAAAATGGCTGGCCCCTTCTGCCGTCTCCTTCTAACGTGCTTGACGCAATACCATGCGACGCCTATAAGAACTGCCCAAAACAACAGGAACCCTAAAACGATCGTCGTAACCATGCTTTTTACTCCTCAGAGATGAGCTAAATGAACGTAGATTCTTGTGGTGGGAATGCAGCTCGAAACAGGTAGAAGGTTTCCGGCTCATATCCAAGCTGCGCCCGCTCGTGGTCTGTCTTCGTTACCTCGTCAATCACACATTCAACCGCTTGATGCGTGTTCAGGCACATCTTCATGTGCGCAACGCCCGCGCCAGCAGCCAGGAAGGCACAGGAGCGATGCTCAACGAGGCCATGCGCGATTCCAAAGGGGACATCGCCAAAGTAGAAGCCACTAACGCTTGTGAAGAGGACCCATTGAGTCTTTGTTTCACATCGATAGGTGTTCATCACTCGCTAGCCTCCTACGTGCAATGCAAGATGCACGACCCAGTAGCCGAGCCACAAACCGATGGCGATGACTGCAATAAAGCCAAGAAAGTACAGTGTTCGTTCCAAATCATTCATCATTCGCACATCCTCCTTATCGCGCCTGGCCTTGCCAATCTGCTAGCGCTTGTAGAGCAGCCGTCCTGGCGATCCGTTGCAACCGCTCATTGAGCTTCCGGACATTTTCCGGCGTCATCGGCATGTCGGCCCGCTTCAATGCTTCCTTAAACTGATCGAAAGTGACATCGATCTCAACTGCTACTTTCACCGTTCGCAATTCCTCCTTACTTATTCCTGCCCTTCGTATTGATGGCGATGGACACTCCGCTCAGGATCGAACCCATTGGGATAACGCCTGCGCAGCTTCGCAACGTTCATCTGCATGACATCATCGAGGGAATAGCCGATCGCGTCGCAGGCCAACCCCATATACCAGAGAATGTCACCCAGTTCTTTCGCGACATGTGCAGGGTCAATATCGTGCCCCTGAAACAATGCCTTTTTCACATGATCCGCAACTTCACCAGACTCGCCCGTCAGCCCAAGTGCGGCGAGGGTCAGCTTCTCTTGTGGATCATCTGAACCTGCGTAGGTTCTTTTAATCTCTGCAATGTATGCCTTATCGTTCAATCTTCTTCTCCAAGCTGGCTATCCAGTAAGCCAGTCTCACTACTCGTCAGCGTTTGCCCTTTCCTAGCGATTCGTGCTCATTGGCATGATGATGTAGGTGTAATCGAGGGTGACTGCTGGAGGACAAATCGGTTTGATGACGCCTGGCCGACCTGGAGAAGTAACTTCCAGGGCGACTTTCTCCATGTCCATGATCGCGAGGACATCGATGAGATACTTGGAGTTGAAGATGATGTCTAAACCAGGGCCTTGAACGGCAGCAGGAATCGTGGTGATATTGCTGCCCACGTCGGCCGCTGATGACTCCAGTGTCAGCGTCCCATCCCCATCATCGCGAGGAGCGATCTTGATGCGCGCAATATTGGAGTCCTCGCGAGCGAATGGGGTAATAGCCTTCACTGCTATCTCGAAGTCATCAGTACCCACAACAGCACGCGTGATGTATTCCTTTGGCACGGCTGCCTTAATGTTGGGGATTGCCCCTTCGATCAGTCGAGAGACTAGATCAACGCGGGCAGTATGGAAAAGCACCTGGCTCCGATTCGACATCACGACCATTTGCACCTCGTCGTCTCCCGATAGGATACGTGCCAGCTCGCGGAGTGTCTTTGCGGGAACAATGATCGGAGCAAGATAGTCGATCAGGCCAGAGGGAACATCAGCTTTTCGAAGCGCCAGACGAAAGGCATCAGCGCCGGCGAACGTCAAACATTCATCCTCCAGGTCAATAACAATTCCAGTGAGAACAGGGCGCGAGTCATCGTCAGCCGTTGCGATCGCCGTTTGAGCTATCATCTCTTTCAACAACTTGCTATTGAGGGTGAGCACATCACCGCCCTCGGAGTTGGGGAGCTGAGGGAACTCAGTAGGATCGATTAATCCTCTAATTGTCGCGTTACAACCCGCGCCCTTGACGGACAAACTCTGCGCTGCCTCATCAAGGGAGAGCTCTACTGGTCCTGGTCGAAGACTTGCAACCAGATCAGTAAATGTCTTCGCCGGTACCGTTGTCGCTCCACCCTCGCTGATATCGGCACCGTCAATTCGACAGTTAATGCCAATCTCTAAATTGGTCGCCGCCAGTTCCAGGCGACCACGATCCGCTTTAAGAAGAATGTTGGCCAGTACGGGAAGAGTAGGTCTCCCTGATACTGCATGCCCAACGGTTGAAAGAGCAGTTCGAAGCTCCTGTTGTGTGCACGTAATCTTCACCGTTTGCTTTTTCCTTTGATACGCTGTTCAGCCGTTTTATGGTAAGCAGAATGCACTCCATAAGCCGCACGAAAAGTCCATTTATATGTAGATTGGGCCACCCGGCCACAATTCAGCCGGCAAGGGGAGAACCCGATTGGCATGAGCGATGAGGTCCCATGTCCGAAAGCCAAAGCTCTGATGTGTTGGTCCCATCAATGCGACATTGGAAAAGGGGCCAGTAAGATAGGCTCCAAAGAGGTTCTCCAGAATTTCGCCCATTCGCATCACTTTCTCGCCGTCGGGATCGTCGTCGAACCAGACCGTGCAGATCGAGTTGTATCGCTCATTGAGGGTGAAGCGCATATGTGGAAGTTGCTCCTTGATCCAGCGTGCTTGCTCTTCCCATGAGCGTTGCTGCCGACTCATCTTTGTACCTCTCGTTCGCCCAAAGTTGACCAGGCATCCTTCAGCCCCTGCCATTGGCGCGCAGATCCAAGGAGGATCGTGCGATTATATCTTTTGTGAGTAAGTTTCACCCCAAAGCCCGTGGCACGGCGGCCAGGTATTCCCGTCACTACAGACACTTCAATCTCGCAATCCTGGCGCGCTTCTTGCTCGATAATCCGAGCATCTGGCTCTTTCATTGCTCTATCACCTCCGGTTCAATGCCATCCAACTCCGGATCTACGTCAATAAGGGGTACATCATCCAGAGGAAAAGTAGCGCATGAGGTGTAGTACCCGTGCTCATTCCGGTCAATGTCGTATCCATCGTCATCACCATTGATGTTACTCAACCGCAATGGGGTAGAGGAATACGCTTCCCATGTTTGGCGGTCATGAAGCGGGTCAAGCGTCATCTCAACCTCTATATGAACGCCGTGTACCTCCACGTGAAATGTGCGATGGATAAGAATAATAGAGGGATCATGCTTGATGTGATCCAGTTGTCGCCAGGCTGAAATGGTGAGTGCATCCAGTTGGTACATGCCACTAAAATCATCCTGGCAATCCGGATCGTGCGATGGAGCAATGCGCTGCGCATGAGCGCAACACAAGTATTCTTGTGCTCTCTCTACCGTTTCAAAGCCGGTTGGAAGGCCCCGCCTCGTCTCTTCAGAGGCATCATCGATCCACTGATCGGGGCGAACTGTCGGCTTCGACAGAAAGCCGAGCATGACTTGGCCTCCGCGAAAGTTGCCTTGACGAACATGCGCGAGAAATCGTTCCGTCGTGCTCATCCCTAGCCCTCCTCATCAGGAAGGCGGTCTTCATCGGTGATCGTTTCGTCCTCACCGATAGTGCCGTCAATCCAAATTGGAGGAGAAGAAGAATAGAGGCCCTCCCGCTCGAGATACTTCTTAACCATCTCCACATTCGCGTATGCGGAAACGTACACCTCATACTTCCTTCTCTGCGGTCCCCCGCTCTGCACATAACTTCCTATAACCCCAAGCGCATTGAGCGTTGTCTCCATATTTCCCGCTCGACGCTCCGCCAAACCCGTCACAACAAGTTGAAGCTGTTGCGCTTTCACCGTCTCTCGATCAATAAGCACGCATGTTGACATTGCCTTTTATCCTTTCCGCATGCATACGCTACAAACCTTGAGCAACAACCATGCCATCGAGCACCAGCACTTCAGGCCGATCCTTGCTGGCATCAATTGCATAGGGGATGTTATCAACGATCGCGTACAGGTGACCATAAGGGGTTTCCCAGAGGGAGCCAATGCGAATTTCATCGCCAGGGAAGAAGATGGCAACGCGCCTTTGGACACGCCTGCCTTGATCAATGAAGATGATGTGGTAACGCGCTCGCTGGAAGAATCGAATGATTACCAGTAAGGAGATGATCCGTCGCAGCACTGCTGCACTCCATAGAATCCATTTCATGTTCAAATCCTTTTCAACTCGTTCAATACACGCTCTAAAAGGCTCTGACCTTGTTGACGCCATCTTTGCTCATCGCCTGGCCAAGCAAGATGTCGACCAGCTTCGATCCACTGCTCATATGCTTGAATCAGGTCATGAGGGGCGTTTTGTTGACGCAATGTGTCTAAATGCTGCTCGTGTGTCGATAGGTTCTGATTCATTGCTTCGTCTCCACTACACAAAAGCATGCTGAATAATATCGAGGTGATCAAAAGCCAGAGCTGGCAGGCCATGAAGGGGGAACCATGCAACATCCGCTGCGTCATCACCAGCGACGATTAAAGGAAAAGTAGGCAACGCCATACGATACGCTATTGAAATGAACTGACCACGAGGATCGCGCCCTGGATCGCTATAGACCCCGATCAAGCTGGACAACAACTCCCCGCAGATGCCTGTCTCTTCAGTCAGCTCCCGCAACGCGCAGCCCTCAATCGACTCACCAGGATTGAGCTTGCCGCCTGGCAATGCCCACATGCCCTGGTACGGTTGCCTCCGGCGCTGGATCAGCAAAACATGATCTTGAGAAACGCGACGAGCTTTTCTTTCTCTAACAGTCACAACCACATCCGCTGTCACCGTCACCAGCTGCTCACCCTTGAATACTTTCATCGTTCTAGTCCTCCTTTCAAGAAAGCGAGTGGAGCGCACCATCAATCTTCATCAGTCAGGTCAAAGTAGCAATTTCCACACAAATGTTTTCCAGTTGGATGTGTGAGCCAGTCACGGAATTGCCGACGAATCGTCTCCGGAGCCATCGCAAGTAACCGCATCTTTCCCATTTGCCATGTGGCGGGTTCACGCACTACGGGGAAATCTTCCTTACAACGACAGCAAAAAGGGGACCCGTCATCGTTCACTGCATCCTGCCCGCCAGGTCCCCTCTCCATAATCGCTTCTGCGATCGGCATGTTTCCCACTCCTCGTACTAATTGAAATCACACTCAAGAAGAGGCTCAAAGCACACATCGCACGTCAATTCACATGCAGCTTCATCCCAATTGAAAACGACTCCGACCTCTTCCCCGTTAGGATCAACATCTTCCGGTAAGCACTCAGGATGATAAGCTGCTGCATCATACGTGTATCCTGCAATCTGGCTAATGTTTTTCTCCTTTTTCAGTTTCATGCATTCATGAACTACAGGCATGCACTACGTGGTAAAGCAAAAAGAAGATGTTGGTAAATCATCGCCTTGGCCCTCATGTAGGCACCATAGGTCCCGTATTGGGCATCTGGCGCGTTGCTGTCTCGCTGAGCGTAAAACAGGCACTCTTCCCGCGCCTTCTGTAGCTCGCTACGTACCCACTCGATTGATCCGGTCCCACTGAGAAAAGCTCCAGCAGTCCCGAACGCATACCACTCCGCCGACTTCTCCTCCGCCTGGCCAGCTCGCTCCCGGCACATCGCCGCCAACGCTTCACGATCTGTAGCAGCAAATTGGCAGCCTTGCTGTCCCACGAGAACCGATTCCTCGATCGCCATAGTGTTCTCCTCTTACTGCTCTGCTATCAGCTCGACTCGTACACCATTGGCGCAAAGCCAATTTTTTACATCTTGATCAATCGCTGTAGTAATGCATGTGCCCTCCGACTCCCGACTCGGAGTCTTGCACCCGCCACGCAAGTTCGTGGGCCTGCGCTCTACCATCTGTTTCCAGGCTTCAAATGACAGGTAAATTCTGTACTCCATCTATGTTTCTTCCCCCTTTGCTCTTCACTTTGGCTGGCAAGGTTCGCCGTAAGCACCACCGAACAGCAAAGCCTGACCAGCAAAGAGAAACTTTTAAGAACAAACTATGAGAACGCGCTACACTTTCATCTCACTCGATTCCACCAACTTTTCACGAATTGGCGGAATTGAAGGAAAGAAAGAAGGCGAAGCAGTTGCAAAGTGAGAATCTAAAACATCTGTTCCTTGACAAATTGCTGGAAATCACAATACTCTTAAAGCATGTATCAGTACTTTTAGCTACAAATAACTGCTTACCTGCTTATAGATAGGGAAAACGATGCTCAATGATCAACAAGGGCAGGGAGGAAACTTTCTCCATCTTTTTGAAGAGGGTGAAAAGACGATCAAAACGGAAGAACAGATCGCTCGCGGTATTCGTCGAAACGAAGAGAAGTCACCAGATGAGCCATTTCGGCGAAAGAATCTCAAATACTTAGCTTCTTGTTGGCTCAAGCAAGGACGCGATATTGTCAAGATCGCGCAAGCAGTGACGATCCATCGACATATGAATGATGAGCTACCGAAAGGAGTGTATGTCTACATTGAACAGTGGAGACGACTTGACGAAGTACCTTCACACTTTCAACGATTAGGAGCAGTTCGCTTAGATCATGCAGACCTTGAAACATTTCTCGCCTATATTCATCAGGCAAAAGTTCTTCTCGCCAAGGAAGAGGAGCCCAGTATTTCCTTTTCTCCTGAGGAAATCTTTGAGAACTTGACAGAGTCTCAGCGTCAAACCTTCGCGAACATCCTCAGTGACGTTGCTCTTTCTCATCAACTCGCAGGTTTGTACGCGAATGGTCAGCTCCAGCTGGCAACCCTGAAACATCTCGCTGCTGCGGCTCTCCAAACAAAATACAAAGCTGAGTTGCAAGAGCTTCGAGACATGGTTGAAGGGAACGTCCACCAGGTGAAGGGAAATGGGAAAGGTCGAACCGTTACTGAACACGTCTATCAAAAGTGGTTTGAGGCCCACTCCTGGGTCTTCGGCACAGAATACGTTCAGCGCATCAATAATCTTCGTGATATCGATACAGATACAACCATCGACATGGCATTGCAAACCTCTGATGGGTTTATCGATATCCTTGAACTCAAAACGCCAGAGGCACCTGTCCTTCAGCATGATCCGAGCCATAAAACCTACTACTTCTCACAGGAAGTTTCAAAAGTACTGGCGCAAGCAGCAAAGTATCTGCGAGCCGTGGAACGAAGAGCAGATACTATTTACACACAAAGCCGTCTGCAAGAACGTGCGGTCCTCTTTGTCCGACCACGAGTTCGCATTGTCATTGGGCGTTCTCATGAATGGAACACCTTTCAACAGGAATACTTTCGTCGATTAGGTGCCTCTCTTCATTCTATAGAAATCATGACGTTCGATCATGTGATGACACGGGCAGAGCAATTGATTGCTCGCTACGATCATCCAGAAGAACTGGAAATCGTGAACGTCGATGGGCACCATCTTCTGACGAATGAATAAAGTGAAAAGAGGATGATGGGATCTCACAGCACATGAGAGGCAGATCACCTATGATACGAGCTGGTGAGTATCGCACGTCAGCAGAGACCATGCTGGACTGTACTGGGTGGCACGTTTGCCACAGATATGGCAGCCCAAGTCATGCACAAGTTGATGCTTGTGGGCAACGAGTCGCTGGAGACACGGATCACAGATCTCTTGGTCGTGAATCACGTGATAGGGCATATCCGGAGTGATCTCATTCTTGCATTGGGTACAGAAGAAGTGGCCGTCCTGCCACTCACTATAAGGGACACAAGGATACCGGTCATGCGTTGTCGCTTCTCGACATTCCCAGATCTCAGAGGATGGGCCATTCATAAGAGTACGAAACATGCGAAGAACCGCGTCACGGGAGGGTGCGTTCTGCACAATATTCGCATAGCTAGTGGTTCCAGGCCCATTGACACGGTCTGTCTGGTACATAATGACGTAGTCGGTCATAGTGACTGCCTTTCACAAAAATGGTGGCTCGCCTGCTAACGAGCCACCAAACGTTCCTTTTTTCAATTATGCCGTTGTCAGCTCCGCTTTAGTCCTCTAAGCTCTCCGCTACACTCTCCCAATTCACGCTGTCAAAAGAGGACTGAGGAGGCCGATCAAAGGACTCATAGAGCCCTTGTGGCGCATTTCCTTTTCGTACGTAGTCCTCGATGAAATCTGCCGATTCATCACCGCAATCGTAATATGCACCTTCATCGTTCGTCAGCCAGTTGATAACCTCTTGCGTTTCCCAATTGTCTTCCATCGCTTTTATTCCCCCCTCAGCGCACTTGTGAGCTCCGTCCAGTCCACAACTGACGAGTACAGGTCGATAATCTTGCGGGCAAATTTATTTGTAGAGGTGTCATATCTTCTGGCATCTGTTGATTCAATCCAGGTCAACAACTGGTTCTCTGCCCAATCCCGTAGTCGTTCGTCACCTTCACTCATGTACGATACACCCTTGAGGATCTCTCGCCATTGTGGGTAGCTTCGAAGAAAGTGGAGCGCTTCCGTCGTCAATTCATCCGGCTTCCGTGGTATCTCCTTCTCACCCACGAGCGTATTGTGCAGCCAGGACCAATCGACATGGCGAACACCAGACATGCACCAGTCACTCACAATTCCTTTGATCGCTTCGTGCTGCCATCCTCGTTTCATTCCAAGCTTCAGATTGTCCTCAATGGTTTCTTTCACTCGGTTGCGACCCGCTGCCTGCTCAAAAGAGTGGTACGAGTCTTCATACGAGGTCACCTGCGTATAAATATCCCAGGTAGGATAATTTTTCCAACCATTGTATTCTTCAAATTCCATCGATTTTGCTCATCCGCCTTTCTTGTCTATTTCATCTCAATCTGGTAGCCTTCCAGAGTTGAGACTAGTTTACCTCAATTCCACCTCCAGGCCAATAATATCAAGTAAAGGGGAAAGAAAAGCGGCTCGTAGGTGGGAGCCGCCATTCAGTTTGCCTCTACTAACTGATCTGACAACTCTTTACTATCTTGATGAGGTCAGATTGTACATTCACCCATGCAGTATCTTGATTCGGCCAGCGTGTAATCTCTTTTCCATTTGAGGGTAAAGCCGGGAAAGAGGGCAACGGTGAGTAGTCCCACATTGACGGTCGGAGTAAGACAGAAGCTATTCTCAACTGCCCTCGTTGCTGGAGCTGTAATGCCGCAGACAATTCTGCCTGACACCTATCTGATGCAAGCCAGTCGCTGCTTACGAGAGGAACAAACAGGAATGCTTGTCTCAGGTGATCTGCCATCCCACGCTGCCACAAGGCTCCAGGGAGACTGTCCTGCATGCTCCATGTGCTGAATCCTATCTGTCCTTCTATTGGCTTGCAGATCATCTTAAAACGGTTTCCATACGCATTATCTTCTTGTGCATAACTTATGTAGACTATCACCTTATTCTCCCACCTCTATAATAGTGAGAAGAACCTCTCTCAAGCGACCAACAGCGCGAGAAAAGACAGCATCCCTGGACTTCTGCTCGTTTATAGTCTGAGAGACAAGAGGCATTTTTCCTGCAAATGGAGAAGGGTACCGGTTCCACTCACACGACCCAATCACAAGTGGTATGGGCCGAACTGCTTGTACGATCATTTCACGTAGAGCAGGCTGATCTAAAACTTCTGAGAGAAATGTGTTGGAAAGACAGCCGACCACAACATAAGGTTGTGGTATGACAGGCACGACTGCATTCGTTGAGAGCATATCTTCCACGTAGAACGGCTTGACCCACTGCACTCCGGACATCGAACGTCGGGCCATAGCAAGGTGTATCCAGAAATCTGTGGCGTATCGTTCATCGGCACGACTCGCCAGAATAAAAACTTGAACCATAGAGTCCTCCAAAGGAAAGAAAGAGCGACTCGCATACGACGAGCCGCTTATTCTTCAGTTATCTTGCTTCAACGTTCAAAAAAAGTGTCACATAGTACACCTCCCTTTTAAAATTCAGCGAGATCGGGATCGAACCGTCTTTCGGGCCTTGCTCCCCCGGAGCTGCACCCACGCCTGTTGCTCTTGCCGTCGAGCCGTCACGTCGCATTGCTTCAACTTTCGTGACATCCATCACCAGTATGCGCCGCTTCGTCGCCTGCATTCGTTACTCGATAAACACCCCTCTTTTCAATCCGATAGCAATAACTTACAAAGTATTTTTACATTTGCAAAGTTATCAAAGTTTTATAACTTATGATCTGAGTATACCTAAATAAAAATCATACTGTCAAGGGTACAGGACAAATAGGGCAAACTTGCAAAGTTACCAAACTTTGTTTATAATTGAATCACTGAAAGGAGGAAGCCGTTATGCCTAGCAAGGGGAAGCTCACAGATTACTACACAGCAGCACAAACCAAAGAGATTCTCGGAATTACTGATGGTTCGCTGTACAACTATGTCACCAATGGAACGTTAGAGCGCATCATTCCACCGGGTAGGAAACAAGGAGTGTACCGACGTAATGAAGTGGACCAATTAGCCAGGGAATTAGAAGCGTTCTTATTGCACAGAAAAAAGCAATCGACGAAATTCATGCGAGTAACAACCGAAGACGAAATGAGGGAATGTCAAGAAATAAGTCAAGAACTCTTTGGGGTTGGAAGAACCACAGTAAAAGACCGCATGAAGATACTTGCTAAAAATCCTGACACCTATCATCTCCTACAAGATGCAGACACACAGCAAATAATCGGTTATCTTGCAGTAATGCCATTGACTTTAGGGGGACTAGAAAAAGTCCTCAATCAAACGATACCAGTACAGATAGACGTAGATGACATAGTAGATTTCGATACTCCAAAAGATATCGATTTGTATCTTCACGCGATAGGCGTTAGGCCAATTTTCAACGTAGCTGACAAGCGTTCATATGGAGCAAGATTAGTAAACGGCCTGATGGAAATAATCTTGGAAATGGGCAAGAAAGGTATCAATATTAGAACCATAGCTGCTAGAAGTAACATGCCAGACGGCGTGAGACTTATGAGACATGCAGGATTTACTGAGATTGCAGCGCTTACACCAGAAAGAAGGACTTTCGTTATAGAAGTCGAGGAATCGGGTATACCCTTCGTTATGCAATATAAAGCAGCATTGAATCGGTGGAGAGAAGCGCATCAGCAAGCAACTATAGACGGGTCATCTCACTGGAAATAATGACTGTAGGCGAAGCCCTCGACTACCTTACAAAAAGGGGGTTGTATAGGTCGACGGTCAAGCAATTGCCAATGCCTTACTTATTGTTTAAATGTGCAGTGCTCTGCAACCATAGCAGCTCTAGAGCAAATCTGCACAATGGCGCTTACAACTGCTTATAGAGCCGGGCAGCAGATACGGGAACTTCGTGCTACGCCGGTTGTGGTAGAGGGGCAAATAGTAGTTATTTCTACCGCAGAGCAAACTTTGTCAAATAGAAGAGTTTAAGGGGGGTGCTATGATGGCACCCCCTTTGTGGAAGAGGCCAAATATGGAAGACGCAGAGGAGTACCAACCAAGTACAGAGGCAGGGGAGATTATACCTGTAGAGCAACGTGTCATTATGTTTTACGAGCGGCCTATCATCGTAGTACGGCTACCAGACGACCGACCCGCCGTAGTGATTCGTAGCTTATGCGACAATATGCAGCTTGATCGAGCTGCTCAAGTACGCAGGATACAGCGCACTGCACCGATTGTAGACGATCTGATAGGGAATGTGCGAATTGAAACGGACGGGGGATTTCAGCGCGTACAAGTGCTTATTTTGCGATCGGTTCCGTATTGGTTAACCGGCATTGATCACAAACGAGTACGTTCAGAGATGCAAGTTGAGGTATTACGCTACCAGCGCGAAGCGGTAGACGTGCTTTACTCATGGGCTCAGCAACCACGCGCACTGCCAGCACCCGCTACAGAGCCACAGGTGATAGAAGCGACCACTTCAACCACGATAGCAGAGACACCTGGATTGTACGGCACAATCCTTACACCAGTCGATGAGCCAGGACCGCAAGCCAGCACCCGTGAGCGGGCGACTTACCATGAGCTTATGTCAGTATGGCACCGGCAGCAGGCCGACTTGCATGCCCAAGCATGGCGAATGGAAGTAGAGGAACGCATTAAGGATCAGGAGTCCCGCATTGAAGCGAGGGAGGCGATTGTACAACTTATACCGGAAGTCCTAGAGCGGTTAGGTCCTGAGAAGGTGAACAATGAGCAGCAAACGAGCATACGTGGTATGGTCAAGCGGCTAATGGATCTTAGCGGCATACCTTATCAGACGATTTACTGGGAACTTGCCCAGGCGTTCCAGGCTCCCCGGTACGAAGAGATCCAAGCGAATCAATACCCTGCGGTGTGCGAATGGTTTAAGCAGCGCATCGAGGCTACCAAGAAACGCCACTGAAAGTGATACAAATAGTGATAGACATGATAGGAAGGGAGACATTATGAAGGAGAGCCAAGAGAGATTATTTTAAATGCTGCAGAACAGTACTAAAGGATAAGAGGAGTGATTATCAATGGCAAAAGGTGTAAGATTAAAGGAGAAAGGAGGGGCTATGGACCCACCAAGGCATGAAAAAACGCGCTTCTCTCACTAAGCGCGCTTCTCTCTAATTTCATTTTTATACTTATACAAACGATCACCTCTACGAACTGTTTTGTTGGCAGCAAAGCAGTCTAGAGAGGAAACCAAAGCTACTTTGTTGGCAACGAAGTAGTTCAAGAATCCCTGTCTCTTTCATAAGTATACACGATAGAAAATATCAATGCAATGTAGTAGCCAAATGAGGGATAGTCTACAAATAGGACAAAAGATCTAATCAAGGCAAGATGGAACGAATTTGGTAAATGCGGCCAATTATGTTTCTGTATCCAGGCATAACTTTATAGAGTATCCAGGCAGATCGCACATGATCAACGACACTTGATCTATTTAACGGAAAGTGGGGAACAAATCGGAAATGATCAGAAATGCCGCAAGCGCACTTGGCAAACCAGGGAGGAGTGTAGTAGGATGTGTAGTGATGAAAAAGAGGGCATCCCCAACTGCCACATCGGGAATAGCCCCCTTGATTCTACTAGCGACCGTGCTCTCGCCAAGCATCCGGTCGCAAACAAAAAACGATCGGCTGCAAATACCCTATCAGGTTATGCAACCGAAACCCTTGAATTGGTCGACTCTCCCCGCCAAGGTTGTTTCGACCAGTTCTCCCTTAATGTAAATCAATGCCCCGAAGGGCACTCATTTCAGGAGGGAGCCCCCTCCTAATTAAGGAATCGTATAGTGCAAATTATAACATGTATATCGTACTGTGTGCAATTCACTCAGAAGTATGAAACAAGGAAGTACCGAGCGGCTTCACAGGCTGCGCGGTGCTCATATATCCCTAATCATAGAATCCTTAGAGTATCGGATCAATCCTGTACTGGTAGGAGTATATTCCTACCAGTACAGTACAGCAGTGCCTCTGCCGTGTCTTTTTCAGATATCTTTACAGGTTTCCTTCCAGGTCGCTTTCCTTTTTACAGGTTTCCTTCCAGGTCGCTTTCCTTTTTACAGGTTTCCTTCCAGGTCATTTCAGGTCGTTCCGTTCGCCAAAATGCTACGGTTGCTCTCATGGTATCAATATATGTATGGAGAGTCGCCTGGTCAGCATCACTATATATTCCTTTTCATTATAGATGTAAACAAAACTCATCTTTGCCGTCTTTTTCCGTCTTTTTCCGCGCTCTTCCCGCGCTCTTCCCGTGTTCTTCCCGTGTTCTTCCCGCCTTGCTCCCAGGTCTAAATGTTAGACTTGCCCTTATGAACATTCAGCTATGGACTACTGCACTTTCCTCTAAGGAGGTTGCAGTATGATCAACCATGCGATACAAACAGACGTGCGGCAGCGCCACCTGGAGACACCTGTACAGAAGCGGGTTCTCATGGCCCTGGCTAGCTTGTCGAATGAGAACGGCGAAGTAAATCGCTCCATTCCAGAGTTGTGCACCGTTGCCCAGGCGTGCCCACATACGATCATGCGTGTGCTTCGCGAGCTGGAGGAGCTGGAAGAAATCTCGATTCTCTCGGTTCAACGCGTGCGCGGTCACTACCGCATCAACCGTTTGCCAAACGAAGACAAACCTCGCATCGACTCCATCCGCACACCCATCGCCGACGCGATCCGGATGCTGCCGCTGCCGGTTCGCATCTCCGAGATCTTTCGCGCACTCGCTAAATATGCCAGTCGCAGCGGAAACAACATCTTTCCGAGCCTCAAGACCATCTCCCGCGACACCTGCTATAGTGAGAAGGTCGTCCGCGAAACGGTGCATTGGCTCCTCGTTGTTGGCTTCATCGCACCTGATGAGTGTGTGAATCCGAAGTATCAAACCAGGAGCGGCTACAAAATTCCTGGCTGGAACTTTCTCACGCAGCAGCTCGCCATTTCCGATGAGCAGGTCGAGCAGATCAAAGCGCTCTATCGTCAGCGCCACAATCGCTACTGGGTGGAGCGGAAAAATATCAAGGCTGGCCAGGCACAGGCATCAGCATCAGCACAAGAAGATGAAGTGACTTGGCTGGAAGATCATAGCTTCGACTTCGATGAGTACCAGGGTAGCGACGGTGCACAGTTTGATGAAGACTCCGACGAACCCGTCAAAGAGGAGCTGGCGGCGGCGGAAGAGGAAACGGTGGCCACCATCGTGCCGGCTGCCCTCGACTACAATCAGCCTGCCCCACCTCCGACGCCGACGACTCCGGGAGATCGTGTTCGCCTTCTGATCCATGCCAACCGTGCCAGGATGCCGCGCACGGTGGACCTTGCCCAGTACAATGCTGCCATTGAGGCCATCCAGCCCCATCTGGCCCTACTGGACGATCATAGGAGCGGCCGCATTGTTGCCGATCCTGGTGCACTGAAGAAGGCCGAGGCAATGATTGCCTTTTACAGACGGACGATTGAAACCTACGAGGCGCAGCTCGTCCAACGAGAGTGACCTGGCGGCGATCCCCGCACAATCGATTAACCCTCGGCAATATTCCCAGGAATACTTATCTCCTCATGCCCAAATGAGCGCTTTTTATGCTCTCATTCTATATACTTGGCACTTTCCACCATCACGCGACACCTGACAAACTCTCTTCTGTAGCGAGTTTCCCGCAATTAAGTACTTAATTAGGTACTTAATCAGTCAAGGGAGCACATTTGACCTAGCGTGTAGCAAAAACCGGCCCGGCAACCGGTTTTTTTGTTGTCTAGAATCGGCCTCCGAGCTCTGATGCACTCTGGCGACCTAACTGATGCACTCTGGCGACCTAACTGATGCACTCTGGCGAGAGCACGAATTCCTATAACACCGCTTGTAGAGCGCGAGGAAGACATTATTTTCACCGCCAAAGGCTTGAAGGCTTGAATATTCAACATCTCTCTCTTTAGAGATTT
>CAXTXB010000003.1:0-220 GCA_964247965.1 uncultured Dictyobacter sp. | reverse complement strand
TTGAGGGAGAGACCAACCCGACCCCATAACAATTGCTGCTTGCTCGCTAAAAAATTTGCATGTCATTGGTGAAATTTTTTAGCGCCGTTTCTTCCTATAGTCTAGGGGAAGGGAAGGAATGAGGGTCGTTGACGGAGGTTCGGGTCAAGCGGCGCTGGTGGGCGAGTGCATACGTGGGCGATGATCCTGTTGGGGCCGCCTGCGAGGCTGGCGCGTGGGG
>CAXTXB010000002.1:51103-52523 GCA_964247965.1 uncultured Dictyobacter sp. | reverse complement strand
AACACATTTTCCATTTTCTCAATTTATGTCCAAACAAAATAATTTTATAAAATGCAAAATGTGTTAGAAATGACACTTTTACTACTATACGTTGGCTGCCGCCTCTGCCAGCACCTTTTCCATAGTATGAGCCGTATGCCCATTTAGATGGGAGCGAATTGCTAATGCCGCCGCCGCGCCCTCACCTGCCGCGCTTACCAACTGCTTCGTGCTGCCCGCGCGGACATCTCCGGCTGCGAAGATGCCTTCTGTACTCGTCTGAAAATCAATGCCCGTCAAGATGAAACCTTGCTCATCTGTCTTTACGACATCTTTAAATGGCTCGCTGTTCGGTCTCAGTCCAATAAAAACGAAGACGGCTGCGGGATGTAATTCTTCGACCTTGCCGCTCTGAGTATCTTTGACGACAACTGTATCTAGCCGGTTATTTTTCCCTTGAAATGCCTGAGTCTCGTTATGAAGTCGTACCTCAATGGCCGGTGAAGACATAGCTTTATCAATCGCTATTTTGCTTGCCGACAACTGATTACTCCGCGTCAGAATAGTAACTTTAGGGCTGAAACGTGTCAAAAATGCCGCTTCTTCAACTGCGCTGTTGCCTCCACCAATGACCGCAACCTCTCTCCCTTTGTAGAAGGGACCATCGCAGGTTGCGCAGAAGTGCACTCCCGATCCGACAAAATCATCTTCCCCTTGAATGCCCAGGCGCTTGTACGTCGAGCCTGTGGCAATCAAAATGGCATTGCTGCGATAGCGCTTCCCGTCTTCTGTTTCAACAAAGTGCGCGTCTGCATCATTGCCGATGTGTACAACATTTTGCGCTGAGACCAATTCGACCCCGAAACGTTTTGTCTGGTCAATAACGCGTTGCGCAAACTCTGCTCCGGTCACGCCTTCGGGAAAACCTGGGTAGTTATCTAGCCTTTCGGTAATGCCTGCCTGGCCTCCTAGCCCGCTGCGTTCAATGACCAGAACATCGAAACCGTCTCTAGCAATATACATTGCTGCGGTCAATGCCGTTGGTCCTCCCCCCACAATGATTAAATCATAGAAATTACATTTGGCACTGGTATCCAGCCCCAGCTTTGCCGCTAGCTCTGCATTTGATGGCTCAATGAGAACTGATCCATCATCAAAAGTAATTGTGGGGACCGATAATCCTCCGTGCTGAACTTCACGGACATAGTTTTGTCCCTTGTTATCCTCTTCGATGTTAATATATTCGTAACGTATTCGTTGTTCACCAAGAAATTTTTTGCTGCGCTTACAGTCGCTGCACCAGTCGGTTCCGTACAGTTTGATCCCTGCCATTTTCTTTCCTTCTTACTATTCCAGAGCATTCTATTTATATTCTATTGAAATTAAAAATAAGTTCTGTGCTTAAAAACGTTCTACATGCCCCCGCTATTCCAGCCCACGA
>CAXTXB010000002.1:34934-51093 GCA_964247965.1 uncultured Dictyobacter sp. | reverse complement strand
TAAATCTGACTTTTATGCCCTTCAGAGGCATCCTTGATGTGCTAGCTCTTTCAGCCTTTCAAGGTAGTTTGAAGGAATTTCTTGAAAGTTATTAGAGCAAACTTAGAAGTCCTGCGGAGAAAACCATTTAACATGGACTTAACATATCCATAAAGCAAAGTTAATCCGTCAGTGATACCGTAAGAGTGCGAAGTTCGCTAGACACATTCTTGTGGCAAAAACAAAATGTCGTAGGAAAGTAGTCGGCAAATTGATAAAAACTTATATATTAAGAGAGTTAGGAGACTGTATGTCAAAACAGTTACGCGTTGCAATCATTCTGTGCGCTCTGGCGATGCTCAGCGTTCTTATCTCCGCTTGTGGTGGTGATACTGGCGGTTCAACCAGCACGGCTGGCTCAACCGCGACCAAGCCTGCTGCAGGCGGTTCTAGTGGCGGCAGCACTGCTTGCGCTACGGGAACCATCCAGGCCACAGGCTCAACCGCACTACAGCCACTTGTGAAGGCTGTCGCGACCGATTACCAGAAAAAATGCCCCGGTGCGAATATCACCATCGGTGGTGGTGGTAGTGGCACAGGCCTTAAAAATGCTCAGGATGGCAGTTCTACCATCGGCGACTCGGATATTTTTGCCGATAAGACCAAATACCCGGATCTCGTCGACAATCAAGTCGCAATCGTTGTTTTTTCTGTTGTTATTAACAGCAAGGTTACCGGCGTAACCAATCTGACCTCTGCTCAGCTGAAGGACATCTACACCGGTAAGACAAAAAACTGGAGTGCTCTAGGTGGACCAAACTTGGCCATCGTTCCTGTCAGCCGTCCTGCTGGCTCGGGCACACGTGTCACTTTCGAGACCTACATTTTGAATGGCAAGGAAACCATTTCTGGTAATCCTGTTGCAAACTCTTCTGGCGATGTGAGCAACACTGTTGGTCAGACCGATGGTGCAGTTTCCTATATTGCATCAGACTACGCGAAGAAAAACAATTTGACCACGGTCAAACTTGATGGTAACGATAGCTCTGATGCCAATGTGGTGAACAACACCTATAAGTTCTGGAATATCGAGCATATGTATACCAAAGGTGCCGCAAGTGGTCTTGCTCAGTCTTTCATTGCTTATGTAAAGAGTCCTGATACGGCCTCTACTCGTCAGCAGCAGGGCTTCCTGGATATCTCTAAAATGAGCCAGGATGCGATCGCTGCTAAAACACCAAAGTCCTAGTAAATCGTTAATAGAGCGACTAGTAGTATGCACTTGGAAGGGGGCTTCCAAAACTCCTTCCAGGTTGCATGACTTCAACTACTGGTAATTAGGCAAGGAAGAGTGTATCGTGGCAAATACCACAATCACGCCGGATCAACTAAGTGCACAGTCCCAGAAAACGCGGCAAGCACAATCGACGGACCGGGTTGTACGTCTGATTTTTTTGATCTGCGCTATTTTGATTATTGTCATTATCTGTGCTGTCTTCATTTTTGTGGGCTTCAACGGTGCCCAGATGTTTCGCGCCGACCCACATACCCTCGATTTCCTTACTACCGTGAACTGGGACCCGAATGGTAATAATGGAACTCCGAGCTATGGTATGCTTGGCTTTATTCTTGGATCAGTGGTAACAACACTGCTTTCTGTGATTATTGCCACTCCTCTGTCTTTTGGTATGGCGTTGTTTATGACGGAAGCTTGCCCCAAATGGTTGCAAGATCTATTGCGCCCGCTTCTCGAAATCTTTACGGGTATGCCTTCGGTCATCCTCGGTTTTCTAGCCCTAATTGCTCTCGTTCCCGTCGTCAGAGCTATCGCGGGTCCGATTACAAGTATTCCCGCGCTCGCAGGATACGGTTGGGCGACGGCCACGCTGGTGTTGGTCATTATGATCTTGCCGACCATCATCAGTATCTCGATCGATGCTTTAGTTGCCGTTCCCGCTACTGTGCGCGAGGCTAGCCTGGCCCTCGGCTCGACGCGCTGGCAGATGATGAGAGATGCCATCCTTCCAGCCGCTTCTACTGGTCTTGCCACGGCCGTTGTTCTTGGTATGTCGCGTGCGATCGGTGAGGCTCTCGCCGTTAGCCTGGTTCTTAAGGGAACGACTTTGCCGGCCAAGATTTTCTCTCTTTCGCTCTTCTTCGAACCAAATGTAAATATGACGCAGCCTATCGTGATCGGTTTTCCTGAGGCGACTGGTGCTGAACATTATGCCTACTTTATGCTCGGCTTCCTCTTGTTGGTGATTTCGTTCCTCTTCATCTGTATTAGTCGCTATCTCGCTAGTAGGAGTGTCTATAAATGAGTGCTCAACAGCAAGTACCACAGTCGGCCTCTAACGAGGATGCGCGGCGTGTTAGTCTTTTAGAGCGTGGTGTGCGCAGATTGCATGTGGGGAATCGTAATGCGATTGGTGTTCTCTGGGTTGTTACTGGTATTGTTACAATCATTTTTGTGGCTATCATTCTCCGCTTACTGTTACAAGGGTTGCCGTATCTCGTGAATCCTGAGTTCTATGGAACATCTGCAAACTATTCAGTTGGCCAGCAGATCTTTAATACGTTCTATATCCTGATCCTCTCAGAGATTATTCTTGTGCCAATCTCTCTTGCAGCCGCGATTTACTTGATGGAGTATTCTCGCCAGGGGCGTCTGGTCACCTTTATTCACTTTGCGGCTGAAACATTGGCTGGCGTGCCTTCTATTGTGCTCGGCCTCTTTGGCTACCTGATCTTCTGCACTTTCTTTGGCTTTGGTCTGAGCCGCCTGGCTGGTGCTCTAACCCTGCTTTGTCTCAATTTTCCTATTGCTCTACGCCTCTTTGAAGGTGCCCTGGCCTCTGTTCCTCGTGAATTTCGCGAAGGCGGCCTTGCCCTGGGTTCGACCAGGTGGAATATGATCCGCACTGTGGTGTTACCATCGGCTCTGCCGGGCATTGTGACTGGTATCGTCTTGACGGCTGGTAGAATTATCGGCGAGGCGGCCGCTTTGATCTTCACAATGGGTGCCAGCAACCCTGCGAATGTGTTTACCCTCAATCCTCTCATCGGTAGCGATAACTTGACCATTAACATCTATAATGTTCAAAGTACTGGAAATGGGCTTACAAAGGCAGTTGCTGATGCTGTCTCATCGGGCTCTGCAGCTCTACTGATTGTTATCCTGCTCGTTATCAATATTGGTGCGCGTGTAATTGGTCGCGCTATCGAACGACGAGTAACTGCAGCATAATTAGGAGTGCAGTTCTACTAGAGATACTGTTCACACAGGATGTCGTGGGCAGATCCAAGAGAAACGAGGACAATACTATGCTGAATGTTTCAGTAAATAGCCCGGAGCATATGACCCTCCCTGAAGGAGCGAACATTTATTCTCGTAAGGTGGCAAGAAGTGGTCATATCTCATATGAAGGGCGCCCTTACTTCATTAGTAAAGCCCTCGCTGGACGCTATATCCGGCTTATTGTGCTAGGCGACCGTCTAATCGTTGACGCGTCAATCCCGTTGCATAAAGAGTATCCTCTGGTCTAAATTTTAAAAATTGTGGTAAATTGAATACGGAAAGGCTTGCAAGGAGATTTATGGAGCAGCATCGTCTTAATAATCCGCTACCAGGTCAGCTAGGGCAGGCTCAAATGCAAGGGGCTACACCTGGCCCGCAACAACAGGCAACTGAACGAGCAAATCAGCCGGTAAACACTACAGCGATTTCTCAGGAAGCGGACCATATGGGTCACTTTGACCCAACACGTACTTTGAATAAAGACGCAAATCTTAAGGTGGATGTGGAGAATACCAATTTCTGGTATGGCCCTAAACAGGCTCTATATGATATAAATATTCCAATACGGGATCGTCAGGTAACTGCACTGATTGGGCCTTCTGGCTGCGGCAAGTCGACTTTTCTGCGCACACTCAATCGAATGAATGATCTTATTCCTGGCACGCGTACTGAGGGCAAGGCTCAGTTCGAGGGCATAAATATTTATGATCCCAAGACTGACGTGGTGCTCTTGCGTCAGCGCATCGGAATGGTGTTCCAGCGCCCGAATCCGTTCCCAAAATCCATTTTTGAGAATGTTGCCTATGGTTTACGTGTGCAGGGTAAGCCGAACAAATACATTCAGGAGCGTGTAGAATATAGTTTGAAGGGTGCCGCTATTTGGGATGAGGTGAAGGACCGCCTGAGTGCTTCAGCCCTTGGTCTCTCCGGTGGTCAGCAGCAGCGTCTGTGTATTGCTCGCGCCCTGGCCGTTGAGCCGGAAGTGTTGCTGATGGACGAGCCTGCCTCCGCATTAGACCCAATTGCAACCCTTAAGATCGAGGAACTGATAACGGAACTCGTGAAAGACTTTACCATCGTTATCGTGACTCACAATATGCAGCAGGCGTCGCGCGTCTCTCACTACACTGGTTTCTTCCTGAGTGGGAAGTTAATCGAGTATGCTCCTACAGTCGATCTCTTTGAGCGACCGAGAAGTAAAGAGACGCAAGATTATATCAGCGGACGTTTTGGTTGATATCCATTTTTATTCAGCGGTCAGAGGAGGCTACTGTGGCGCGTAAAATATTGGTGGTTGACGATGAAGAGGTTTTGGTTGAGACTATCGCTTATAATCTGGAGCAGTCGGGTTATCAGGTTGAGACGGCGGCTAATGGTGTGAGTGCTCTGGAGGCGGCCCACAGGGAGTCCTTTGATTTAATTGTGCTGGATATTATGCTTCCTGGTATGGATGGACTTGAGGTTTGCAGGCAATTGCGCCGGGAGGACCGTACGGCTACGGTTCCGATTATTATGCTCACTGCTAAAAGTGAGGAGATCGATAAAGTGGTCGGTCTTGAGGTTGGTGCCGACGATTATGTTACAAAGCCCTTTGGTCGTCGCGAACTCCTGGCGCGCATTCGTGCACTATTGCGTCGTGCGGATTATCCTGTTGGAGATGAGCGCAGCCTGCAACAGGATTCTTCCGATATTCTCTCCCCTTCTCGTACTGAATTGGTGGGGGGTCCACTGCGTATAGATCAAGCTGGTAGACGAGTAAATTGTCGTGGGCAAGATCTAGAGTTGCAGCCCAAGCAATTTGATCTTCTTACCTATCTCGTCCGCAATCGAGGCACTGTTTTGACTCGTGACCAATTATTGCATAACGTGTGGGGCTACGATTATGCGGGTGATACGCGTACTGTAGATGTACATGTTCGCTGGTTGCGGGAAAAGTTGGAAGAGGACCCGGCAAATCCCAAGCTTATTCAAACTGTGCGTGGAGTAGGCTACGTATTCCGCTCTTGAGCCTCTTTCTTGTCGATATCTACATGCAGTATAGGCCCCTTATGAGGGCAAGCAGAATAATAATAGATGTCATACTAGTTACAGTGCGAACCTTTAACCATGGGGTTTCCCTCCATGGTTTCTTTCTTCAAGGAGGAAAATAGGGATCGCAAGGAACGAGCGATGCAGCGAACAATACTGGTTGTAGAGCAGGATGAGGAGCTAAGACGAGTTATAGTATCCAGGTTGGAGGGAGATGGCTATACTACGCTTGCTTTGGCCGATAGTACATCAACCTTGCTCGTGGCTCAAACTCATCGACCAGCTCTTATTATCTTTGATGGAATGCTTCTTCAGCCTGCTGAACTGGAAGTATGTCGTGAACTACGAACAAATCTTGAAACAGCATCTATCCCTGTCCTGATGCTTATGCCAGGTGCGAATGAGGTCGCGTGGCTTGAACGCTCAGGTATTCGGGCCAATGATTATATTATTAAGCCCCTTTTGTGGCCAGAGTTGCAGGCTTGTGTGCATACTCTCCTGCGCAGTGGCCGCCATAGAACCAAGCCTAAAGTTGTGCATAAAACCTTTACTGGCCACGTCATGCTGCAAAATGCAGGGCAAATTCTAAGCGTGGATAATCTCTATATTGATGTGGACCAGCGTCAGGTGATGCGCGATAATCAACCCATCGATTTACAGCAGCCTCTGCTCTTTAATTTACTACTCTATCTTGTTCGTCATCGTGGCGTGGTTCTTACACGTGATCAGTTGTTAAAACAGGTATGGGGCTACGAGCAAGCGTATGACTCTCGTACTGTAGATGTACATATACGCTTGCTGCGAAAGAAGCTCGAAGACGATCCTGCTAATCCACAACTCATTCAGACTGTACGTGGTATTGGATACCGCTTCCAGAGCTAATCTCTTTACTCTATCTTGTTGCGAAGAGGTAGCCCACACACGACAGGTGTCACATTGTGCTGTTCCTCTTTGCCTGTTCCAAGGTTGGAACAGCCTGTATGCCTGTCTCCGCTGGGGCTACGCTTCTCTGGCGTGATCGAGTAATTTCTTTATTGAGACTGGCAAGGGTGATATATCCAAGTTGTCTTTGATCCTGGTGGGGGTCTTTAATGGCGAGTGCAGAGGCGTTGGTTTCGAGGAGCTTCAAGAGGGCATCAAGCAGGGTCGATTCAGCTTCAATCGCTGGAACGTCTCTCCAATGCGCTGATGATACTGCTTCGGGTTCCTGGTCTATTGCGTCTATAACTGGTAGATACTGCAGTTGACGCAGAATGCTATCCGCCCCTACTAGCCTTCTTACAAAGTCGTTTGCTGGCTTGGCTAATAACTCCACCGGCGTGCCTAACTGGACGAGCTGGCCTTCAGTAAGTACTGCTATCTGATCTCCTAACTTGAAGGCTTCTTCAATATCGTGTGAGACAAAGACTATTGTTTTGTGAACATCTTTCTGGATGCGTAAGAGTTCGTCTTGCATTCGTTCGCGTGTGATGGCATCAAGCGCTCCAAACGGCTCGTCCATCAGCAAGATTGCCGGGTCGGTCGCCAGGGCACGGGCTAACCCTACGCGCTGCTGCTGCCCTCCTGAAAGTTGACGTGGAAATCTTTTGCGATAATCACTAGGAGGTAGTCCAACGAGGTCCAGAAGCTCGTCTGTCCTGGTTGCCAGTCGCTCTTTGCTCCATCCCCCCGCAATCTCCGCTGTCACTCGTATGTTCTCGCCTATCGTCATATGAGGGAAGAGTCCAACTTGCTGAATAACATAGCCGATGCGCCGCCGCAGTTGAATCGGGTCTTCTTGCAGGACGTTCTTGCCATCAATCAGTATTTCTCCCGATGTTGGTTCGATGAGTCGATTTACCATGCGTAGCAGTGTTGTCTTGCCTGACCCGGAGGTTCCTACAAGCATGCATGTGCTACCTTCCGGTACTTCAAATGTAACTGCATCGACGGCAGGCTTGTTGGTACCAGTGAATTGCTTGGTGATTTTGTTAAATGCGATTGTCGCCATGCTGTGGTGTTCCCTCTCCTGTGAAATAAAGATCTTCTTTTGGAATGGTTGTCTGTTTTCCTTCTGGTCGTGATTACAGAGTATACGTAGTATTTGCGCAAATTGTCTCGTCTGGCCCTATTATTTGCCCTACCCTTTTTAGAAGGATCTTCTTTGGACCCCACTCAGTTTTAGAGAGTGATTGCACAAATTATCTTTTCTTCTTTCGTCGAAGTGTGTAACAAAAGTTACTCCTTCAAGGATACTCGATTTTAAACATTTTTTCCATGTTTTTTTGAAGAACTTGTGCTCTTCCTGCTCTCTATACCCTGTCTATGTGACTATGCATGGGAGGAAGACTTTACAAATTGGTTTCTTTGCCAAAACCCTCCAAGTGACCTTATCCTGACGTTTATTTTTTATGAGTCGAGTTTCTCTTTTGAAGAGTGTTCGGACCATTATTTCGTCCGCCCTTATCTTTCTCTCTGCATATTGAGGATGGGTAGCCGAAAATGCTAGACGGCCTCTTCTCTATGTGAAAGGTCTGTACTATTGTAGTCGTCTGTAATTAGTGTTTTGGAGAACTACATGCGTCGTAGCTTTGTACAACATGGAGTACTTGCTGTGGTGATGATCGTAGTCATCGGCAGCGGTATCTTCGGGATCTCCCTGATGGCAAGTGCCAGGGCAGATCAACGTGTTCCCATCAAGGGACAGAATGTTCCTCTCCTCAAGTATGCTCATGCTATTGGGGCAGCAAGTGGACAGCAACAGATCGATCTATCTATTGGATTACAAATGCGCAATCAGACAGAGCTAGCGGGCCTGTTAACTGCGCTATACAATCCTCGCTCTCCTCAGTACCATCGTTTTCTTACACCACAGCAGTTCGCTGCCGAATTTGGTCCTAGTGTCACGCAGCAACAACAGGTTGTTGACTATTTGCGTGGTGCAGGCATCACCGTTGATAAAGTGTCTTCTAATGGGCTGCTTATTAATGCGCGTGCTAGCGTAGCACAAGCTGAGTCGGCCTTTCAAGTGCAAATCAATAATTATCAAATGGGAGCCAACCATTTTTATGCAAATGCAAGCGCTCCCAGCATTCCGTCACCTGTAGCTCCACTCATCCTTTCAGTTGGAGGTCTGGACAACAGTGTGCACTTACATCCGTTAACACACCGTGCGTTGCAGCCCCTGGCTGGCTACAAACAAACCGATCTTGTCGGTGCCTATGATATGACTCCACTGCACCAGGCGGGCATTCAAGGCAATAACCAGACCATAGCCGTCTTTGAGTTGGATGGCTATCAACAAAGCGATATAAACCAATTTTTGTCACAGAATAACCTGGGCCAGCCCAGCATTACAAATGTACTCGTTGATGGTTCAAATGGTTCAGCAGGTGCTGGAGCAATTGAGGTTGAACTGGATATCGATGTCGTTGCCGAAATTGCGCCCAAGGCCTCACAAATTGTTTATGAAGGTCCCAATACGACTCAAGGAGTCAATGATACTTATAATCAAATTGTGACTGATAATAAAGCTCAGATAACTACTATTAGTTGGGGCGAATGTGAGTCGCAGTCAGGTGCAGCCGAACTGCAAACCCTTGACGGTATCTTCAAGCAGGGTGCCGCACAGGGCATCTCGCTCTTCGCCGCTGCCGGCGATTCGGGTGCCTATGATTGTAATGATACTAATCTTGCCGTCGATTCTCCCGCCAGTGATCCTTATATTACTGGTGTGGGTGGTACGAACTTGCAGGAGACGAATGGTGTGTATGGCAGTGAGTCCGTATGGAGCAACGCTACCGACACTCAGCGCAGCGCAAAAGGCTCTGGTGGCGGCGGTGGCCTCAGCAGCACATTTGATCAACCCGGTTGGCAGGTTGGCCCGGGCGTAAATAATCAGTACAGTAATGGAAAGCGTGAAGTACCCGATGTCTCGGCGGACGCTGATCCTCAGACAGGCTATGCCGTCTATTGCACAGTAAGTGCCGCTGGCTGCCCGTCAACTGGCGATATTGTGGTCGGTGGAACAAGTGCCGCCGCCCCTCTCTGGGCTGGTAGTACTGCTCTTCTCAATGAGTACTTGCAGCAACAGGGTAAGCCCCGCCTTGGCTTCGCGAATCCAACTTTGTATAGCCTTGCTAATACGCAGCAGGCTAATGCTCCGTTTCACGATATAACAAGCGGTGACAATCTGTATTATCCTGCTACTGCAGGCTACGACATGGCTAGTGGCCTCGGCTCTCCTGATGTCTACAATCTTGCTCGCGATATTGCCAGCGGGAACGCTCCTGATCCTACTCCGACGCCAGTTCCAACCACTACGCCGACCAGCGTTCCAACACCAGTTCCAACTGGCACCGCGCCAGTCGATCCAACACCTGTACCTGGTGACACCCCGACTCCAGTTCTTACAGGTAACGGTACGCCCACCTTTTAATCAGTTGCTTCGCTTTTACATCAAAGATGATATTGAGCCTTATACTGATAGAGTTCAATAATTGAACCCATCCAGCATTCCATAGATTATTGCTGGATGGGTTCAATGTTTGCTTCTCTACTTTACTATGACGGTTAATTTCATGCCCGTGTGGATCGTGCAGTATAATTTAAATATGCCTGCTGTGTTAAATGGGCCAAGTGTGGTACTGGCGTCCCCGCCTATCTGCGTATCGACCTTGGGTGCTCCTGGCTCGGCCGCTGGCCTCTGAGTTCCGTTGTCATCCCACGTCCCGTTTTCTATGTAGTGAACTGCTGCTGAGTCATTTATAAGTGTAACTGTCTCACCCTTTTTGATTGTGATCGACGACTGTAAAAAATCAACTTCATTCATATGAACAGGATTTGGACCGCTCGCCGCTGTACCACCACAGGCCGTGAATAATACGACGATAAGACCTATAAGAAGTGAGGAAACAAGTATATCAAGCAGTTTCTTCATAGCAATATATGATACTCCCTAAATTTTTATGTTACTAATACTTTGTTGATGTATGGAGAAGAGAGGCAGGTTTCTGCTCTTGCCAGAAGCGTCTCACCCGCGATATATTATAAGCTCAGGGGGGTGAAAATACTACCTGATATCTTCGTGGGTATAGCCCTATATTCTCTAAGGGAAAGTACTTAATTATAATACTGACTGATCCCGAATTGTTGAAAAATGAGCTGGCAACACAGTCTGGTCCTTATTTTTCAACAGATTTCTAGATGTTATGTGTTGCATCGGTAGCACTTTTTTGTTCTGCATTCGTGGGTTCGAGATTGACTACGATGGGTTCTTGCGAGTTGCGTACAATTACCCATTGCGAGGGTATATTTCCTGGATTGATCTCTTGATGTGGTACGAATGGGGGAACGTAGATGAAATCGCCTGGATCAACGTCCTCCGTGAACTCCAGATTCTCTCCCCAACGTATTCGAGCGTGACCTGAAACGACATAGATGACTGTTTCTAGCTCGCCATGGTGATGTTTCCCACTCGCCACCTGGGGAGATACTGTCGTGACCCCTGCCCATATTCCATTTGAACCGGCCAGCTCACGCGAAACAGCCGCCACGCGCTGCATTCCCGGCGTTTGTGGCGTGTTACTATCAAACTGCCCCGGCTTTATCACACGCACTGCTTGATATAATGTTTTTTCTCCACCACTCTCTTCTTGTATACCTTGACTGTTCATGAGATTCCCCTCTTTCTATTGCCTGAACGAACGCTTGACGAGTAGTTCGGCGTGTATATGCGTGGTTGTTGCTACATGGACGATGCGAAAATTGTCCAGGAGGCTGATAATCTTGCTTGACATGCTCTTTGCAATAGTGTATGATCTCCTCAATCAAGATGAACAGTAAAATGTGCTGATCAGAATTAATAGATGATGGCTTTGTCAGACAGCGAGCCGCGCCGGTGAAAGGCGGTTGATCAAACCTCGTCGAACCCATCTGAGAGCGTCAGCGAGAAGTTGACCGGGGGTCCTTCGCCGTTATTAGAAGGCGCGGTTACACAATGCTAGTTGTATACTATCATATACAGACCGCAGGAGTGGAATCCATGCTTCGGTATGGTTCAAACAAGGTGGTACCACGGGTATTTGCTCGTCCTTATAGAGGGCGAGTTTTTTTGTGCTCGTTTGCAGATAGGAAGAAAGGGTAGTCTATGCTGAACGAAGAAGAGAAGTTTGTTGAGGATATCGTCGATCAGGACGACAATTTTTCTCTATGGTATAACCAGATCGTACGTAAGGCAGAGCTGGCCGATTATGCTCCCGTGCGTGGCTGTATGATTATTCGTCCCTATGGTTATGCTATCTGGGAGAACCTGCAGCGCCTCCTGGATGCACGTTTCAAAGAGACCGATGTGCAGAACGCGTACTTCCCCCTATTAATTCCACAGAGCTTTTTGCAAAAAGAGGCGGACCATATTGAAGGTTTTGCTCCCGAGGTGGCCTGGGTGACACGTGGCGGCGGCGAGGAACTGGAAGAGCCCCTGGCTATTCGCCCGACCAGTGAGACCATCATCGGCTACAGTTTCTCCAAGTGGATTCAGAGCTATCGCGACCTACCGCTCTTGATGAACCAATGGAATAACGTAATGCGCTGGGAGAAGCGCACGACTCTGTTTCTACGAACTTCAGAGTTTCTATGGCAGGAGGGCCATACCGCCCACCGTACCCTGGACGATGCAGAAGAGCGCACACGTATGATGCTTGAGGTCTATCGATCGTTCGCCGAAGAGGACGCAGCCATTCCCGTGATCGCAGGTCGCAAGAGCGAAAACGAGAAGTTCGCCGGCGCGCTGCGTACCTATTCGATTGAGGCGATGATGGGCGATGGCAAGGCTTTGCAGTCAGGCACCAGCCACAACCTGGGCAACAATTTCGCGAAGAGCTTCGACATCCAGTTCCTGGATGCAGACGGACAGCGCAAGTACTGCGCAACCACCAGCTGGGGCATGAGTACCCGTATGATCGGTGGTCTGATCATGGTTCACGGTGATAAATCTGGTCTCATCGTTCCTCCCCGCCTCGCCCCTTACCAGGTTGTCATTGTTCCCATCTGGCGCAAAGAGAAAGAGCGCGAGGCCGTAGATGAACTGGTCACGCGTGTGGAGAAGATGCTCAAAGGGAAAGTACGGGTGAAAGTTGACCGTAGCGATAATACACCGGGCTGGAAATATAACGAATGGGAGATGCGCGGCGTGCCTATACGTATGGAGATCGGACCCCGCGATGTGCAGAACAACAGCGTAATGCTTGTTCGACGCGATAATCGTGCCAAAGAACCCGTCTCTGTCGATGCCCTTGAAACACGACTGCCCCTGCTTTTGGAAGAACTGCAGCAGGCTCTCTACCAGCGCGCACTCGAATTTAGAAAAAACAATACTTATAGCACCGACAGCTACGACGAGTTCAAGCAGATTATTGCCGAAAAGCGCGGCTTCGTGCGTGTAAAGTGGGCCGAAGATACCGCCGCCGAACTAGCCGTCAAAGAAGAGACCAAGGCAACCCTACGCGTGATCCCTTTTGACCAACCAGAGGGTGGTGTGCAGGGGAAATGTATCTATACTGGCAAACCCGCAACCTGCGAAGCCATCTTTGCACGTGCTTATTAATAGTTTCCGTAAGATTCTTACGTAAAGTGGTATTAGAGGAGTGAAGGAAAGATTCATGCGTGTTTCTCAACTAGTAACAACCACGCTGCGTGAGGCTCCGCGCGAATCAGAGGGCATCAACCAGGAACTCCTGGTGCGTGCGGGCTTTATACGTCAGCTCACCTCTGGCGTATATAGCTTCTTACCACTCGGGACACGCGTTGTGCATAAGATTACACAGATTGTGCGCGAGGAGATGAACCGCGTGGGAGGGCAAGAGGTGATTCTGCCAGTCATCCAGCCAAAGGATATCTGGGATAAACAACCAGTGAACGGAAGCCCGACACGCGCTGAAAGCTATGGGCCAGTCCTGTTCACCCTGAAGGATCGCAAAGAGCGCGATATGGTCCTTGGTCCCACTCACGAGGAGGTGGTGACCCTGCTGACAAAAGAGTTTGTGCGCAGCTATCGCGATCTGCCACAACTGCTCTACCAGATCCAGGTGAAGCTGCGCGACGAGCCTCGTCCTCGCGGTGGTCTCCTGCGTACTCGCGAGTTTCTGATGAAGGATCTATACAGCTTTGACGCCGATCTAGCTGGCCTCGATAGTAGCTACAACAAGATGAATACAGCCTACCATGCCATATTCACACGCTGTGGCTTGCGTTTTATCTCCATAGAAGCCGACAGTGGAGCTATAGGCGGCAAAGATTCGCGCGAGTTTATTGCCCTCACCGAAGCAGGCGAGGATGACGCTATGCAGTGCGATACCTGCGACTACGCCGCCAATCGTGAGAAGGCCGAATTTGTACGCTCTGAACTCGCCTCAGAGCCAGAGTTGCCCCTCGAAGAGGTCTATACGCCCAATTGCATGACAATTAGCGACCTGGCTGCCTTTCTATCTATACCAGCATCAAAAACAATGAAGGCCGTCTGTTATGTCTCTAATGGCAAGTTTGTGCTGATTTCGATTCGTGGTGACCTGGAAGTCAATGAAATGAAGCTGATCAATACCTTACGGCGAAGTGGCTTGAGCGGCATCGATCTTCACCTGGCAAACCCTGAAGAGCTCGCACAGGCCGGTATCATCGCGGGTTTCACCTCGCCTATTAATAAGAGCAAAGACATGCTGATCATTGCAGATACCTCGCTTAAGACGGGTCACAACTTTGTAGCTGGTGCCAACCGCGTTGATTATCATTTTCTCAATGCGAACTATCTGCGCGATTTCCGCGTAGATGTGTGGGCAGATATTGCCTCTGCCTTTGATGGTGCCACATGTGCTCGCTGTGGTGGAACTTTACACGCACTGCGTGGAAGCGAGTTGGGCCACATTTTCAAGCTGGGTAGCCGCTATAGCGAGCTGTTTGATGCAAACTTCCTGGATGCCGCCGGCATAGAGCATCCTATCTTGATGGGTTGCTATGGCATTGGTATTTATCGTCTGCTTGCAATTGCCGTCGAGCAAAGTCATGACGACAAAGGCATCATCTGGCCCTTCAGCCTCGCTCCCTATCAAGTTGCACTTATTGGACTCGACCTTGATAAGGGCGAGACTGGTCAACTTGCTAAGCAGCTCTACACACAACTGCAGGCGGCAGGTATCGAAGTCCTTTTTGATGACCGCATCGAGACGGCAGGCGTAAAGTTTAATGATGCTGACCTTATCGGCTTGCCCCTACGTGCCGTTGTGAGCAAGCGCTCTTTGAAGCAAGGCGGTATAGAACTCAAACTACGCTCGCAGAAAGAGAGCCGCATCGTGCCGGCTACGGATGCAGTCGCAGTCATTCAGCACGAAATTGACAATGCTATAGCATCTGTAACATCTGAATCATCCATATAACCGCTGTAGAATCCTGGTCTTTATCTTTTAAACTGAGGATATATCGTGTACATGGATACTACCATTCGAGAAGCGCGTCTGGAGGATAGTAGTGCTATTGCTACTATTCTTCGCGCCCTGGGCTGGTCTGAACAAATAAAGCAAGAGCCGTTCGCAGATACACAGGCCCACATTGCATCATACCTGGAACGCTGTCAGCGTGAGAAGGCACATACCATACTAGTTGCAGAGCGTGAGCAGGGTCACAACGTTCGTGAGGTAATGGGGTATGTCTCTGTCCATTGGTATCCACATCTGATGCGTGGCAATGATGGCTATGTCTCAGAGCTATTCGTTCATCCCAATGCCACTGGTCATGGTGTCGGCAGCCTGCTGCTGGAAACCATTAGAGCCTATGCGTTAGAGCGTAACTGTGCCCGTTTGTTCCTGATGAATAGCCGTGCACGCGAGTCGTATGCACGACAATTTTATGCAAAACATGGCTGGGTAGAATTGCGCGACGCAGCCTTCTTCTCACTCACACTACCCACAACCCAGAACGCCAGAGACGCCGTTTGACCGTTTCCCTACTAGAAAATTGTGACGAATCGTCACTTTGTGATGTTCGTAATGGAAGAAAAGGATTGCATATTGCATATGGAAGCATTGCCATTCTATCCACAGGGCTTCCGTTCCTGTGCCAAAAATGTTGGCATCAGAGACGATACGCTTGACTTCACTGTTATTGCATCAGATGTCCCTGCCGCCGCCGCCGCCATGTTCACGCAGAGCCGCTTCTGCGGTGCCGCGATCATTGTAGGTAGAGAACATATTGCCAATGGACAGCTTCAAGCCTTTGTCATCAACAGTAAGAACGCAAATGTTGCGACCGGCGAGCAGGGCCTGGCTAATATCCGAGCTATTGTACGCCAGGTTGCGCATGAACTAAACACCGCTCCTGAGGACGTGCTGCCATCCTCAACCGGAGTTATTGGCTGGCAGCTTCCTGTCGAGAAAATAGTGACCGGGATACACGGACTGCGCGACGAGCTGCATGCTGGTCAGTTGGAGCTCTCGGCCCGCGCTATTATGACAACAGATACGCGTCCAAAGATACGTGCTTGCAAGATCGGCGATGCCGTTCTTGTTGGAATGGCAAAAGGCGTGGGGATGATCGAGCCAAACATGGCAACCATGCTCAGCTACTTTGTAACTGACGCCCAGATCGCTCCCGAACAACTCAAGCAGTGCCTGCAAGGGGCCGTTGATCTCTCATTCAACATGGTCAGCGTGGATACCGATACCAGTACAAGTGATACAGTTGCTATTATGGCCAACGGCCTGGCCGGTCCCGTTGATCTTAATGAGTTTCGCAACGCCTTGCAGCTGATGGCAATAGAGCTGGCCCAGGAGCTGGCCCGCGACGGAGAGGGCGCAACCAAACTGCTAGAAGTCACGGTTGAGCACGCTG
>CAXTXB010000002.1:29119-34924 GCA_964247965.1 uncultured Dictyobacter sp. | reverse complement strand
GCTGCATCTATTGCCCAGGCCAAACGCATTGCCAAGTCAATTGTCAACTCGCCGCTGGTCAAGACCGCCGTCTTTGGTGCAGACCCAAACTGGGGCCGCGTCGCCATGGCTATCGGTAAATGCGACGAGCAAAAAGACATTGTCCCCGAAAAGGTCTCGATCGCCTTTGGAGATCTGCTTGTCTATCAGGGCCGGGCTATGGGCCAGGAAAATCTACCCCAGCTCAAAGCTTACTTGCAGCAGCCAGAAATCATCATCCGCGTCTCCCTCAACCTAGGCAACGCAGCTGCAACTGTCTGGGGCTGCGACCTCTCCTACGATTACGTCAAAATCAACGGCGAGTACACGACCTAAAGCTGCATCTTATACGTAACAATTTGTTACAATCGTGCGTTAAAGTAGTTTCTCGACAGAATGTTATTGCTATTATAGAGGCTAGCCCTGGAAACCCTTGTCTAAACGTACGTCTTAATGTACACTTACTTGTACAGATAATAAAGGAAAGGAATATAGACATGCCCGCGCGAGATCCTCAAACACTTTCAATAGTTGAGGCAAGAGAGCGTTTGACACAGCTACCAGAGGAATTTGCACAAGTTGTGCGAGATGGTGAAGGTACACCTGCAGTCAAGGTAACTCGCCGAAACAAGCCTGTACTCGCGATTTTGCCCTGGGAACTCTATGAGTCCATCATGGAGACTTTAGAAGTACTCAGTGATGATGAGCAAATGCTTACGTTGCGTGAAGCTTTGCAAGAGGCAGCGGAAGGTCAGAAGAAGCCATGGAAGACAGTTAAAAAAGAGTTGGGATGGGATGAGTCTCGGGTGTCTTCAGGTAATTGACGGTGCCTACTAAATTTCAATTGAAGAAAAGCTCGTCTAGTCGTGTTCATCGGACTGAGTCGTGTGATGCTAATACGTCGAGGGGGATGGTGTTTTGCCAATGAGGTGGCAAATTAGTATTGGTTCTATAGCTCAAAAACAACTGGGGACAATCAAGGATAAGCGTGTTCAGCAGGCGCTTGAGTATGCTATTGATGGCTTGGAGATAGATCCCGATAAGAGAGGCAAGCCGCTTACTGGAAAGCTAGCAGGATGTTTTTCTCTAGGTGCATATTCTCAGAGATATCGGATCATTTATAAGCTGAGCTTTTCATCAAAAGAAGTGGTTGTGTTAGCGCTTGGCTTGCGTAAAGAAGGAGATCGGGCAGATATCTACAATCTGGTAGAACGTCTTCTTAATAGAGGCTTGTTATTACTGCTGACTCTCAGTGTGCTAAGCATTATCTAGTTGTCTACGAATTTAATTCAAATTTTGCAAGGCCTGTGTAAAGCAATGCTCAGGTATAAGACTCTCAGTCTAGTCGCGCGATTTGAATTAGACTCTGTTCCGCAGTTGATAAAGTTAAGGACATCAGGTATAATCTAATGGTTACACTATCTGTACTGTACCAGATAGGATCTACAAAGATTGGTGTCCTTATGAAGACGGCAGAGCTTCCAGGCAAAAAACGAGGTCGTTACATCCCGAAATTCTATGTGTTTCGTGGCTTTCACCTGTCTACTTGCTACCCCTGAGCCCCCACCTTCCGCTTTCTTTCCTTAGCCTTACCATAGCCAGAATTTTAGTTTCTACGCTTTTTGTAGTCTGGCTCCTGTACGCAAAGCTTTTTCACAAGCAATTTTTATGCCTTGAGTGAAGCTTTCTCTACTTCCCTTATATTCCTATCTCTGGAGATAGGTTTGGTCATGTCCACAGGCATTTTATGCTCAAACTTTCACTTCGATTGGATTGCGCGCCCGGGGCGTACGGACCGGTAGTGGAATGACTTTTTTTTCTCCGTATGAACGGAAAGGATTTTTATGAGTACCGATGGTCTACGAAAGGCCCTCAACGACTCCCAGCGCTACCTTGATATCGTTCACAAACTCCGCTTAACTGGCGATGAAGCCAACTGGCTGGTCGAGAAAACTGTTGAAAACTTCGCACAGTATTATAATAGTGGTTTTATCGAATATCGTAAATCTGTTGCTGAAGCAGGCGATTATGCATCGGTTGAGTGGACAGGCCGTGGCGCAACCTTTAAGGATGTATCCGGCCGCGAGTATATTGATTGTCTTGGTGGTTTTGGACTTTTCAACCTGGGGTGGGGACATCCAAAAGTCGTGAGGACCGTACAAAAGCAGCTTCAGAAAAGTCCGTTGCCGACCCAGGAATTGTTAGATCCATTGCGTGGTATGCTGGCGCATCTATTAGCCGAGATCACGCCGGGTGATATCCAATACAGTTTCTTTGTGGGAAGTGGAACGGAGGCTGTTGAGGGTGCTATGAAGCTGGCCAAACTCTACACCCATAAGAGCGGCTTTATCGCGGCCGTACGGGGTTTCCATGGCAAAACTACTGGCTCGCTTGCGCTCACCGGAAAAGCGATATTCCGTCGCCCCGCGATGCCTCTGCATGATAACATTTATCATGTGCCCTTCGGTGATGCCAATGCCATTGAACAGCAGCTGAGCATCGCCTGCGAGGTGGGCAACGACATCGCGGCCGTGGTCATGGAGCCCATCCAGGGAGAAGCGGGCGCGATTGTGCCGTCGGATGATTTCTGGCCTCGCCTGCGTCAGCTTTGTGATGAATATAAGGTCTTGCTAATTGCTGATGAGGTGCAGACTGGAATGGGTCGCACGGGCAAGCTCTGGGGTGTGGAGCATTGGGATGTCGTGCCCGATATTATCACTTCGGCCAAGGCTCTGGGTGGCGGAGTAATGCCCATTGGAGCTTTCATGTCGACTCCAAAAATTTGGAGCGTGCTGAACGATAATCCATTTATCCATACATCAACGACTGGCGGCAATCCATTGGCCTGTGCCGCCGCCATCGCTGCTATTAACGTGACGTTGGAAGAAGATATTGTTGAGCAGGCAGCGGAAAAAGGAGCCTACTTCATACAGCAATTGCAAGATATCGCAGCCCGTCACACCGACATCTACACCACCATCACAGGTAAAGGACTGCTGATCGGACAACATTTTGTAAGTGACGACATTGGCTATGAGATCGCCTCAGGCCTGTTTAAGCGTGGTGTCCTCATCTCAGGTACGCTAAATAACTCACGTGTCATCCGTGTTGAGCCACCCCTGGTCATCTCGCGTACAGAGATCGATACCGTCTTGAATCGTTTAGAGGACACTATCGTGTCCCTGCATTCATCTGTCTCCGTTCCTCCTCTCTCTTTATCCGAGCGGATAACCACCACCTCGTCTCTTTCATCTGCCATCATTGATACAGTTGTTGCCTGATAGAACAGTATAGAGTGGGTCACTCCGAACTTTAAACATACGATGAATATCGTGTGTTTAAAGTTCGGAGTGACCCATACCTCATTTATTGATCTTTTTCATTCGACACCTCGTTCGATATCTGGTAGCATAAGCTTCATATTTACTACAGGCTTTAGATGCGGAGATTAGAATTATGCGATCTGGTCAGTCATTACAGCGTCTACTCATCCGTGTGTCTTTCAAGCGGTCTCCATTTTATCCGATGCCGTTTCCGCGACCTCATACTCGTTCATTCTGGCTGGCTACAGCATTCGTCGTCGCTTTAATGCTGCTCTTCTCCGGCTATTTTATTCTTTATCTAACTATACTTCACGATGCCTACCTGACTCATGCGGAAGATTTTGGCATTATGGATCAGGCGCTATGGAACTCTGTTCATGGTAAGCTGTTGCATCAGACGATCTGCAATTCGATTAGTGACACGAATTGTGCCGGACCAGCGGGGGCATCGCGTTTCGCCATCCACTTTGAGCCTATCCTCTTCATAGTTTTGCCTATTTACGCCTTAATTCCTACTCCTGAACTACTGCTGGTGATGCAGATTGTTGTGGTTGCGAGTGGTGCTTTGCCAGCATTCTGGCTTGCCCACCTGCGTTTGCGCAGTGAATGGGCGGGCATTGCGGTTGCCGCTCTCTATCTGCTCTATCCTGCCTTGCAGTTGGCCGTCATCGATGTCTTTCATGCTGTTACCTTTACCTGCGCTTTCTTGCTTTTTATGCTGTATTTTATGTACACAAGACGGACGGTCTGTCTCATCCTGTTTGCAATTCTGGCGATGGCCTGTAAGGAAGAAATTCCTGCCATTGTTGCTCTATGTGGCCTCTGGTCGATTGTTTTTCAATATCGTTGGCGAAGTGGATTGACGCTTATTGCGCTAGCATTTTTGTGGGTCGCCCTGGCATCTGCCGTTATGCATCTTGCTAGCCCTACAGGGCAATCCTTGCTTTCAGCACGCTATTCTGCTTTAGGACGGAGCCCTGTTGCGGTGTTGCATACACTGATTGCCCATCCACGTACTATTTTGAGTGAGTATGTGCTTGAAGCTACGCATCGTATGTACCTGCGTACATTGCTCTCGCCCACTGGCTATGTTGTCTTGTTGGCTCCCTGGATTCTGTTCCTGGCCTTCCCTTCGCTCGCGCTTAATCTGCTCAGTTCAGATAAACAGATGTACAGCGGGTTGTTCCAGTATAACGCGGAGATTGTGCCAATTTTAATTTTTGCTCTGGTCGAGTCATTGGCCTTGATCCTTTATGTGTCCCGTTTCGCCCTGCGACTTTTAGGGCAGCGGATAGGTATGTTGCCCTCTTCCAAAACCACTAGCTCTTTTGCCAGGATATCTCGCTGGCGTGGTCCTTTCCATATTGTTATGCTCATAGTTGTCCTCTCCACCACCTTATTTACCATGTATCGTGCTGATGTTGTGCGTGGGATGATGCCGTTTTCGAATGGCTTTAGCTGGCCGCAGCCTTCTCCTCACACAGAAATGGCGGCATCTTTCTTACGCTTGATTCCTCCCACTGCCTCTGTTTCTGCTCAATCCGAGCTTGTTCCACATTTGAGCCAGCGCAAATATATATTCCTCTTTCCATATCAGGATACTCACGTGGACTACGTCTTTCTAGATGTCACGAGCGAGATCTATCCGTTCTGGAACTCTATTGACTATATTCGCGAGGCGAAGGGGTTGTTGTTGAGTGGCAAGTATGGAGTTCTGGCTGCGCGCGATGGCTATCTTTTGCTGAGAAGAGGTCTACCTCCACCCGGAGTTTCCGCATTCTCCGCAGCACGCCCTGGCGATAAGATAGATAACAGCCTGATCCTATCAGATTTGCCACAGTCTTTCTGTTCGTATGTGGATGTCACGTCAGATAAAATAGAGCGGCCAATCCAGGTTGTCTTTTCGTCATCTCGTGCTTCCTCTGCAAGTATGGAACTTGTCGGCTATTCTGTGGGAGCTCAGAATCCCATGAGTATTACCGCGGGCTACCTCTCTGTAACTACATACTGGCGTCTCGCCATACCAATTGAGACGCCGCTGCAAGTTGTGATGTTGATGACTGATAAGAGTGGAGGAGAACACTTCCTGAGCTCAGATGTACCCTCAGTTTATTGGTGCCAGACGAATACATGGCATCCTGGCACAATCATTCGTTTACGCAGTAACGTCTTTGGGCTTCATAATTTGAATCTAATACCCGGGCCCGCGTCCCTCTCTTTTGCGTTGGTCCCGCTTCTACAGCCCCGCACCAGGATTATGGATACGCAAGCACGTCTTCCGTTTCATATAGTCGAATATCCTGCACATACGCCGTCCTCGGTATCAACGAATGCATTAGTGTTAGCGTCGCTGACACTTATTGCCTAGCACGTGGGTCATCCGGAGCTTTTTAAAAAAGACGAAGATAGGTTTTCCCTCTGATGTTAATTGCAAGGGGCGGTAAAAAAGCAAGGAAAAAACAAA
>CAXTXB010000002.1:27570-29109 GCA_964247965.1 uncultured Dictyobacter sp. | reverse complement strand
CCCCCACACCCCCCCCCCCACACCACCCCCCCGTCCAAAAAACACCCCCCCCAAAAACCCCCCCTGCCGAATTTTTCAAAAGCTCCGGATGATCCACAGAACGCTCACCCTGGATTAATGACCTTGCTCTACCATTCTGCGTGCTATATGTAGCCAACTCTCGTCCACATCGTCTGGAATAGAGCAACCATTAGCAAGGATAAGGCGGCCTTTTGTTTGTGTCACGGCGCTGAGTATTTCGTTTTCCAACTCCACTTCGCTGCCATTTACAAGAGGCCCTCGCTCCCAGAGGCCTCCCATGAGGCATTTGTCGGTCATTGTGAATGCCTCGCTCAGGCTTGGACCTGTGAGGCGATCGCTCCAACTGATAACAGAGACGGGGTAGTTGGTGAAAAGTGGAAAGTATATCTCGTCACCATTTTGTTGGGGATCGGCGTGTATATGAGTAACGTTGAGCCAGCCATCGCGCGCCCCGGCCAGTGCTTCCAGGTCATAAGGACGGCCAAAGCGAGTATACTCCTCGGGTGTAAAATCAGTGCTGGTAGCACCCATACTAGAGAAAAAGATGCCACTAGCCCCTGCATCGATGGCCGCTTCCATTAAGCGGCGTAAATTAGCTGCAATCGTGCCTAACCCTTCCTCAAATGGATCGGGATTGCGTCTTGCCTCGGCGATTGCCGTTTGCTTGCCCATGAACACCGTGCTGTATGTGAATGGACTGAAAAGCGTGAGTAGCAACGGATAGTCAGGACCGACCTGTTTGCGTATACTGCGGATACACAGTAGCTGTTCCCGAAACGCGGGTATGTCCAGGTCTAATTTGGGCAGAAAACGCATCTGCTCGGCCTGAGTCAGCGTTTCATCTGGTTGAGGATAAGCTAAGTCTGGCATAATCTTAATGATATCAAGCTTAAACTTGTTCACAAAAAAATCTATCGTTAACTGCGCAAGCCGCTCGCCTGATCCCTCTGGCTTGAAATGATGCCAGAAGATAAAAGGAACACGGTCCACTGTCTCTCCCTTAAGGGCGGCATGGACTCGCTCGCTTGCTGTCATCGTCTCTGTCATATATTTACTTCTCGTCTCTCTTTATGCTAGAAGTTCTCCCCCTGGGTCTCTCCCTGACTCTCCTCAATAATTATTTGTTGCTGTGAGACTGCTGACAGGCCTTGTGCATAGCGAACCTTGTCATAATCGAACTTCTCCTGTGCGCGCTCTGACATCATTTTATCGTACAAACCCGCAAGTAGCGCACCTGCAACTGCACCACCTGTTAGCAATACAACCCTGATTAAAGCTGTTCCCACATTATTCATAACAGCGTCTTCCTTTCGTTCCATTTGTCTATAATGCTAGTTGGCTTTCCTATATATACTCCCTGCTATACAGTATACGGTTGAAACCTGCCCTAAGTGATACTGCTACGCAAGCATTCTCTTGTATTTTCTAGCAAGCTCTTGGATTCAGGAAACAAAGGTAGCTTATTCTAAGGTCATCCCAAATTTTTTTTAAAATTATAATAATTTTTTTTTTAATAAA
>CAXTXB010000002.1:17625-27560 GCA_964247965.1 uncultured Dictyobacter sp. | reverse complement strand
ATGGATGAGCGTCATATCATTTCATCCTTCTCTTCTTTTTTTTACCTTAAAAGTAATATTCTGAGTAGTATACGACATATGGGTTTCTCGACGATAACGAAGAGGCCCATAATGGTTACCTGAACAGAAGAAATTTTAGGAAATAGGTTCAATGTGTTAAAATCTTGTACTAAGTAGAACAATATTTACGAGGATGATGAGAAAGCTTGAGATCGCAAAGCGTATATATCTTACTTAACTTACCTACTAGCTCTAAATACTTTGTTTTAATAAGTGTAGGCTTTATTTTTGCATGATAACGAGGGTACTGATGGACCAACTGCAAAGGCGTATTCAGGTTGCGCGTGGTGAACTACCTGCCGATCTTCTGTTACGTAATGCTCAACTGGTGAATGTTTGTAGTGGAGAATGTTATTTTGCGGATGTTGCTGTAGTAGATGGCAGCGTAGTGGGAGTGTATACCCACGAGGGATTCAATTTGAAAAGCTATCATGCACATGAGGAGCGTGACTTAGAGGGTCGTTGGCTCGCGCCGGGTTTGATAGACGGACATATGCACATCGAGAGCACAATGTTGAGTCTCACCGAATTTGCTCGCCTGGTGGTTCCACGTGGTGTGACGGCCGTTATGCTCGATCCTCATGAATTCGCGAATGTTATGGGGGTCGCTGGCATCCGCTATGTGCTTGAGTCAGGATTGGGTTTGCCGCTCACATCGTATGTGATGCTTTCTTCGTGTGTACCCGCCTCATCGTTCGAGAGTCCTTATCGTGTTCTTCAAGCTGAAGATCTCTTGCCCTTGCTCTCAGAGGAGCGCGTCCTTGGGTTGGCTGAGATGATGAATATTCCAGGTGTGCTACAATCCGATGCCCAGGTGTTGGCGAAGATACATGCAACCTTGCAACATGGCCTGGTGGTGGATGGCCATGCTCCCGGCGTGCGCGGCGCTGATCTTTCTGCATATGCTGCGGCCGGTATTATGTCTGATCATGAGTGTACAACGGTGGAGGAGGCGCGCGAACGTATTCGTCTGGGTATGTGGCTGATGATCCGCGAAGGCTCTGCCGCACAAAATCTTACCGCCCTGCTTCCGCTTGTACAGGAATTGCATCCTCCGCGCGTGTTTTTTGTAACAGATGACCGTGATCCCCTGGATCTGACGAGCCGTGGACATATCGATTCAATTGTACGCCAGGCAATCGCATCGGGCCTGGACCCGGTGGAGGCTATACGCCTTGCCTCGTATAATCCTGCACAGTACTTCAGGTTGTACAATCGAGGTGCAATTGCGCCTGGCTTTGTGGCAGATATGATAGTGCTTGATGATCTTCCTACATTCCAGGTGGAGTCCGTGTATAAAGATGGTATTCTGGTTGCGCGTGATGGCAAACTTGTGCAGGATGAAATCTCTGCACCTGCTCACAGGCTGTCAGATACAACAGATACTGTGCATATAGGCACCATAACTGAGGCTGATTTGCGTATACCTGCAGATGGAAAACCTGGATACATTCACGCAATAGGTATTGAACCAGGGCAGATTGCCACCAGGCATCTGCAAGAGGAGACCCTGGTCGCTGAAGATGCGCTTGTGGCTGATACTCAACGTGATCTGCTCAAACTGGTGGTTATCGAACGTCATCATGCCAGTCAACATGTTGGGCTTGGATTTGTGAAAGGCTTTGGGCTGAAGCAAGGAGCGATCGCTTCAAGCGTGGCTCACGACGCCCATAATATCGTTATTGTAGGCGCGAACGATGCCGATATTATACGCGCAGCTTATGCGCTGCAAGAAATGGGAGGTGGCTTTGCTTGCGTCGTGAATGGCGAAGTGCGTGCGACTGTACCGCTGCCAATCGCTGGCCTCGTTTCTCCCTCTCCAGCCGCTGAAGTCACACAGCAGCTACGTACTTTAGATGCCGTTGCTGCCTCACTTGGCTGTACATTAGAGCATCCCTGTATGACCTTAAGCTTTCTCTCGCTTTCGGTGATTCCGTCTCTTAAGTTGACAGACCAAGGTCTGATTGATGTTGACACATTTACGCGTATCCCGCTACAAAGGTAATACTTATGTTATTGGAGCTCATTGAATATCACTGGGTGGAGGATATCGACGACGCCCTCCTCTTACTATCCCGTCTTGATGTAAAGACGGTACCGTTAGCCGGTGGAACATATTTGTTAGGCTTGCAAGACAATACTATTGAGGCAGTTGTCGATCTGCGTGATCTTAACCTGGCATATGTTTCAGAAGATGCACGTGGTATTCACATTGGTTCAATGACGACCCTACAGGCGATGGTGGATGCGTCCATTTTGAAAGAGTTAGCTACTGGCCTCATGTCACGTGCCGCCTTCGTTTCTACCCCCTCTCGCTTGATTCGTAATAGTGCAACGATAGGGGGAACGATTGGCGCTGGCGTTGCCTCGCAGGCTGACCTACTTACTGCCCTCGTTGCTATGGATGCCGAGGTAGTCTTGCGCTCAGGTTCGAAGACTCAGGTAGATTTAAGCGGAGGAACCTTTGAGCGCCCCGGCCGCCCTCTCGCTGGTGTGATATACAAAGGGAAGCAAGAGCGTCGTATCCCTAGTGCTGATTTTAACCTGGAGCATCGCCCAAGCGAGCTGATTTTAGAGGTATTTTTGCCTCACCCTCGCTCGCAGTGTGGAGCTTCTCTGATGCGTATAGGTCGCACTTCCACCGATATAGCGCTTCTCAATGCGGCTGCCTTCGTAGAGATCGCTGATGGCGTTTACAGACGGGTACGCCTGGTGCTGGGGGGCGTGAATATGGAACCTGTTCGCTTGCGCGCCGTCGAAAAACAGCTCGAAGGTCATGATGTTGTGCATCCCATAAATAGTCAAACTCTCTTATCTCTATTGCAATCTGGTATGGCTTCTTTTCGTCCGCCGACAGATATGCGTGCAAGTGGTGGATATCGCCGCGTAAGCGGGATGGGTCTGGCGTATCGAACGCTGGAAGAAGCGATGAATGTGGCCTATTGGCGCAGCATGGTTTCGTCGGAAGAAGGGTCTTAACTCAATGGAACTCGAATTACGTATCAATGGAATGGTTGCTGATGAGGATGTTGCTCCAAATGAGCCTCTTCTCTCTTTATTACGCCGCAAGGGCTATACCAGCGTAAAACATGGTTGTGAGACGGGAGAATGCGGGTCGTGTACTGTTCTGGTGGATGGCGTGCCGCGTACTAGTTGTGTTATGCTGGCAGCCCAGGTCGGTGGTTGTACTTTGACTACTGTTGAAAGCCTGAGTTCAGGCGCTAGTCTTCATGCTCTGCAAACAGCTTTCATTGAGACTGAGGCCGTTCAATGTGGCTTTTGCACTCCTGGTATGCTGCTTTCCGCCCACGCCTTGCTTAAAAATAACCCTGCTCCAACAGAAGAGGAGGTGCGTGAGGCGCTCTCGGGTAATCTGTGTCGTTGCTCCGGTTATGCCAGGCCTGTACAGGCTGTGCTAAGGGCTGCGGCCCTCTTACGAGATGAAGAAGTGCCGCCTCTCATCTATAATACAGTAAAGGTAGAAGATGAACATGGAGCCAATATAGGTCACACTAATATGGGTCGTATCGGTATGCTAGGCGCTAGCGAAAAATTGCGCTCGATGGTATCAAATGGTTCTTCATCTCCATCCGGCGTCACAACAAAAATCCCTGCCGTCTCTACCCTGACAACATCTGCTCCGACGATTGCCCCGGTTGCCCCGCCTTTTGATACTCAGCTTCAGGTCGTGGGAAAGTCAATTCCTGCCTTGAATGCTAAAAAGATGGCTACGGGACGGGCCACCTTTGTCTCTGATCTGCAGCTCCCGGGGATGTTGTATGGCCGTATCCTTACGAGTCCCCATGCCCATGCGGTTATTCGGAATATCAATGTAGCTAAGGCGAAAGCACTTCCTGGTGTCCATGCCGTCTTAACGTATCATGATGTTTCTCGGACACCCTATACGCGTGTTGAGCGAGCCCAGAATGGGACAGATGTACAGGATCAGTATTGTCTCGATTATATGATGCGCTATGTAGGAGATCGCGTTGCAGCTGTTGCCGCGGAAAGCGCCGAGTTGGCAGAGATGGCTCTTCGCCTGATAGAGGTAGATTATCAGATTCTACCACCCATTCTTGATCCACGTCAAGCGACAGAGGCTAAGGCCTCTCGTGTCCATCCTGAGGGAGAGTCACGCGGCATACTCGATGCATCGCGTAACATCGCTGCGCGCCTGCGCTCTGAAATCGGTGATGTGGAGCAGGGCTTCGCTGCCTCTGATCATGTGCTGGAGGCCGAATATACCGTGCCAGCGACCCAGCAAGCTTCCCTTGAGATGCATGCCACTATGACGTACCTGGATGAAGATGATGTCCTGGTGGTACACACAAACAGCATGATCCCTCATCACGTTCGCCGCACGCTAGCAAAGATTCTAGATGTTCCAATGCGGCGCATCCGTGTTGTACTGCCAGACGTGGCAGGCAGGGCTCGTCAGGAAGTGGTGCTTGAGGATATTTGTGCCTTGTTGACTATGGCTACTCATCATCCTGTTAAATTAGAGTACTCGCGTGCTGAGGAGTTTCTTGCTAGCTCGGCGCGCGAACAGACTATTCTGCGCTTGAAGATGGGAGTGAAGCCAGATGGAACGTTGCTGGCGAGCCAGATGGTGTTGCTTGCCGATACAGGTGCATATGCCACCCATGCCCTGGTTGCGTCACAAACCGTCGCGAACGCCCTTGCGTTATATCCTTGTCCAAACATGCGTTTCGTAGCTGAAATGCTTTATACTAACCACGCTCCAGCTGGCGCTGCTCAAGGCTATGAGCTCGCTTCCGCCTTCTTCGCCCTCGAAAGCCACATCGATGATGTTGCCAAGCTGCTCGGTATGGATGCCCTTGCATTACGTCGCAAAAATTGGATGAGCGATGTGTATCCGATGCCACGTGACTCTGATACTAATGTGGATATACCCGTTGAGAGTTGTGGCCTGCCGACCTGTTTACAGATCGTAGAAGAGAAGCTTGACTGGGCGAAGAAGAGGGGGAGCGCTAATTATGATCGCTTCCGACGTGGAGTAGGTGTTGCGCTTTCCTTCCAGGGGAATCCTGGTGCTGCTTTTGGCACAAGTGGAGCAATAATTAAGCTGAACGAGGATGGCTCTTTTGATGTGTTTATCGGTCGTAGTGACAATGGAACTGGCACTGTGACCCTCATCGCTCAGATTGCGGCCGAGGTTCTTGGTGTTTCAATCGATGATGTGCATATGCACACTACCGATACTCGCACCACTCCGTTCGAAACGAATGTCAATGATTTCTCCGCCTTCTATAGCAATGGTGGCGCGGTGAAAAAGGCTGCAGAGCAGATTCGTCGCCAGGTTCTCTCTGTGGCTGGTCGTATGCTTAATGCTATGCCCGAAACTTTGAAGATGAGTAGTGGCATTATTAAAACTGTTCAGGGGCAGCAAGTTTCTATAACCCAGGTTGCTGCTCACTCACTCTATGTTGAAAATCGTCAGATTATGACGACCTCCTCCTGGAAGATGGGTTCTATTCCCATGACGTTTGCGGCTCAGGGGGTTGAGGTTGAGGTCGATTTCGAGACCGGTGCTGTGCGCGTTCTTAAGGCTATTAGTGCGGTCGATGTGGGCAATCCAATCAATCCTATGCTGCTTGAGGGCCAGATCCAGGGAGCCACAGCCCAGGCCTTGAGCATGGGCTTATGTGAGGAGCTTGTCTATGACCAAAATGGTGTGCTTCTTACTACTAATTTTCAGGATTATCATATGTTTTCGGCGACCGATGTACCTGAAATACAGTCTTTCCTGATCGAGACGAGTGATCCTTCTGAGCTGTTCGGCGCAAAATCTGTTGCAAGCATTCCTTTCTATGGTATGGCTCCTGCTATTGCTAATGCTGTGCTCGATGCTGCCGACATCCGTCTCCGTCAATTGCCACTCACTCCCGAGCGGGTTCTGCGCGCTCTCCATGCACAGATGACTCGTCGCTAAAGGCTCTAATGACTCATCCCAGATTATTTTTCAATAATCTGGGATGAGTCATTAGAGTCTTTAAATAATTTTGCGTTTTCTACATTTTTGTATTCTTTTGCACGAACTGCAAAAGAATACAAAAATGTAGAAAACGCAAAATTATTTAAAGACTGGTAAAAATGATGAAAGTCAGAGCATTTATAAAATAGATAGCCATTGCCATCTATAAAGTGGAAAGAACAACGTTTATTTGGACGTGGGAGCAAAAGTAGCCACTATTCATCAAGCTAAACACTCCTCTCAACTCTATTGGAAGGGGAGGTGGGGAGCATCTGTCTGCCCTGAGGGCCTTGAAGAAACACATCATTTAACTCTATTATAAACCAATGGTTGCTTAAGCAATTCATAAAGTTGTATTTAACAATTGTTTGCTTTGATATAACATGTACTTAATACTAATGTGTTACAGTAAAGAGGTATATGTGAAATATCAGGAGAACGCAAAATGAAACATGATGTTGCTGTTGATATTATGGGTTCGGGGAAAAAGGTGTATTCTCATAGATGGAATGTACGAAGCTGGTTTTCTACTGGTCAGGCATATCTGTATCTACTGCCTGCTTTTGTCATTCTTGGTATTTTTTCTTATGCGCCTTCAATTTTCGTATTTTACATGAGCCTCTTTAATTGGAGTTTTTTGAACCAGGGCGTTCAACCTTTTGTGGGGCTATCTAACTACAGCTTCCTTTGGAGCAGCCCTGATTTCTGGCAGGCATTCCGCGTAACGGTTCTTTATGTGGTTATCTCTGTGCCGCTTCATCTCATGCTTGCCCTTCTCCTGGCTTTGTGCTTGATGTCTGGCATCCGCGCTAAGGCTTTCTGGCGTCTGGCTATTTTCGCTCCCTTCATCACGCCCCTGGTGGCGACGACGACGGTATGGAGCTTAATCTTCGATAACTATCATGGTCTTTTTAATGGACTGCTGCATTTAGTGCACTTGCATTCAATCGATTGGCTGGGCGATCCACACTGGACCCTGTTCAGCATTATCGTCTACACCACGTGGAAGTCGCTGGGCTTTAGTGTTGTGATCTTTCTCTCGGGCCTGGGCAATATCTCTCCATCTCTTTCAGAGGCGGCGCGTATCGATGGCGCGAACGCCTGGCAGATCTTGCGCTATGTGACCTGGCCTTTGCTCATGCCGATCACGCTGGTGGTTTTGCTCTTAAGTACTATTGATGCCTTCAAGATGTTTCAGCCCGCCTTTCTCCTGGCTGGCCCCGCCGGTGGACCGAGTAATGTTGCGCGTACGTTGGGTCTCTACCTGTTTTCGGAAGGCTTCTCGAACAATCCTCATGATGGTCGGGGTGCTGCAATCTCTGTGATTCTTTTCCTGCTCGTGTTTACGATCTCGGTTGCTCAGCTTGGCCTTTCGCAGCGTCGTGCTAATTCGCTCTATTAATCATATGCTGCTAGTTATGGTGCAGTAGTTTTACTGACAAGGGAATGATCTATGTCTACTCTTCGTGTTACACCCTCGGCGGGTAAGGGCCGCTTTAGATGGCGTTCAAAACATACACAATTAGTGTTTCGCTACATCTTTGTGGGTATTGCGGCGCTGATTGCTCTCTTTCCGTTGTATTGGGTGGTGGTCTCTTCTCTACTTACTGATCATAGTGCGGCAGATGTCGTTCCGCATCTTCTGCCGGAATGGCAATGGTCAAACTACGTGCGTGCCTGGCAGCTTGCACCCTGGCTGCGCTTCTTTCTAAATAGTCTTTTTGTGGCTGCCTGTACCGTTGTGCTGGCTGTGTTGACTTCTCTTCTGGCCGGCTATGCGTTTGGCACGATGAAGTTCCCTGGACGCCAGGTGCTCTTTCTGTTGGTCCTGGGCCTGATTATGATTCCTGGCGAGGCCACTTTGATCCCCAGTTACTTGATTACTTCTACGCTGGGTTGGATCGATACCTACCAGGCTCAAATAATTCCGTTTGCGGTAAGTATTTCGGGTATGTTCTTACTGCGACAATTCTTTCTTACCCTCCCTCCATCGCTGTGGGAGGCGGCTCAGCTCGATGGCTGCACACGCTTTAGATTTCTCTGGCTTGTGGCCGCTCCTCTAGCGAGGCCTGCCCTGGCAGTTGTGGCCCTGCAGGTCTTTATTGGGAGCTGGAATGCATTTCTATGGCCCTATCTGGTGACGAGCTCAGATGCCTTTCGGCCGGTCGAGGTGGGCCTGCAAGCTTTTGTAAGTGGTGAGGGAGGCAATGATCCCACCGGCCTGGCCGCCGCTGCCACCTTCACTACCCTGCCTGTTCTCGTTGTTTTCCTGATCGCCCAGCGCCAGTTTATCGAAGGTATCTCTGCAGGTGCCTCTAAAGACTAGCTGGGCCTGCTCTGTTCTGCCAGTATCCACTGGCGGACGACTGGTAGTTATTTACCGGTCGTTCGAATGTGTAGATGTATATAGATGAAGTCGTTTACCATTATCATTTTTTGTATCTGCTTACAAACAAAAGAGGAAGGTTATTCGTATGTATCTTAGATGGTATCGCATGACATTTGTTCTTGCTATGATAACCATGGTATTGCTGACGGCGTGTGGCGGCACACAAAGTAGCACCACTCCCGGAACAGGAAGCTCGGGTGATGCAACCCAGTTTGATCCCAATAAAAAATATAGCGTAGATTTCTGGGAGGCCTTCAGTACTGGCGCGAACAAAACTGCTGTGGAGGCATTGACGAAGGAGTATATGCAGAAGCATCCTAATATTACGGTGAATCTGCAGGCATTTGATTCATATGCCACACTTCAAACAAAGTTGAATGCCGCAATTGCAGCCCGTAAAGCTCCTGCTATATCTCAGGTTTACGAAAGCTGGGCTACGCAGTACAAGCAGCATGACAATATTGTGTCTCTGCAGCCTTATATTAAGGGCAAAAATGGTTTAAGCCAGAGCGATCTCTCTGACTTCTACCCTTCTTTGTTGAAGGATGGGCTGATCGATGGCGAACAGTATATGCTGCCCTTCAATAAAAGCGATGAAGTTCTGTATTATAATGCCGATGTGCTGCAAAAGTATAACATTACACCTCCTACAAATATGAACGATCTTATCGCAGATCTGCCCAAGGTAACGAAGGCTGATGGCACTCAGTGGGGCCTTTCACTCACTCCAAGCGTGGACGAGTGGGAAGTTCTCTATAAGTCTTTGGGCGGCAAGGATTTTGTATCACAGGACGGTCAGAAGTCAACTTTTGCGCAAGGTTCTAATAAGCCGTATGCAAAAGCTGCCCTGGAGGCCCTGGCTCCTCTAGTGAAAGCGAATGTGGTACATGTGACCCAGCAATACGGTTGGCAGAACGATATTGCTTCTCAGAAGTCTGTCTTCGCAGTAAGTACAATTGCCAGCTATCCTTTCATAGTAAAGTCAATCAATGGCGCTTTCAAACTCAGTGAAGCTGCCATTCCTGGTGGCCCTGCCGGTCAGTATACTCCGCTCTATGGTACAAACCTGGTGCTCTACAAAGGGGTTAGTGATGATACTCGTGCAGCCGCCTGGGATTTTATGAAGTTCCTTACCAGCAGTGCCGCGGATACTTCTTTTGTGAAGCAGACGGGGTATATGCCCATTCGCCAGTCTGCGTACAATAGCAAAGATCTCCAGGACTATTATGCAAAGTTTCCTGCTCGCAAGGTTGGTCCTGAGCAGATCAACAATGCGTTTGTAGACTCAACTCTGCCTAACTGGCAGAAGTGTCGCGATGATATCTCGAATAACTTTACCAGTGTGCTCAAAGGACAAATGTCCTCTGATGACGGTCTAGCTAAAATGGAAAAGCAGTGTAACAGCGATTTAGCTGCGTAAGCTGTCTTTACCTGGATATGTTAGTACTGTCTTTCCAGGATGTACGGGTCGGTAATAACCAAACTTTTAAA
>CAXTXB010000002.1:0-17615 GCA_964247965.1 uncultured Dictyobacter sp. | reverse complement strand
GGGGGGACACCCCTAAGTTTTAAAACACTATCCAAATATTTTTAAAAAGTTTTGTTATGCCCGACCGTACATTGCCTTATTGGATCGAACGAAGATACTATTGAGCTGGTGCGCTATCATCTCTAGTAACTTGTTCAAACTTTTCCCATTCAGCCTGGCTATTAGCAAACATGCTACCTATACCAGCAATGATAAGGCAAATGATGGTTATGCTGCCGACGATGTATCTCCACTGCTCATTTGTAATCAAGTTAGCAACCCACGAGTAGAACAGGGTGTCGAGTACAGCAACGATGCTGGAGACGGAACCCACCACCACGCAGATGACTAATACTGGTATCGAAAAGATACGGTTGCGTAAGAAGGACTGGCGATCACGAAAATAAAGCGCCGTAATATCGACGAAGAGAATAGCCGTTGAGGCCACCCAGAGGATGGTCGCGGCCCCCTGGCTCACGTTATAGACGATATCGGTCATATCCTTTGAATTTGCCACAAAATAAGGAATAATTACAAATGTAACCGCTGTAAAGGCCGCTGCAATGATTGTCTGAATGAGAATCGCATTGCTCGGTACTCGATGGGAATTGAGGCGAGCAACCGTAGCTGGCAGGCGTTGATCAATTCCCGCGACAAATATAAGACGAGCATAGGCATAATTGTAGACGATAATTTCTACAATGAAGAAACTAATGATACAGATAGCAACTAGATTCCCCCATACCTTACCGAGCGCCATGTCAGTAACGGTAACAAACGAAAAAATCTTCCCCGTTGCATTTTGTCCTTGCACAGTTAAGACGCCAAATGTATCGATGAGGTAGCCGACAACAACCAGCATAGTGCCCAAGAACAGGTGGCGCATAACAATATGACGGCGTTTTTTGTTCTCTGCCCTGATATTGACGATCTCCGCGCCCATATTCAGTGGAGCTTCCATCCCCAGATATGCATAGACTACCAGGCCAAATACAACGAAGTTACCAGGATTCTTCTGGTCGCCGAGGGTTATAAACCAGTTCGATATGTGCGTGTAGTCTGTGGCGGATGCATGTCCTTTTAGTAGCCAGACAACGCCTGCTAGCCCTACAACTAATACACCCAGGCTCAAAAAGACTACCACGATATTAACAAAATACTGTACCGTGCGGAAACGTTGAATCGAAATTATAGCACAAATACATAGCACCAAAATCATTCCAAGCCCATGTTGCCAGGTGGTCATGGCCCAGCGCGGATTAAGTTCCTGAATGTAACCAATCACAATGTCTGCACCACTCACCATAATCAACACACAGGGAATCCAGGTACAGAAGGAAACAAAGAAGCTCCAATATCCACCGAATGCTTTGTGCGTCCAATTGTAGAGCGCCCCTTCATTAGGATGAAGAACTCCCAATTGAGCAGTGACAACGACACAGGGCACCAGGTATACAATAGCAGTAAAAACCCAATAAGTGAATGTCGCCGCCCCGGCGGCAACAGCGCTCATGACGATAGGAGATGTGAAAAGAACAACAATGAAAATAGTCGTTAAATCAAAGGTTTTCAAGATTGGTGGCATCACCTTGACCGCATACTCTTCAGATGGCAACGGTCGTTCTCTGGATAAGTCTTCTTGAAATATATCAGACATAGCGCATATCCCCTCTTTATCCCATTAAATACGTAATGATGTAAAATGCCTGAGTGTCTTTCATGCTATTTCTACTATCTAGAAGCAAGAGGAGCCAGTAAAAGATAAAGCAGTTTCAGGCATTTTTAAGGTGACATCTATGTCTATATAGAGCTACAGTACTATGTAGCGCAAGAAAAATGGCAAAAGTACATTGATGTTATGCATAAAGGCACGGAATAAAAGGCCTTCTGCGCACCAAAAAACACTGCTGGTAGAGGTCAAGAGAAATAACTATTGCAAGTCGAAAGAGAATTGAAGACTTCATATTCTCTACTGCATTGATAGAGAATGAAAACAAGCAAATAGCTACGAGGGCTTGTACAGTACCCCTGGTTAAGTATACTGTACCCATTCGATGCTTTTAAATAGATACAGTATCTGATGATTTATTTATAGTGCCGGGCACTATATCTACTTCGGCAAGGTAAATGTAAAATTTAGTAAGGAAAAAATACATTGTGTGTGGCCTTGTTCTGCTCTGCGCATTAAATGCTTTTAGATTTATGGATATAGTGCACAAAAATTCTTCTTAAGAAGCTATCTATAGTACTAATTCCACCTTAGTAGGATAGGAGACAGGACAAATTGACTAAATGATAGGTTCTGGTTATACTTCTTTCGTGCTCTACTATTAAGGTTAGCTAGAGATACTTGTTTTTCGTTGAAAGATGGAAGCTTACGCAGGAGAATTGGTTTTATGAAGTGTCCACGTTGTAATTATGAGTGGGACGTTCGTCAGAGCCCCTGCCCGCTCTGCCACTTACATATACGGATGCCTGGCCGATTAGGTCCCGTGAGTCTTATCGCCCCAGCGCAAGAACCTTCACCGGACGACATTATCGCCCCTCCTATTGATCGTGCTACCTCTGATAATCTGCTCCATAGGAACCGTTACAATTTACAAAAAAAACTTCACAGACAAACATGGCCACTAGATATCGTTGAGACTGTATGGACTGCAGTTGATACTCGTCCTACACAACCAAATGTTATTATCTATGAACTGAGTATGCCAAATGATGTGCCGAAGGAGGCACACGCTATACCCTATATGGCGACAAAAGTATTTACATCTCTTGGAAGCAATTCTCATATTCCAGCTCTGCGCGATGTTTTTAGCGATAAAGATCACAACTATTTTGTATTTGAAGCCATTGAAGGTTCATCTTTGTCAACATTGATGTTTAATAATGGGGGGAAGTTACCCGAGCAAGAAGTTGTGGCTTGTTGCTTACAGATAGTTGAATTACTGAACATATGCTCACAGCAGTCACCTCCGCTCATCCATGGAAATATTCGACCCGAATATATCATGAAGAAGCTAACTGACTCTCAATATATTCTAACAAACTTTTCTGTTGCCCTGGCTGGTGGTCTTGTGGAGATCATAGCAGACACAAAAGATGCAGCGTATTTTAAGCAAAGCACTGCGGAATCGATTCAAGGAAGAGTGAATGGACGTGCTGATCTAGGCGCTCTTCTAGAGATAGCATACTATGCGGTAGTGGGCCAATGGTTATCTGACACAAATGCCTTAAGAGACAATTCCGCCCTCTCCAGACCATTTCATGCTATGCTTTCAAAGGGGCTACTAGCACCACCTCATCAACGTTATCAAAATCCTGCACAGCTTTATCCCGAATTGCTTCTATTGCATAAAAGATATAAAAATATTCCGTATTCTGTGCCTCCTTCTGCCACACGCAAACAAAGTATGCCGCCTCCTGAGGCACCTATGGTACAAGTGGCAAAGAATGAAAATAGATCAGAAGAATTTATTTCACCTGTTCCACAGAGAAAAGAACAGCCGGAACTGGTACTCCAGGAACTTTCTCCTTTGAAGTACGCGCATGATCTGCGTAATGCCGCCTTGTGGTTTACTGGTATGCTTTTTTTGCTGATACTACTTCTGGGGCGTGGCCTCATATGAGATGAAGATAGACAGTAGAATCACAGTTCACCAAAGCCCAATGCTTAAATGAAGAAAAGGATATCACTGACTATGTTGCAATGGCTCACGAACCTACCTACTTTTCGTCGTCTCTTCCTCGCCTTCTTCCTCGCTGCTTTGATTCCTGACATCATCATTATTGTCATGAGTAATCAGTACAGACAGGTTCTAGATCTTTACAAAGTAAGCGCCACTCAGACAAACTCGCTGTTATCAGGGACCATTATTGCCTTGGTAGTTACCACAAGCGTCGTCATCATTCTTGGATTTCTCATGAATCTAACCATCACCAAACGTTTACGCCATGTTGCTGCGTTGACGAGATGGATTGCCAGGGGCGAGACAGACAAGCGCGTAAGAATCACGGGGCGCGACGAGATCTATATGGTTGCGGAATCAATGAACACAATGCTTGATAATATCGTACAACTCATTCAGGAAACAAAGGGGCAGCGTGATTACCTGCAAGCCCAGGTAGAAAAATTAGTCAATGAGGTAAGCGGTGTCGGTGAGGGCGATCTGCGTGTCCAGGCTCAAATAACGACTGACGCTTTAGGGATACTGGCGCAATCGTTTAATTATATGATTGCCGAGTTAAACAGCTTGATTATTCGTGTGAAAAAACACACAAGGGAAGTGGAAGTATCTGTCGCTAACATGTATGAGCAAATGACACAACTTGTAGAAGATACTGAAATTCAGTTGCAGCAGATAGCAGCAGCGACTGGTGAAGTTGTGCAGATGTCTCTCTCAGGTCAAAAGGTGACCGAGCGTGTTCAAGTGTTAGATGAGGCTGCGAAAGAGGCCCGTGTATCTGCCCATCTAGGAAGGACCACGGTCCAGCAAACGACTGAAGGCATGGGGCGTATTAATGAGAACGTGGGGACGACAGCAGGCAAAGTTCGACAGTTGGGGGAACGTTCGCGGGAAGTGAATGATATTGTCGGCGTCATCTCCGATATTGCCCACCAGACAAATCGGTTGGCACTAGACGCAACGGTTCAGGCGGTTGCCGCAGGAGAGAATGGAAAAGGCTTCAGGGTCATCGCAGGTGATATCCGAAGGCTATCGGAGCGGACAAAAGAGCAGACAACAATGATAACCCATATTATTCACCGCATCCAGGAGGATATTGGTGCAGTAGCTGTTTCTATGAGCAACACACAGCGTGAAACAGCAGCCAGTACAGGTGTGGTTCAAAATACGGGTAATTCTCTTGAAAAGATCTTTGTGCTGGTTGAACAGCAAGCAAGGGAGGTTGAAACAATTAATACTATGGTTAGAAACCTATTGCAATCCTCAGATTATGTTGCTCAGATTATGCAAGGGGTATCGCAATCAACACGCCAGAGTGGGAGCAGTACTCTTGTTGTCTCGCAGAATATGGAGCATTTAGCAAGGTTAGCGAAACAGTTGTTGGCCTCTGTTGAAGCATTTAAGATCAAAGGTGATGTTGCCTTGTGAGAAAGAGGGTATCCCTGTTTGGTTTTTATTATGCTTTTATTGATAGTTATTCTTTTCATTCTCTGTTATAATGTGCTTAGGGGGTAAGATATATCAAGATTGGAGTCGACGATGGCTCGTCAATTTCGTCCTAAAAGCACACCAAAAGATAATTTAAATATTGTCGCACGATCTATTCCGTGGAAACTATTGGTCTTGTTGCCGGTTTTGATCGGACTGGCTGTACCTTCATACATTTATGCATCGCGTGCGGGTAGTACAGTGTTACCCTCGATTACTGGCGTGTTCTACAAACTTTCTAATGTGACTCCTCCCCAGGCTTCGCCAACGCCTCTACCTCCTCTGCCATCCGTTTTGCCGCAGGTTGGTTCCGTTGCCTACCCTGTGGGAGTTGGCGATTCTTGTGATTCTATTCTTGCTTATCATATGCATATGTATAGTGCTGGCGAGGTGTTTAGCGATTTGAAGCCCGAGACTGTTCAGGCGCTCAATCAGGCAGTTGGGCAGGATTGTCATCGTCTCCAACCTGGTATGCAGCTTTCTCTTTCTCCTCAATATCCACTGATTGCCCTTGGGGGTGAGCTGCTCAAGATAGAGGGTGCAACCCCGCAGCAGATACTGCCGACGCCTCTTATCAATGTTTCTCACAAAGAGGCAGACTACTCGCCCGACTGCTCCAGCGGCTGTATGTTGACCGTGCTGATTGCTCCTGGCGTACAGGTTCATGTGAGCGTTGAGACAACCCTGGCCCTGCATACAGGTGCCTGGGTCTGGACTCAGGCGATGCTGCCGCGCAAAGTTGTCTCTGGTTTCGATACGTATCCTTACGCCGACCCCACGGCCAGCTTGAATAATATGTCTCTCCGTGCATGCGATTTTCAAGTAAACGCGACGCATGATGATGGCTCGATCCCGTGTAGTCAACTCAATCCTAATACAATAAAGGCAGACAATGGTGCCTGGCTTCTGGGTGTAACTGGTTCGAGCGCTCTGGATCATTGGCACTATTCCTTCCAGGCTCCCAGCGGTACACGTGTGCTACTCTGGCTTTCTTCGGACAATGGAAGCTTAAAGTTCCAGCATGGCAATCCTGTCTATCGCTATGATGATGCTTCTCATATGTATATAAATTTGTAAAGGTGAAATGAAGAGCTGTACCTTTCTCCCTCTTCGATTTGGAGTAGTACATGACGGACCTTGAGGGCTCTACCCTCGATCGATATGAATTGTTGCGATCAATAGGACGCGGTGGAATGGCGGATGTCTATCTGGCCTATGATCCCCATTTTGAGCGTGAAGTTGCGGTTAAAATTTTTAGACGTGAAGATGAGGAGATGCTGCGCCGCTTTGTTCGTGAGGCGCAGTTGATGGCTTCTCTCCATAATTCCCACCTGATCCCTGTTTACGATTCTGGGTTGAGCAAGTTGGATGGTGGAAATGTCTATTACATTGTAATGCCCTATATGGAAGGGGGAACGCTCCGGAGCCGTATCCGCAATTCTCCCATCTCTCTGAAAACAACCTGTCGCTACTTAAGTGAAATCGCGAACGCCCTTGATTATATGCACAGGAAGGGTATTATTCATCGCGATATTAAATCATCCAATATATTGCTGGATGCCGATGGACGCTGCTACCTGGCGGATTTTGGCATCGCTCGCGACTCAGAGCAATCAACGCAGTTGACGATGACAGGAAGTGTACTGGGAACAGTGGATTATCTTGCTCCTGAACTATTCGAATCTAGCCGCACAGCTGACCCATATAGTGATTACTACTCGCTTGGTGTTCTTCTTTACGAGATGGTAACGGGACGCCTGCCGTTTACAGCTGAAAGCCAGATAGCTGTTATTGCTATGCACGTGCATAAACTTCCCCCATCGCCACGCTCTTTTGTACCTGATCTTCCCCCTGCCGTTGAACATGTGATGCTGCGTGCATTAGAAAAGCGGCCTGAGCTCCGCTATGGAAGTGCTACAGAACTGTCAGAGGCGTTCTGCCGTGCTGTGGCTCAGCTGGCGGAGGCGACTGCTGTGGGTAATCCTGTGTGGACGCAAAATACGGGAGCACCCACGCGTATCGCTACGCAACCGCAAATGCATCCCTCACCGGCCGGTACGCGCGCTCTGCCTGAGTTTGTGCCTGCCAGCCGCTATCGCGAGTCTTTCGCATCTTCATCAAACTTTTATCCTGCTCGATCTCAAGTTTATCCGCCTCAGCAATCTCGCCAGAGCGGCTCTGGATCGCGTAATCGGGGTCGTGTCGTTATCGTACTGGCCCTATTAGCCCTGTTGGCAGTAGTTGGCCCCATCATGTATGTTTTGGCTGGGGGAAATCCTCTAGCAACTGAGAAGCCGGCGCCAGTTGCGACAACTCGTGATTCGGCGGCAACGGCCCACGCTAATGCTCCAGCGGCGACACGGCAGGCACAGAATGCAGCGGCGACCGCAGCAGTAAAATCAACTGGAACTGCGCAAGCTGTCTCGGCTGCTGGAACACAGCAGGCACAGAATGCAACTGCAACTGCGGTCGCTGGGGCTACTGCGACTATTCAGGCGCAGGCATCGGCCACCGCTGGTGTCATTCAAACTGCTGTTGCGGCCAGCCCTGCTTACGCCGATGCTCTAAATAACAAGGACGATGCAAATACTCAGGCTGCTTCCTGGGATCAGAATGATAACTGCTTATTCCAGTCCGATGGCTATCATGTCCGTACGAATTTTCTTAGTGATCTGCATGGCTGCCGCGAATCCGCCAATCAGTTTCAAAATTTCGCGGCCCAGGTAGATGTTTTAATCAAGAAGGGAGACTCGGGTGGGCTCTTCTTCCGCGTAAATACAACTGCATTGGGAGCTTACAAGGGCTATCTTTTTGAGGTCAATGCTAATGGCCAATATAGGATTTCACAATCGAGTAATTTTAGCTCTAACGCAGTGACAGTCCTGCGTGACTGGACGGATACACCTGCCCTAAAGGCAGGTGCAAAAAACACGCTGCAGGTTATCGCACACGATACAACGTTGTTATTCTATATCAATGGCGTGTTTTTGGCTCCGCCAATTCAAGATGCGACGTTCACCTCGGGCGACATTGCTCTTTTAGCTACCTCAGCAAAGGGCGAGCGAGCTAATGTGGTGTACAGCAATCTTAGTATCAGTAACGTGGGGGTATAAGCTTATGTTCAACCGCATACGCCGCCGCCTCGCTCCTTCTGGCGAAACCTAGTTTTTCTAGTATATGGCTGACGTGGTTGCGCGCAGTCTTTTCGCTGAGATAGAGCGAATCGGCGATCTGCTTGTTTGTGTAGCCACGTGCGACAAGGGCTAGTACTTCCCGTTCGCGCTCGGTAAGGTCTTCACCTTGTGGATTGCCGTTTGCTAGTGTCGTCATTTTTGCAATTGCCTTTTTGGATGCTTCCGGTTTGAGTAGTGATTGTCCTGTCGCCACCTGCCGTACAGCCTTAAGCAATTCCACACGACTGACATTCTTGAGCAGATAGCCGCTTGCTCCTGCAATGATGGACGCAGTAACGGCTTCATCATCCGGGTAGGAGGTAAGCATGAGTACGGCTATCTTAGGATGTGTGCTTTTGATTTCGCGGCATGCTTCGATTCCTCCCATCTTTTCCATGCGTACATCCATTAAGATGACCTCAGGCGCAAGTACATCGATTTTCGCCAGGGCCTCTGCCCCGTTGCTGGCCTCTCCAACAACTCCTATATCCGCTTCTAACTCAAAGGCGGCACGCATACCTAGACGCACTACTTCGTGGTCATCAACTATCATGAGACGTATTTTTGTCATGTCGTTCTCCTTTTGCCTTTTCCCTCTAAAGTGGTATGCGTGCATATACCGTGACCCCACCAGTTTCTCCAGCTAGAATATCAAAGCTGCCCCCCAGCTCCGTTGCCCGCTCTCTCATCCCTGCTGTGCCGTGCCCTGAGTAGATGCGCAGCCCTTCTTCGCTAGGCTGCAGGCCACGTCCGTTGTCACAAACATGCACTTCGATGCTACTTTGCCCGTAGTCGAGATGAACATCGATCTGTGTGGCTTCAGCGTGTTTGTATGCGTTTGTAAGTGCTTCCTGTACAATGCGGAAGAGGGCCGTGCCAATTTGAGCATAGCGACTCGTATCGGGCGCATTGATCTGGTCTGTATCTCCTTCGACTATAAGTTGGACTGGTAGATCGCTGATCGCTTCAAACTCGCGTATCTGGTTGCTGAGCATCTGTGTAAGTGTCGTGTTCCCGTTCATTAAGGGCTTGAGTGAGAACATGTAGTTGCGTGTCTCCCACAGTGCTTGCTTAGAAATCTTCACGAGTTTGCCCAGGCGCTCGGCCAGAGGCATGATAAGCTCACTATCTTCTTCAGATGCTTCGACGATGCGCCATGCCTGGGTCTGGCATGTTTCGGCTTGCAGGCTTAACATGTATGTAAGTTGGGCTATACCATCGTGGATCTCGCGCGCTATACGTCCCCGCTCCGCGGCCGCTACCAATTGAGAGCTTTGTTCTGCCAGGCGAATGTTGTCTAGCGCAACTAGAAGCTGCGATCCTGCAATCATCAAGAAGTTTTCGTGCTTTTCGTTAAATACTGTACTACGTCTGCTCTCAGCTCCTATGATAATCTGTGTCTGCCCATTTTTGCGTAGTGGTAAATAGAGTCGTGCTATTCCATCACTTATGTGATCGTCGTCTGACTCAAATATGAGCAATTTTTGCTCCGATTGCAGGACTTGCTCGACAAACTCCTTGCTTTTGTCTGGCAAAACCACGCCGGGTGAACTCGTTTCAATGAATGCCTGGATACTCGGCTTTTCTCTGCTTTTTTCATTTTCGTCGCTTGTATTGTTAATAAGCGCGATAGAGAGACGCTGAAAATGCCCTCCTTTTTGGATGGGCGTGATGCTCCGTTGTAGAAGCTCCTGACGGTCATTTGTGCTTTTTAGGAGAGTTTCGCCGACGCGCACCAGGTAGTTTTGAGTACGGGCGTTTTCTTGAATGATTTTTTTGCTCTGGGCGTAACTCTCAAGGAGTGAAGCTATATAGGCGGAGAGAATGGCGATGAGAGGCGCATCAAAGAGCGAGCCTGCGATGTCGACTGCGTTAATATCATAGTAGTGCCAGCCGGGTGCATGAACGATAAGGCCAAGGATAGCAAAGAAATCGTAGCCTAGAGCTGCTAGTAGGCCTCCTCGATAGCGATACGCGAACGCGGCGGCGAAGATCGTTGACATACCGTAGCGGTAAAATGGTGACCCTAGTCCAAACGGTGGGTCTAGAAATGGTGCGCTATAATACATAATCAATCCACAAATAATGATGTCCATACCGTAGATTGCAGCATCCCAGAAGTGATTTCTAGTTTGGACGAAGGGCAGCATGATCTCTGCCTCCGTCTCTCCTGTACGCTGGCGTTTGCGCAGTGGCTGGCCGTTGAGGGACCAGCGCCCTAGATAAGGTAAGAGAATCTGAATGACGGGAGCGTAAAACGTTACGATGAGCGTCTCGACGAAGGTAATGACGAGCAGCAATATGGCCATGTTCTGAAAACTTATGCTACCGGGAGTGCTTGCATAGCGCGGTCTCGACCATACAATAACAATAAGGGCATATATCCACATGCTCCAACGCCAGATGAGAAAAAAATAGCTTGGTATTATACGCAGACGGCGTAGAGTTGTTTGTGGAACAGCACTCGCTCTAAATATTCTTCTTGTTTGGCTCATCGCGTCGCATCCTTCACCAGATATTAGCAACCTGTTTCTGCAATCACTGAACAGTTAGCAGTATGCATAAAAATGCGCATACTGTCAATGATAATGCTCACAAATGCTACCTTGTCTATGTTGCTTGCGCGTCATGTTTGTGAGCCTTAAAAAGTGGCGAACTTCAGCGTTTATGTGATATCGTATGAGTCATACACCGGTTTCCATCTGTTCAGGGTTGAAAAAGAATAAGAGAGTGTAAGTGCTTTTCGTTTCATTGTCTGAACTGATTTAACTGGAAAGAGACCTTATTATAGAAGGGACGGTTTATCATCGTGAAAAAAGCCGAACGCAAACAATCTTCGTTGTTGGCTAATCTGGGCGATCTCAACCGACCTTTGCGTGTCCGTCCGGTACGCTATTTAAGTCGTGAATGGTGGGCTATCGACCCCGAAGATACATGGCCTGGAATGGTGATGGACCTACGACGCCTGGGGTTTGAGTCGGTTGCTATAGAAGATGAGGTTCTTGTTCGCGAGAGCTCTCCTGCCTACGAGCCGAGGATGGATGGCCCGGCAGAGCTCAGCGGATTAAAGCCTTTTCCTCTTATTCATCCGACTATCCAGATTCGTAAAGAGTCATACTTGACTGATTATGAAGTTTTGGATCGCTATAATGATGATGAGTTTGAAGATAATGATGAGGATGATGAGGATGATGAGTGGCAGTTTGAAGATCTGGATATCAATGGATAATGCCTGAACTGAGTTTTTGGTAAGTGGTAAACGTTTCTATGCATATATAAATACAGTTTCTGTCTTTCCGCATATCATTGCCTTCCAGACGTTAGCCTGGAAGGTTTTTGTTATATGGTGTATCCCGGACTGGTGACGAGAAGCAACATGCTCTGCGTCTAAACGAAGTTGCTATCTTCCCGCATTCTGCTATAATGAAAAACGTAGAGGTAGTGTGACTCATAGACATTTGACTATGCGACGTTAAAAAGATGAAGCCTGTTTCTTCCACAAGGTAAGGTGCTGAAAAAATTGTCTATCGTTAGTCGGATAAATAGAGCTTCAAGGAGTAGAGAATGCAAAAAGATGTCGAGCAGGAAAAGCAATCTGAATCAACGATAAGTAATGAAGATGCTGTCTTACAATCAAACCTCTTTGGATCTCCAGGTGGAATTGCAGAAATGTCTCAGGTACACGATACATCCGTGCCTCATTCTCTTACAGATCAATCTAGTCTCGCTGAGAGTGTCTCTCCTTACAGGCAGGAGCTGATGGTAAGAGGCAAATCAGCTTATACTATCACCTGCTTTGTATCAGATCTGAAAATGTTTAGTGAATTTGTTGGCCCGGAAACTCCTGTTGGGCGTGTTTCGAAAGAGCAGCTTACCGATTGGTTGATGAAGCTGAAGTTCGGTTCTCAGGGCCAACGGAGTCTGACACCGGCACCTAAAACGATGGCCCGACGTGTGACTTTCCTCAAAAACTTTTTTTCCTGGTTAGAGCGTGAAGGGCTTGTACATGAAAATCCTTCCTCTAGCTTGACTCTTGAGCGTCCTTTGCCTCCTTTGCCAGAAATGCTTTCCGATGATGAAGTACAGCTTTTGCTGAATGCCGCTGCAGAAGATGATCGTTGCCTCTGTCTTATTTATCTTGTTCTACGAGCGGGCCTGAAGAAAGAGGAGATTATGGGACTGCGTGAGCAGTATGTCGATCTAGTCGACCCTCATACTCCAATGGTGACCGTACGTTTCGCTGCCTCTGTTGGAAAACAACATCGTGAGCGTCGACTGGCCTTGCCTGCTGAGTTTACGGAGATATTTAAACGCTATAAAGATCACTATCATATTGTTGATACTATCTTTGCTTGCACTGATCGCAATTTAAATTATATTCTTGCGCGAGCTGTGAAGGCTGCGGGTATCCAAAAGCGTGTAACCCTGCAGCTTTTGCGTGATACCTTTGCTGTGCAGCAACTTCAAGCAGGTATCTCATTTGATGCTTTGCGCGAAAAGCTGGGGCTTTCCGATGAGGCCTGGCTGGAATCTAAAGAAAAGTATCGCCGTCTGGCCTTTCCCAAAGAGTAAGGCAATTCCTGTAGAGATAAATTACTCTATGAGACTGTTTGATCCCATTGTCTCCACCTTCCTGCGCTCTGTGAATTCGCAGCTTCGCTGCTCTTTTCTATTCTTAACAAATGTTTTACGTTTTTTATATTTCTGCAATCTTTTGCGCGAAGCGCAAAAGATTGCAGAAATATAAAAAACGTAAAACATTTGTTAAGAATAGATGCACGCTGAAGGCGTGTGGATGCAAAAAGTTTCCTAACGGTATCATAGTAGGAATGGAATATGCTTTTTATTGTTTGGGTGGCATATGCATGTATACTGGCTGTGGCGTTATCACATATTGTGTTGAGTGTCGATCTAAGACTTTATTGAGTAGAAGGATATTGAGGATGATCGCTCCAATTGCCAGTGGTCCCAGGCAGATTAGCCCCAGCCCAAATGTGAAGATGGTGCCCAGGATAATAAGTGGCCAGTAGATAAAAATGCTGCAGATGAGCAAAATAGTACCAACTGTAGTTTCACCTGCTATGAGCCACCCTACTCCAAATAATCCAAAGAGTGAAAGGATGATTTCTACAACGAGTGCATTGTTGTTCTTTGTAGACAATCTGACTACGTTTAAACCCGGGTTTGCTGAATGTCCGTCATGATATGTAGGCTCTATCAGATGGGATCGTGATAGTCTCTGGCCATTCTGTTGCGGGAATTCCCTTGCATCTCTATAGATAGGCGGTGTTTCATGCGGAGCTATATATCCTTGTTGATAAGAGGAAGCTCCTCCCTCTGAATACTGTCCGTAGTTGGCCAGTGGCTGGTGCCAGGCGTCGTTCTTGAACTTCCTGGACAGACTTGCACCGCATCTTGAACAAACTGTGTCTGTGTCTGCTATCTCTGATCCGCAACGTTCACAAAACATAATCTATCACGTCCCTCTGACTTGTCGCAGTTCTCTTTACAGAATAGATACTGTTTCTTCCGTTTGCTTATGGACCTTCTTCTGTCTCCACAGTCCACCCCATGGAAGTGCTTGTAATCTCAACTGAACCTACTTGCTCTGTCTCTATCACTTGCTTATCCGCTAATACAGGTTGTTTCTGTACCTCATCCACTGGTTGTGGAGCCTCCTTCGTCGTGCTTACCTCTGCAGGTGTGATAATCACCATTACTGGCTGCGCTTTCTGCATGAGCGCTTCCAACTCTGGTGTAAGCTCTTTGTTTTTCTCTCCCATAATTTGTACGATCTCCGATCGTAGTGCATTGGATGGAAATTGCTGTGTAAGTCCCTCCAGGGCGTAGCGACTCTGTGTCGCTGCTCCTAAGAGAAGGATATGCAGTCCAGGTGCTACCAATCGTATGATGAGACTGTTGTCGCGTGCTTCGTTGCTCCCCTTGTGCATGACTCCTCCTGGCCAGAGGACTTGCAATATGATATTTGTTCCTATGGGAATAGTATCGCCCCCGGTCACAGGGGCATAGGGTAATGCGCGTTCACTAATAGTACGTCGCCAGCGGGCGTAGGTTGTAGTGGGATGCAGCATTCCTGCATCTCGGATCGATCCGATTGTGTATCGTGTGATGACATCTTGTAGACCCCCCAGATGGTCATTGCGTGGAGAGGTTAGAATGAGCATATCTAATGAGCGCTGCCAGAACGCCAGGCGACTATCCAGAGCCTGTCCTAGCGATGTAGCATCCATCCCTCCATCAATTAGCACTGTTTTGTTTTCCGCCGTACGAATAAAGATTGCCTCTCCTTGTGCTGGTTTTCCTGCCGGGCCTACGTCAAGAAATGTAATAGAAAGCTGCCCTACGCTTTGTGGCGATATAGCAGCAATTCCTGTCGCACCCATGAATAAGCATGCAGCACTCAGTTGTATAGTTCGCCAGGTCTGTTTCCTGATGCCTCCGATTGAGCTTTGCCTATGCACTACTTCTTGCACTCCACGTTGTCGACGTAAAATGATGCTAGTCACATACACGAGCAACACATAGTATGCCCATGCCAGTCCATCAGTGACATTCGTGACGTGAAGATAGGCCCCAGGTATAGCAGCACACCAAAGAATGCAGTTGCTTACATAGGTGAGCAAAGGCCAGGCCGCCCATCCAAAAATTTGGGCAAGTGGTAGAGAGATAAGTCCTACACCGCATATCGTCACGCCGAGAGCGATAAAAATACCTAGCAGTGGGACCGTTAGCAGGTTCGCGAGAGGTGCGATGAAAGAGATCTGCTGAAATGTAATAGCGAAGATTGGCAATGTCGCGATCTGAGCGGCCATCGTGACTGCTATCATCTCGCTGCCTACGTGGCCTAGAGGTAGTCCATCAAGAATACTCAGCAGCGATTGAAAATATGGAGTGAGTAAAACGATGCCCAGCGTGCCAAGAAACGAGAGTTGAAAACCTGTATCCCACAACACAAATGGATCAAGACCACTCATAATCGTGCTACTCAGTGCCAGAGCGGTATAGACATTGTAACTACGTCCAATGCGTGGTGCCAGCACAAGCAAGCTTCCCATGATTCCAGCTCTGATCGCTGCCGGCCCGGCTCCACTAAGTACAGTGTAAGCGACAATGCTCATCAGTATGAGTATTGTCACAATCCAGTCTTGCCACGGTTTCCTTCCTGTTGCTCGTCCTGGCATGCGCACACGGTAGAGCCAGCGTGTACCACTTGCCACAAGACCAGCGAGGATTGTGACTTTAAAGCCAGAAGGCACAATAAGGTGGGCCGTGCCAGTAACGTTAAAGGCGAACTTGAGCGGTGTCAGACCTGGTGTACGTAAGCCAAGTACTATTGCAATGAGGAGCGATGCTGTGGGCTGCGGTAGCACCTGGAGTATAAGGGTAGCACACTTGTTGCGTATATGATACAAGAAGCCGATGACAGATCCACCACCACTACTTGTAACATGGACACGCGGAAACATCATACCTACGAAGATGCCCGGCGAACTATATGGGGGCGCTGCCTGCAACTTTCCCTGCAATTCAATCGTGTCGCCATAATTTGCTCCATAGCTATCTTCTATCTCCGCGCCCAGCATCTGTACTTCAATTTTTCCGTGTACATCAATCCGTTTTGTCTTGTCTCCCTGGCTGATTGTAGTGGCTTCGACGATGAGTACACGGGTGCGCCCCTGTAGTTTTGGTTCATCCGCAACCGTCCCTTGTACGCTCACCAGTGTTGAACTAATAAATGTTGAGATCGCATGTACATCGTTATCCGGTAACACACTGCTGTAACGCCATGCGCCTCCAAGCAAGCACAGGATGAGGAGCATCACAGTACGCCCTTGAAGATCGTGATAGAGTAGTACTATACACAGAAATGCTACTCCCATGCTTCCTAAAAGCACGAATGACGATATGTGCAGTAGTGAATCAAAGAAAATACCAGCCAGCCAGGCTATAGCCAGCCCTACAAGAGTAAAGCCCTGCAGTTCATAAAGTGTGTCCGACATTGTGTTCGCATTCCCTTCCACTTATCCCTCGTACACTTTTTCCATTTGAAACCAGGCATGTCTTCAATGCGGCGCGTGTTGTGTAATGAACGTTGCAAATTGTGTAGCGCCATAGATGCCCAGGCCAACCCCTCCAACTGCACCCAAAAACCCTCCCACCTGCCTTCCGAAACGACCGCCTTGGCCAATATTCATATCTAACGAGTTGGCAATTATCCAACCAAGAAAAGTTCCTATAAATCTGCCAGCCCAGATACCAATGCCTAAACCAAGTAGGATGCCCGCGATCCAGAGAATAACCGTTAGAATTCCCGCAAATTCATTAGGGATCGCCATTAGATCGTCACCTTATCCTTTATCTTGTCGTAAACGGCTTTACTTAGCACTTGTGCTAACGCATTTACGGATGAAAATGCACCGTGTTGTAGGCGATAGGTAACGATCTCTTGTGCTGATTTACTACTAAGGTTCAGGCTTTGCTTTAACTGGTCAGCGCTCGCGCTATTTATATTCACTAGCCCGGACTGATCCGTACTGCTTACTGTTCCAGTCATTCCTGGTATAGGTGTCTCGCCGATATGTGGTAAATAGACCTCTTGCCCATCGCTTAGCCGTGCCGCCATATTAATTACCGTTAGATTGGCATTCGAAAGTGCTCCGCCGGCTGCCTGTAATAGCTGATAGACTCGTGCGTTACTCGTGAGGGTATAGACACCAGGATGCTGTACCGCTCCGATGATGTAGACCTGAATATCGCCTCCTGTGTTGCTAGAAGCGTCTGTAGGGCCTGGTGTAAGGGGTTTCAATGTAGCAGCCCCTATTGTATGCTGCGTGTCTGCTGATGCTTGTGGCGCTGGGGTAGCCGGCTTCCAGAGGAAGTAGAGGATAAGCGTAACTACCCCAACCACTATTGTGCCTATGATGCGCGTCTTTTTCTTTGACCCGTGTGTTGCTACAAATTCTTCATTAGCATTGGTTGCTACTACTGGAGTAGTCAGTATTGCATGAGGTGTTGATAAAAGAGATGGATACGGATGCGTCTGCTGCTGTGCGATCTGCTGCTTGAGTGTGTCCTGCCTTGTTTTGGATTGTGATCGATTTGATAACATAAGTTACTTCGTACTCCCCTCACTCACTTGCTACACTACGCTCATGGATACAGCATAACACCAAAATAAGTAACTTTCAATACGTAGAATTAGTTATTCTAAATAATGTAATGATAGTTTAAGCTATAATGCATGCCGATAACACGATAGACTCTATAG
>CAXTXB010000001.1:38815-53316 GCA_964247965.1 uncultured Dictyobacter sp. | reverse complement strand
TCATTGCATCTCAATCAAAAGAGATGCAATGACGGTTTCTAAACTGTTCGCTCGTCGTATCGTTCGACGATGGCTGAGCGGCATGTCGAAAGGAATTGCGACTCATGCAACAAGTACAACAACGTGAGTTGCCAGAAAGAATATCATGGGCGCGTGCGCTGATCTTTGGTGTCGGCTATTTCTTTATCGCGGCTATTCTGGTTGGGCAACTCCCCGGATACATTTTTAATGCCTCGACCGCTTCGAGTCTTGAAGAGTTTGAACACGGTTCTCTTAGTCTTGGCCTCATTTGTATAGCAAGTTTTGCTATCATTCAGGTAATCGTGCTGCTCTTTGATCCAAAGCCAGTTATACCTCCTATTATTATGGTGGGCCTGGGTGCTGTTCTCTCTGTCGTCGGTATTGCACTCTCTGTCTGGGCTCCACTCACGGGGAATCAATATTTCCCGAAAGTGAATACGTCTATTGCGCCTCTATTAGGTGGCAAGTTTCTCTGGTTGCAGCCAGCAGCTATTGATTTTCTGATGGTTGGTTTGATTGTGCTTCTTGTTGGCCTGGCGATGGTTTTCTATGGCATCCTTGCCATTGGCGAGCAGCGCAATCCGGATCGCCGCGATCTAGGTGTGACACCGGCTATGCGCTGGATGACTGTCATTGCTATCGTGCTACTCATTGTGTTTTTGTATGGGTACACATTCATGGCGTCATCACCTATGGCACAGACTATCTTCAATATCGCTCTTGGTATCTCTGTCTTCCTGGCCTTGGGCGCTTTTGGCCTACGTCTGCACTACTTGATGCGCCCTGTGCGTAAAAGTACGATGTCTGGCCTCTATGCTATTGGAGCACTTGGTTTGGCACAGATTGGTGCTATTCTGATTCTTGCCTGGTTCCTTGTGTATCCCGCAATTGATTGGATACATAGTTGGACATTTATTGGCCTGGGGACTTTCCTCACGGTTTGTACACGCGCCACTGCAATTCCCGCAACTTGCTCGTTTTCATCGGACATGGGTTACATTATCGACGCTATCGTGACAACAAACTTTTTTATTGTTATGCTTGCCGCGATCTGGGCCTGGAGGTCTAACCGTAACCTGGTGGTGATCGGTAGTGTGGTGGTTACCGCTGTTATCGCTTTGACGGCCTTGCTGATGCACACTGGACTTGGCCAGTTGCCAACGGCTATGATGATCTGCTCAGGTGCGCTGATTCTAGCTGTGATCTGGTCGAGCGTTGCGCGTCGTGAGTTTGCGGTTGTCGGTGAGGCCAATCTGGGCTGTGTGGGTATGTGGTTGGTTGTGGGTACCTGCTTGTTTGTCTATATTGCTTGCTTCGCCTTGTTTTCGGTCCCGCTCTTCGCTTCAGAAGAGACACCACCGAACATCCCCGCTCCTCCTAGTGGGTCTGACGCTATCATTGTTCTGGCGCTCTTTGGCGTGCTTGCTGCGATTCAGTTCTACTTCCTGATTCGTAATCGCTATAAGGTCTGAGCTGCTTTTCTTCTGTAGACAAAGAGTGACGGAAGGATGAAAGTGAAATAGTCATCCCTCCGTCACTCTTTGTCTACATGCTATAATAAAGTACAATTTGTGAGTGGGAGGGAACTTGTATGCAGTCTGAACAACCTCTCAAGGTTCTAATCCTTGCGGCTGAAATTGTACCATTTGCAAAAGTTGGTGGTTTAGCTGATGTCGTGGGGGCTTTACCCAAGGCTTTGCAGGCTTTTGGCCATGATGTGCGCCTGGTTATGCCTCGCTATAGACAAGTTGATCCACAACACTTTCAACTGAGTACAGTGCTTGACGCCGTCTCTGTCCCTATGGGTAGCTACCAGGTGCAAGTAGAGGTGCGCCGAAGCGAAATTGGGAATCATATTCCTGTCTATATGATTGATGCGCCGCGCTACTTTGATCGCGAGAATATCTACGGCTATACTGATGATGGGGAACGTTTTATCTTGTTTTGCCGAGCTGCGCTCGAAGCAATGCGGGCGTTAGAGTGGTCTCCCGATATCGTTCATTGCAATGATTGGCATACGGGGATTGTGCCCAACTGGATGCATACTATCTATCGCGAGGATTCTTTCTTTGCTGATACTGCCACGGTGTATACCATCCATAATCTGGCCTATCAGGGCATATTTGGATATCGTCTGCTGGAGGTGGCCGGAGTTGCCTCTAATGGATTCCTCTATCCACAAATAGCCGAGCTGGCTAATGTGGTGGATATTATGGGACGAGGCATCCTTTTTGCCGATGCTGTTACGACGGTGAGTGAGCGTTATGCGCAGGAAATTTTGACGCCCACTTTTGGCGAAAAGCTTGACCATATGCTGCGTTCTCGTCGCGACCGCCTGTTTGGTATCCTCAATGGAGTGGATTATCAAGAGTATAATCCTGCTACTGATCGCCATATCCGCGCCCGGTATGATGCGAACCTCCTCGAAAAGCGGGCAGAAAATAAAGCAGCCTTACAAGAACAGGTACACTTACCTGTCCGCCCTGAAGTTCCTATGCTATCAATGATCTCTCGTCTTTCTGACCAAAAGGGCTTTGATCTGCTTTCACAGATTATTCAACCTCTACTTGCGCAGGGGGTGCAGTTTGTGCTTCTTGGTGTAGGCGATCAGCATTATCACGAGATGTTTCAGAGTCTCGCGGCCCGCTATCCCGAACAAGTTGCCATCTTCCTCACTTTTAATACGGAGTTGCGCCAGCGTATTTATGCGGGCAGCGATATGTTTTTGATGCCTTCGCGTTTTGAACCTTGTGGCACCAGCCAGATGGAGGCGATGCGCTATGGCTGCGTGCCTATTGTGCGCCACGTTGGTGGCCTGGCTGATACAGTTCAGGAATACAATCCTCTCACCGGTGAGGGTAATGGTTTTGTGTTTAATAACTATGATGCGTGGGAGTTTTTTGCGGCGATTGTACGGGCTTTAGCCTTGTACCCATTTAAGGATATATGGCGCACGCTCCAATTGCATGGGATGACTGCCGACCATTCCTGGCGCGCCTCTGCAATTCGCTATGTGGAAGTGTACAGAAACGCACTTGCCTTCCATCGCGATGAAAACTAGTTCTCTCTTCTCGACGAGACGAGAAGCAGATGGGTGGGTGGAGTTTTGAGGAGACGAAGGCTGGGTTTTATAGCTCTAACGAATTGGGTTGTAAGACAAAATAGAAGATTGACGTCCATTGGCATTAGATGTATAATGAGAGAAGTAAAGAGAATAGAAGCGGACTGTGTTTTTCTGTTAGTTTTATAGACTAATGAGGATCTCTGGGAAGTGGGTGTTGGGTCGTATGAATGAGATGTTTGATGTCAAACGTGTGGTGGAGGACGAATTGGTAGAGATTACTGTTTCTACGGTGCCAGTGCATAATACAATCCCCTCTTACAATTCTGCTGCATTTTGGGCGCTTGCCAACGATGCACAAACTCCTCTAGAACTACTTGTGAAGATGTTACGTCTGGATGCCATCGATAAGCGTGGGCGAGATGATCTTTTCGAAATCATTAATAGGCGAATTAGAAGTGATAACGAACACTGGGCCTACTGGAAGCTCCAGGCGTTTCATGTCTCTTACGAAGAAATTCAATTACTGAAGCATGATTTATGTGCTGATTTGGATTTTGCTATCTATCGAGCCTTAATCGATAAGGAGAAGCGCCACTGGGAGGAAAGGTTCGGTGTGAGCCTGAATTTTGAGAGAAGGCATGTATTTAGCTATTTTATGCAGTACGAACGTTTCTGGAAGTCCGGATGTGTGGAACAAAGCATACGTATTCCTCGTGCTCGGATGATCAGTATCGATCAGGTTGCGCAGAATCTCTATGGCCAGGACTTCTCCTTTGATATTGAGGATGATCAAGCACAAAAGATGATGCGTAGCGTTGAGTTGAGCTACGTACGGCAGTGTGTACTTACGATACCGTATAATCTCAAAGTCGTCATTTGTCTGATTTATTGGAATGGAAAATCGAGCAAGGAGATTGCTCAATTGTTGCATGTGAGTGATCGCACAATTCGAAATCGTTTGCACAAGGCTTATAAGTTGTTGCGCGAAGCACTGGAGGAAGACTTCTTCTATGCATAAATGGAAGGACTTGCAGCTATGACTTCAAAAGTTGCATATCTAGACTGCAGGGCTGGTATGAGTGGAGAACTCTTCCTGGCTGCTTTGTTAGATGTTGGCCTCTCTCTAGATGTACTCAATAGTGTTCTAGCCTTCCTGCCGATTCAGGGCTATCAATTAAAGAAAGTTTCTGTTCAGCGCAACGGCATACGTGGTTCGCATATCGCTATTATCTCGTCTTCTGTAGAGCAACCTGCACGTTCTCTAGCTGAAATCATAGCTATCTTTCAAACTGCTAAACTTCCTGTCCACGCCCAGGAAAATGGTCTAACTATATTGCGCCATTTCGCAGAAGCTCACTTTGCGGTTACTGGATTTACTACGGATGAGATACTTCTCTCCAAAGAAGAGGCGCTTGTCATAATAATCTGCGTTGCTGGTGCTGTCTTAGGTGTCACATCCCTGGCTATCGACCAAATCTATGCATCACCTTTGCCGCTAACCAGTGGCTTTACAGAAACTGCCCAGGAATTACAGCCTGTACCTACACCCATAACGCTTGAAATCCTGCGGCGCGTAGAGGCCCCCTGGCAACCATCTCTCCTTGAGGGCGAACGCGTAACTGCTCTAGGGGCAGCGATTCTTGCCACCCTGGCGCGCTTTGAACAGCCCACGCTTACAATCTCTGGTGTCGGCTATGCTTTTGATCTCGCACCCCCTGCCAACGAACGTAGTTTACGCCTGTATACTGGTTATCTGCAGTCGGCCTCGACCTCTGAGAATGAACGGATAGAAGACGCCGATACAGATTGGGTTGCCGTGATAGAATCGCATATTGATACTATGACGGGAGAGCTGCTGGGAGGCTTAATGGAACGGCTCTTTGCCCTGGGCGCGCTCGATGTCAGTTATACACCGCTGCAGATGAAGAAAAATCGTCCTGCCTCCCTGATAACCGTAATCTGTGTGCCTGAGCGGGGAGAGCAGTTCGCGCTTGTATTGCTACGTGAGACAAGCACGCTAGGCGTCAGAATACAGCATGTACGTCGTCTCAAAGCCCAGCGCGAGCAGAGGCATATTGAAACTCCTCTCGGCCCCGTGATTGTGAAAATAAAGCGCCTGGGTGCTCGCATTATCAGTACTGTGCCTGAGTACGAAGAATGTCGGCGCATCGCCACAGCACAGGATATACCCCTGGCTGACGTATATGATGTCGTGCATCAGGCCATCAAAAACGTTATAATATAAGACAAGAAAAAGCATAAAGGAACTCTAGACCATAAAATCGGGGAGCTATATGGATTTCGTAGACTGGCGCAAGAAGCCGGACCAACCAGCCACAGATACCAGCGAGGTACAAAAGAGAGCGGCCCGCTACCAGGGGCGGAGAATGACCGATTATGTTGAAGAAATGATTCGCGAGGCGCAGGCGCGCGGCGATTTCGATAATTTAGCTGGCACAGGTAAGCCCCTGGACCTGGATAAGGGCGCGAAGGCCGGCGACAAATCAATGGCCTATAACCTGCTGAAGAACAACGATCTTGTTCCACCAGAAATCGAGCTGGCGAAAGACATCGATATAGATCTCGCGCGCGCCGACGCAAAAGTAGCCAGGATGCTGCACCGCAGCAATGCCCTGCGTACACGCCGTATGCCACCGTTCGAGCGCGAAAAACGCGCCTTCAACATCACGCTTGAGAAAGTCGCAACAGACTATGAACAGCTACTACGGCGCATCAACAGTAAGATATTAACCTTAAATATCACCACCCCACCCGCCATGCACCGGCCTCTCCTGGACGTCGATACCCTCGTCAAACAGTTCCGCACCGACTGGCCACCGTTCCAACTCTAAAACAACATGTATCGATTTAGAGGGATACTTGCTTTCGACAAGTATCCCTCTTCCCCTTTTTCTTGATCATCCAATACTTACTACTACATTGTGTGATTTGACAAACGTTTTAGCCACCTCGGTACAAATTTGACAAAAGATTGGCGCTTTCGGGGCGTGAGTTTGGTGTCGTTGCGAAGACATCCTTGCCTGATCCACAGAGGGCCTTTGTTCGCACGTGAGCAGAAAAATGTGATGTAGTTTGCGTAAACTGTCATGCGAAGCGGCACTGGAGGGAAAAACATCAGACTGATGATTGGGAGGAAATACTAGATATCGAATAAAAAAGAGCCGGCGATGGGAATCGAACCCGCGACCCGCATATTACGAATATGCTGCTCTACCACTGAGCTACACCGGCTTGCTAGTGCTAGTAACACATTATTTAGTTGTCTGTTTCTCTAACATTGCGGATTATACCTGTATAGTTGTTCCCTGTCAAGTATTTTTTCGGTCTGAGTAGGACAATATCGGAAAAATAGTTGGTCCGGGAGCGTTCTTTCGTATATCATCTATTTCTGTTGCTGTTTTCTCTCTGCTACGCTATAAAAGTACTTCTGGGTGATAGCGACGATATGCAGGTATACGAGGAAGCTACAAGGTTATTCTAATAGGTAGAATTTATAGGAGCGAATGAAAGAAGCAGTTGTAGAGAAAAGGTGTCTGTTTTTCGATAGAGATCAGGCATTTTGTAGATTATTTGCGTTTTTGATGAATTGTGCCTTTTTACAATTGATACACAACATTGAGACATGGAAATATTAAATGCAGAACTTCTAATCTCGACAACTATACTGCGATATGATAAAATACGAGGCAAGATTGCGTTTTCACCTAGTTTGGAGTCTGTATGCGCACCCTGTTGGTTGCAACAACGAATCGTCACAAGTTGGAAGAGTATCGTACTATTTTTTCAGACATTCCATTTAAGCTCTTGTCCCTGAACGACATTCAACTGGATCTAGATGTTGAAGAGACGGGGACAACATTCCAGGAAAACGCAGAACTCAAAGCCCTGGCATATGCTCGTGCCTCGGGCATACTCTCTCTCGCTGATGACTCTGGTTTAGAAATAGATGCTCTTGGCGGTGCCCCTGGTATCTACTCCGCGCGCTTTGCGGGAGTAGATACACCGTATGAAGAACGTTTTCACATTATTTTTGAGCGCTTACGTGGGTTGCCTGTGCCGCAGCGCTCTGCTCGCTTTCGCTGTGTGATTACTATAGCTGAACCCTCAGGATATCATAAGAGCGTAGAAGGGTCTATTGAGGGGATAATCGCCGATGTTCCTCGCGGAGCAAATGGGTTTGGGTATGATCCTATCTTTTTAGTACCTGAGCTCGGGAAAACGACCGCTGAAATTCCACCAGAGCAAAAGAATCAAATCAGTCATCGAGGACGGGCGGCGCGCCTGGCGCGTACTCTGCTTGAAAACTGGCCTCTACCGCAATCAGCCGCGAATTAGTGGAGGCTCCGTCGTTTATACACTAGTCGAGAGAGACGTGAGGAACAGATAACCATGGCGAAAAAGTCAGTCATTCGTGTTGCCCTTGATTTAGAAACCACGGGACTTCATCCAGAGCAGGATGCTATCCTTGAGATTGCTGCAATCAAGTTTCAAGGCACCGAAACTATCGAGACGTTTGAAACGTTTGTTGCTCCTGGTCGTTCTATTCCCTATCGTGTACAGAGGCTGACAGGTATTAAATCAGAGCATTTAATAGGCGCGCCACCTTTTTCTGCGATAGCAAACAAGCTCCAAAAATTCCTCGGTGATTTTCCTATCGTGGGTCATAGTATTCCCTTTGACGTAGGCTTTCTGCGCCCGCGTGGTCTGGCGCGCTTAAACCCGCTTGTTGATACTTTCGAGCTGGCAACTGTGCTCCTGCCATCTCTAGTAAGTTATAATCTGGGCCAGGTAGCTGAGGCATTAGGCGTGCAGGTACCACAGGACCGCCACCGTGCCATGGTGGATACTGTGCTTGCGATGGAGGTATTTGTGGCCCTGCATAAGCGTCTGCAGTCGGTGGATCTGGACTTGCTCAATGATCTGGCACACCTGGATGCTCCACGCTCGTGGCCTCTCCTACAGTTTTTTCGCCAGGAGTTGCGTGAGAGGCAGGAGGACGAGGGCGTCTATGGGAAGCTTTCTCGCGGCAGCCTGGGCGATCGTTTTGCAGCCCAGTTAGGTATGGACCCGCGTGTCCTTTCGTTTGCCGTAATGCAGCGACAAGAAACAGAACAGGCTGTGCCTGATGCTCCTGGCTCGACAGTGCCAAGTTCTTCTGTTACGCCTGATCAATTGCCAGCTCTATCCGCATCTCAGCCAGCGTTGGATGGTAGCGCAACCACAATAGAGTATTCTGCTGCTCGAACAGCGGTACGCGATGCCTTGACGATGCGGCACCCGCTTCTCCTGGAAGTGGCTATTGGCGGTCATGACTATATTCCAGCCCTTTTACCAGCTCTGGAATGGCTAGCTGAAGAGAAAACAGACGACCGTCGTTTAGTAATTGCTTGCTCGCATCAACAGGGTGCACGACACTTGATCGATACAATTCTGCCCCGCTTACAGACGATGTTGAAATGTCAGTTACCAGTTGCGTATCTGGCAGAGCATGGAGGTTACCTGTGTACGCATCGTTGGTTTGGGGCGGCAATGCGTCGTACAAGCGGCGAACTGACCGCTGAACAGGCGCGTGGGCTGGCTAAGCTTCGTCTGTGGACGCATCAGACCGTCACAGGTGAGCGGGGTGAACTGACACTGCTACAGCAAGAAATATCGGCCTGGGAGCGCATTTCCTCCGGTTTTGAACAAACTCCTTCGAAGAATACACGCTTCGGTACAAGTTACCAGCGTTGTAACTATCGTCGTAAAGGTTATTGCTTCGTTAGTCTTGCAGAGGAACGCGTGAACACAGCGAGAATCGTGGTAACAACCCATGCAGGCCTGTTCGATGATCTTTCTAGTTCACACTCACTCTTATCCACTATTGGTCACCGTCTCATTCTAGATGCAGATCTGTTGGAAGAAGAAAATGCTCGTTGGGGTAGCGCGGAATTTGATCAAATGCATCTCTTCCGGCTTTTGAATAGCATCGGAGCCGAGCTTAGTGATGGACGTTATCAGGGCCTACTCGCACTCGCTGCCCCCTCTCTTCGTGAAAACGGCCCTGGTGGACTCTCTACTACACCGACCATTGCGAAAGCTGAGTTGGATGCACGTATGTTGCACTGGTTCCAGGTTCTGCGTCAGGCGCGTACTGCCATCGAAAAGCTCTTTTTAAGCTTCCGTAGCATACTAGAAGAATTCATGCAGCAAGGTGCCAATGGCAATGGACGCGAGAAAGGTCGTGGTCGTGGTCACGAACGTACAGATCAACCTCTGCGGCTAAGTAGCAATATCCGTCAATTAAGTGTCTGGACGGAGACAGAGCAGGCGTGGCAACAGGCATCACAAAAGCTACAGGCCGTGATTGACCTGGCGAATGAGGCCGAGAAGATTATTCTGACGTCGCAGCGTAGTCGAAACCGCCTTGATGTTGGCAGTGGTGAGGATAGCTCTGTCGCCTCTGAACTTGTCGCTGCAGCCCAGCAGTTATCGGAGCAGAAAAGCCTGGCTCACAGTGCACTTACAATGGGTGAAAGTGAGAGTGTTTATTGGCTACGCACACCACCATCGCCTCCACCCTCCACACAAAATGCTCCCATGCAACGTGAAAATGTTTCTCTAATACAGCTTGTGGAGAATGCTCCTATTCTGTACTCTCAGATCGTCCAGACCTCCTCATTCTTGAAACGTCATCTATTGCAGGAGCAGAACGCTACGATCTTCGCAGGCAATGCTCTTTCGGTCGATAGTTCCTTCTCTTTTATGCGCAATCGTTTCGGACTTGAAAGTGATAGCTGTCCCGCATCTTCAGTTGTTGCTGAACACCATGAACAAACATTGTTATATCTTCCCGATGATGTCTCTGAGCCCAATTCTCCTCAGTATCAACGTCACCTTGATGAGACGCTGATACAGCTAGCAACAGCGCTAGACGGTCAGGTTGTTGCGCTTTTTACGTCACATGCCTCTCTGCGTAGTACCTATGCAGCCATCAAACCGCTATTAGAAGCACGAGGTATTCTTGTTTTAGGTCAGGGCGTCGACGGCTCTCCTCGTCAATTATGGCAGATATTTCAGACGCAAGAGCGCATAGTTATTCTCGGAACTGGCAGTTTTTGGGATGGCGTCGATGACATCGTTCGTACACCTACTTGCCTGTTTATAGCACGTTTGCCCATGCCCGTTCTCAACGATCCTCCTATTGCGGCGCGCGCCGAGCAGTATTCAGATCAGCTGCATCAGTTGACAGTACCAATTGCATCTCTGCGTCTGAAGCGTGCCCTCAATCGTCTGGCCTGGAGCGACATGCGGCGCAACGCTGTTGTGCTCTTTGATCGCCGGCTGACCTCGAAAGAATACGGTGCTATGGTATTGCACAGCTTGCCACGCTGTTCGCAGCGCCAGGGAGCTGGATCGCATATGGCCGAAACCATCCTCGATTGGTTAACCGGTACCGGTTCATGGGAGAGCGATCATGCATAGCAGAGAGAAAAATTGCGTTATCTTAAGTGTTGAAAGGATAAAGGGTTATGGCATTAAAACCACCTTCACAAACGAGCAGTCGTAGTGATCCTCACAATCTGCGCGTTATTCATGGAGCATGCCCTCATGATTGTCCTGACACTTGTGCATTGGAGACTTACGTTGATGAGCAGGGGCAGGCTGTCAGTATACATGGTCGTGCAGACCATCCGGTGACGCGGGGATGGCTGTGTGCGAAGGTGAATCGCTACTTAGAGCGTGTGTATCACCCGGAGCGACTTCTGTATCCCTTGCGCCGCGTCGGGCCAAAGGGGAGTGGGCAGTTTGCGCGTATTTCATGGGATGAGGCACTGGCTGAGATTGCTGAGCGATGGCAAGACATTATTGCCCGGTATGGAGCTGAATGTATTTTACCGTATAGCTACGCAGGTACGCTTGGCCTGCTCCAGGGAACTGTAACGAATAGTCGTTTCTGGAACCGTCTGGGCGCTTGCAATCTGAAGCGTGCTATTTGTGGCTATGCCGCCGAAGAGGCTGTTCAACTTACCATTGGCGGCCGTCTTGCCTCTTCGCCAGAAGACATGTTGCAGAGCAAATATATTCTCATCTGGGGCAGCAATCCGGCTAGTACTTCTCCTCATATCATGCCTTTTCTCAGGCAGGCGCAGCGCAATGGAACCAAAGTCGTGGTGATCGATCCCATTCGTACGTTAACGGCGCGTTCCGCTGATCAATTTATCCAACCTTATCCGGGTACAGATGCAGCACTCGCGCTCGCTATGATGCATGTAATGGTAACTGAAGACCTGCATAAGCCCGGCTGGATTGCTCAGCATACGGTAGGCTGGGAACAACTGCGGGAGCGGATTCTGCAGTACTCACCAGAGCGAGCCTCGCAGATTACTGGCCTGGACAGTGAAACTATCTTTGATCTTGCCCGCAGTTATGCCAGTGCTTCACCTGCCTTATTAAGAATTAGTGATGGTATTAATCGTCATACCAATGGTGGTCAAACAGTGCGCGCACTTGCTTGTCTACCTGCGATTGCTGGCTATTACGGCCTGCCAGGTGGTGGATTGATGTATAGCACCAGCGATTGGATGAGCTGGGATAAAGACGCTGTAACTCATCGAAATGATCCGGCATGTCCTCCGGTTCCACGCACCTTAAATATGAACCGTCTGGGAGCCATTTTGACGGGTGAGGCTGATCCTGCGATCTACTCGTTATACGTCTTTAATGGAAACCCCGCTGCCTCGACTCCCAATGCTGGGAAGGTGGCCGAAGGCTTGCTGCGCGATGACCTATTTACAGTGGTCCATGACCTGTTCGAGACCGACACCGCTCGCTATGCTGATATTGTCTTGCCCGCCACTAGCCAGCTTGAACATGTAGATCTCCATAAGCCTTATGGGCATCTTTCACTGCAATACAACGCGCCGGCCATCGCTCCACAGGGTGAGGCTCGCAGCAATTGGGATGTCATGCGCTCTCTTGCTGCAGCCATGGGTTTTCAGGAACCCTGGCTCTCTTCGGATGCACAGACAGTGATTCGTGAGGTATTAGAGGCTACCGCCGCTCATCAGCCACTGCTACAAGGAATTACCCATGAGCGTCTACTGGCTGAAGGCACTATTCCACTAAACATTCCTGCTGATGCTCGTGTTCCCTTTGCAGATGGCCTTTTTCGTACTCCGTCTGGTAAAGTGGAGCTCTATTCCGCCCAGGCACTGGTCAAGGGCTATGATCCCCTCCCTGGCTGGGAGCCAGAAGTGGAGTCGAAAATAACCATCTCCACAACTTCCATATCTTCTGAAACTGATCAACGTCTGCCGCTCGTCTGTTCCGCAGCCCACCACTTTATTAGTTCGACTTTTGGCAATCATGAACGTTTGAAAGCGAAAGAAGGCAGCCCCACGCTGCGTATCCATCCAGACGATGCAGCAATGCGAGGCATCCGCAGTGGACAACTGGTACGTGTCAGTAATGAACGTGGCTGGTGCCGCCTGATTGCCGATGTTACAGAAGACGTACGTCCTGGTGTCCTGGCTACAGCAACAGTCTGGTGGCCCAGGCACAGCCCCGATCAGCGCAACATCAATTGGACTACCTCCGACCGTTTAGCCGATTTCAACGGAGGAAGTACTTTTTATACAAATCTTGTATTTGTAGAAGCTGTTTTAGATAAAGAAGATGAGAGTCAACCCTTTGTAGCGATATCTGCGCATAAAGTTCGCTTATAGCTTAAAGGGTGAAGTTAAGGAAAAGTGTAAGTACCTTCCTTCTTTCCATCCGTATTGTACCGAACACACTTGTTTAATTTGACGGGCTTTATGCTCTATGTTACGATATCCTCAAGTGGATTTCGAGATCTGCTACTTAGAGGAGAGTACAATGAATTTATATGAGCAATTATTAGTCGTTCGTGAACGGCTTGAAGGTATTGGCGCACACGATGATAGTATGGACCTGGTGGAGAAGCTTTTGAACAAGGCCGAACCTGCCAGAAATGACAAGACGAGCATCTCTCAGGTGCAAGTGTTGCGTCACATGGTGCGTATGCCTGAAACAATTGATAATTACAACGTGTATAATGATTTACAAGAGTTGATGAGTGAGCGCGATGAGATAGAGGTCGCGGCACACGAAGATGCAGCCCCTGCCGCATATGTAGATACGGAGCGGCGTCCTAAACCAAAGTCTTTTTATAAAGAAAAGGCACGCAAAGAAAAGGATAATAAGAAAAAGGGCTAGTCTACTATTCAGTAGCTGGCCCTTCAATCTGTCTTCGTCTGGTATCGGGTTCACCGAGTTGCAGTTGTTGTTTCAGCGCCTGCAGTTGTGTTTCAACATTCTGTTGGGCCGCAATCTGCTGCAACTCGCGATCCAGGTAATCAGCATTGCTTGTCCCGGGCAACCCGCCCAAAATGCCCTGCTCAATCAGTGTGTCCATAGCGTTGGCACGTGCCTGCATGTTTAATACTTTATCTTGTACTCTCTGCATTGCGAGGTTCATTTCGGTCATTTCTTGTGAAATACCTGTGATAGCTTCATTAACCTTCACTTGAGCCTGGGCAGCGCTATATTGCGCCTTGACCATCTCTTTCTGGGTGCGGAATGTCTCTACTCGTGCAGAGACGTTTCGTTCCATCATTATAAGCTTTTCTTCTTGTGCTCGTAGTTGTGCAATCTGCTGCTCATAGCTATTTAGCTGTGTGACAAGGGTCTCTTTGCGTTGAAGTGCCAGTCGTGCCAGGTCTTCGCGGTTGACTTGTAATGCCTGCCCGGCCTGTATATCAAGCTTACTCACCTTTTCTTGAAGTTGATTTTGCTGCATCTCCAGTCGTTTTTCCTGGGTGACAACATCAGCGATTGAGTGACGAAGCTGTTGCAGTTGTTCCAATTGCTTATTGTAGGAATAGTCCATAACCTGACCAGGGTCCTCTGCCTTGTCCAACTCCGCATTTGCATGGATGCGGAATACGTTGATGAGACGCGAGATAAGTCCCATAAATTCCTCCTGCTGAGTACGTAACGTGTAGCTTCCCCTAGAATATACGGTCCCATCGCCTTATATGTTGCTGCTTTTAATCTCTATGTATGATATCATAGCACGGTTGAATCTGGCATCCCTGGCTTTCGTCCTTTTGCAGATACTTGACATATTCCTACGAGTCAGCTATAATTCCCTTTGTCAAAGAAGTGACGCGCGGGTTTGGTGTAGTGGTAACATGCAACTTTCCCAAAGTTGAGACCACGGGTTCGAATCCCGTAACCCGCTTCCTAAAAACCATCTTTCGCCGAAAGATGGTTTTCTTGTTGCAACAATCATCGCTCATACAACTTTCTCAAAGACTGAACCGTTGTGATGCAATCCTGTTTCTCCTGTCATGTTCCCTCCAAAAAATCTTGACACTGTTTTCTATGTAAT
>CAXTXB010000001.1:18364-38805 GCA_964247965.1 uncultured Dictyobacter sp. | reverse complement strand
CCCCCCCCTTTTGTTCCCCCCGTCTCCCCTAAAAAATAGGGTGTAAATAATTTTAAAAACGTTCGGGATGATCCATGCTATTCTTACAGCTATTTTTGTCTGTGAAGCTGCTTCTGCATAGCTTCCATATCTCGGGCGACTGTTCTTAAACCGAGCAGGCAGATCAGACCTGCCAGGAAGAGGCAGGGTGGGGCTGTCACCAGCAGGGCGAAACCTAGTGAAAATCGCTGGCTAATTGCTCCAATAATGATTGGTGAGGAGGCATCGCCTAAAAGATGCCCTAATAGGAGTGCCAGTCCAACAGCGGTCGAGCGAATATCAGGAGGCGTAATATCTTGAATGATAGCCTGAATAGGGCCCAGGCAAAGGCTTAGAGCTATAATTGCGGGTACGAATGCGGCAATGAAGTACGGTAGACTATGCATCGTAAGTGCCAGTAAAGTGAGCGGCGCACCGGCAAGAAAAGCAATTGTCGTGACGATCATACGGCCTTGAGGTCGGCGTCTCTGAAGAAAGTCCGCTAACCATCCACCTAACAATGTCCCTGTTAAGCTACCACCAGCCAGGACCACGCCAGCAAGCGCCGCCGCCTGCGCTACTTTGAGGCCAAAATCGCGTTGGAGATAAGTGGGAATCCATGCCATTGCTGCTCCAACGATGAAGAAACTGCAGACGAACGCGGCCGTAAGTATCCAGTACGTAGGAGTACCACTCAATCTTTTAACAGTGCCTAGAAGGTCTTTGCCGATGCTTCCGTGCGCGACAACCGTATCATCATTCTCGCCCTCCTCGTTGTCGAACGTCCCACGTTTCGGCTCCACTGTGCGCCAGATGAAGAACGCAGCCAGCAAACCCGGAATGCCCACAATGTAGAAGACCCAACGCCAGCCAAATGCCTGAGCAATCAAACCCCCTGCGATCAGGCCAATCGCTGTTCCAATCAAGTTACCAACGGACCAGATGGAGAGCATCTGGCCACGTTTCTCTTTCGGAAAGTAGTCGCCAATCAACGAGACTGAGGCAGGGGCGTAACCGGCTTCGCCAATACCTAGCACTGACCTTGTAAGGAAGAGTTGAGTGAAGTTCTGGGTGAAGCCTCCAATAGCGGTGGCCAGGCTCCATACCCCTACACATATCGCAACAATATTTTTGCGCGTACTCTTGTCTGCCCATACGCCTATCGGTAAGGTTGACAGGCCGTAGATGATAAGAAATGAAGAAGTTAACCATCCAAGCTGCGTATCTGTCAAGTGAAAGTCTTTTTGTATTGTGGTCTGTACTGCCGCAAGTACAGAGCGATCTACATAGTTCAGTACGTTTATGACCAGGAGCACAATGAATGCGAGGCGAGCTTGTGAACGACTAATCTGCGGCGATTGTTTGCTCTCGTTACTTTTAGAAGTAGTCACTATCATAATATGGAAATGACCCTATACCTTTCATTCTTATCTGAGGCGTCACAGTATGTCTATCGTTGTTGTCATTTACGCTTACGAAAATATGGGGCGATTGTTACAGATTCTACAACGACCTTATCATGTAGAACGTCACGTCCAGGTTCTTTTCTACTACGAAAAACTATCTCTTGTTTGAGAACTACGATAATCATAACCACGACAATCATAACTCCGACAATTCGAAACTATATGGTAGGGCTGAACCGTATAGATAGAGAAGTGCATTTTCCTATTCAAGAAGAAACCTTTCAGGGAAGAAAAGTAGCGACATATATTGAACATCTTCTATGTTCTTCCCGCTTCTATGCTGGGACGTGCTAAGACTAAGGAGGGTGATATGGTAGCTCTTGCAGATGGAGTGACTTTTACGGTTGGTCACAATGTATGGTCCATCGGTCTTAATTTTATCCTGTATCTTATTATTGCGGCGGTGATTGGTGTTATTGCAGAGTCTATTGTGGGGTGGAGGCTACCATTAGGAATTATTGGAGCGATTATTCTGGGTGTTGTTGGTGCCTGGTTGATGACTCAGGTCATTACTATTAATGGGATCGGCGATATAAACCTTTTTGGTGTGCCTATTTTTAGAGCTTTAATTGGCGCAATTCTACTGATTGCGCTCTGGCATCTGATTACACTCGCCTTCACACGACGCCGTCGTCCCTATCGTACCATCTAACACTTTATTTGTTCAGATGGAAGTTTTCTCTTCACGCAACGAACGGCTTGATGAATGCAAGACAGAAAGCTTGCCCTCCAACTCAAATTGGAGGGCAAGCTTTCTGTCTTGCATTCGCACTACACTGCGTGACGTAGCTTTATTGTTGTTACATAGTGACACGCTTCACGCCAAAGATATTGCCTGCTTTGTTGATTTCATCGAGTGCCCACTCGGGGATTGGATTATCGACGGAGATGACCATAAGCGCAGGCTCGTTCGGGCTTTTGGCATCATAAGAGCGAGCTTTGCGCACGCTTGGGCCTACATCCATGTGCCGGATATTGACGCCAGCTTTGCCCAATACTGTTCCAACATGACCGATCATACCAGGCTGGTCAATATTGCGGCAGAAGAGTACGTAGCCTTCCGGTACAAACTCGGTCCAATAGCGTCCAACACGGACAATACGCGGCTCATCGTGCATAACCGTCCCGCTGAGGACTTCAACAGGCTCTTCAGTCGTGTCCGACTGTTGACCCTGATAAGCCACACGTAGGGTGACCTGGTTAGCAAATTCTTCTGGAGTTGTTGATTTTTGCTCGACTATCTCCAGCCCCCACTCTTTGGCGAGCACCTGCGCGTTGATCATATTCACATGAGCATCGGAAACCGATTCCAGCAATCCTTTGATAAGCGCAGCCTGCAATGGGCGGAGGTCATAGCCGGCGATCTCTCCGTTATAGGTAAGCTCTATTTTCCGCAATGGACCGGGCTGGAGCTGAGTGTAGAGCCTGCCCAGCTTCTCAACCAGCGTCATATAGGGCTGGAGAATCTTTAAGGTCTCAGGTAATATCAATGGTGCATTGACTGCCGCCCGTGGGAATCCGCCATGCAACACAGAGACGATCTGCTCCGCCACGTCGGTGGCAACCCCTACCTGTGCCTCTTCTGTCGATGCACCCAGATGTGGAGTTGCAATAAGGTGTTCATGCGCCACTAATTGCTGTAAAAGGGCATTGTCACGAATAGGCTCTTCGCTGAAGACGTCCAGCGCCGCGCCAGCCAGATGCTTGTCGTTGAGCGCGTGCAGCAAAGCTTCCTCGTCGACCAGGCCACCACGGGCACAGTTGATCAGGCGTGCGCCCGGCTTCATCATTTTCAGCTCGCGCTCACCTATGAGCCCACGCGTCCCATTAGGTCCGCTGGTGAGCGATGTGTGCAGGGTCACGAAATCGGCTTGTTGTAAGACCTCGTCCATGCTCATCATGCTAACGTTGGCCTTGCGTGCCTGCTCTGGAGAAACAAAAGGATCAAAGGCAATGACCTGCATCTCCAGCCCTTGTGCGCGTCGGGCCACGTTCATACCAACTTTGCCCAACCCGATGACGCCCAGCACTTTGTTGCGCACCTCGATGCCGAGAAAGCGGCTCTTTTCCCACTTTCCTGCCTTCATACTCGTATTGGCAGCCGGGATCAGGCGTGCTAGCGACATGAGCATGGCTATCGTGTGTTCGGCTGCAGCTATGATATTGCCTGTGGGTGAGTTGACGACAATGATACCCTGGCGCGTGGCCGCGTTGGTATCGATATTGTCCACACCCACGCCAGCACGACCCACAATTTTGAGGTTGCTAGCCTGCGCGAGCACATCACTTGTGACCTGTGTCTCGCTACGTACGATAAGGGCCGTATACTCACCTATAATTGCTTTGAGCTGTTCCGGCTTGAGCCCTGGTCGCTCATCGATCTGTGCTTCAGGAAGTTGTGTGCGTAGTAGCTCGACTCCCTCGTGTGCAATGCGATCCGTGATGAGGATTTTGATAGTTCCAACCTGCGTGGGCGTGATCTCGTCAAGTGCCATAAACTTCTCTCCTCCCTACTATTTGCCCTGAAAGCCAAATTCGTGCAGATGCTTCTCAACTGCATCCATGGCCTGTGCCAGGTCTGCCTCTGTAAAGTATCCCAGATGACCTATGCGGAAGATTTTGCCCTTCATGTGATCCTGACCATCTGCAAGCACTACATGATCGTCACTGCTTAGCTTCTTCAAGAGTGCTTTGGTATCGACACCTGCTGGAGTTTTGATCGCAGTCACGGTATTTGAAGCATAGCGCAGATCGGTTGCAAGGAGCTCCAGCCCCAGCGCTTTTACGCGTTCGCGTACATATTCGCCTGCACGTGCATGCCGGGCGAAGATTTCCTCGCGCCCTTCAGCCAGCATCATCTCTAAGGCCACATCGATTGCGTAGAAAAGCGAGACAGGAGGGGTCATCGGGTGCTGCCAGACGGTTTCCAACTGAGTGCGCGTTGAGGTCCAATCGAAATAGAAACGCGGTAGCTTCGCTGTTTTGTGGGCTTCCCAGGCTCGTTCGCTGCCAGCGATCATCATCAGGCCAGGAGGAATCATCCAGCCTTTTTGTGAGCCTGTAAAAACCACGTCCAGGTCCCAGAGATCCATCTCCAGGGGCACAGCGCTGAGGGAACTGACGGCATCAACAACGATCAGAGCATCTGGGCTGAGGCGGCGCACAAGTGCTGCCAGCGTCTGGATATCGTTTGTAACTCCTGTAGATGTCTCGTTGTGTGTCATCAACACACCGCGATATGGAGCCACCTCTTTCAGGCGTGCCTCTACGACCGCTGGATCTGCAGCTTCACCCCAGGCAAACTCGATGCGGGTCACCTGTAGTCCATATGCCTCCGCAATTTTGGCCAGTCGCGTGCCAAAATTTCCAATAATGAGAGAGACCACGTGATCTCCAGGAGAGAAGACATTGACGACTGCACATTCCTGACCACCAGTGCCGGAGGCTGGAAAGGTGAGAACGGGTGTGGATGTTTGGAAGAAGTATTGTAACCGCGGCGTCACGCGTTTCATGATGGCAGAGAACTCGGGACTGCGATGGTTAATCATGGGAGCTGCCTGTGCGGCCTGCACCTCTGGGGGAACAGGTGTTGGACCTGGGACGCGGAGATTCTGCTTTGGGATAGAAGCGCGTGCCTCTACCTGGGGTATCGGTATTGCCTTTTGTTCCTGGGTGGTCATCGATCTATTACTCCATCTTTCTATCTATCTCTATTGCATACCGACCCTTGCATAGTCGGCATATACGTTGCCTCGTTGCAATAACTTGCGGCGGGTAACGTCGCTGTTATCCGCCGCAAGCTCAGGGTATTCTTCTAAAATTATAGCATAAATATCAGAATATCAAATGGACAATCTAAACATTCCACCTTACATCCGCTATCTGTTCATTGCTGCAAACCTCTATATTTTTATTCATTATACAGCTTTCAAAACACAGCTTTCAAAGGTTTCGAAACACTACTCTTACCTAAATGATAAGCTATAGAAGTTATACCAGTAAGTATTTGTTCAGAGGGTCTGCTATCACTTGAGTGTGAAGGTACTAATAAGACCATTTTAGAGGAGTGAAAAGATGCGACGGACAAAAATAGTTTGTACGATTGGACCAGCTACGAGCAGCGAAGAGCAGCTTGAAAAGCTTATTCAGGCGGGAATGAATGTTGCTCGTTTGAACTTCTCCCATGGGAAGCAAGAGGAACACGGCCTTGTGATCGAACGTATCCGTGCTATCTCAGCGCGCTTGAATATTCCTGTTGCGATTCTGCAGGATCTCCAGGGTCCAAAGATTCGAGTGGGCTCGCTGCAGGATGGGCAGCCAGTGATGCTTGTCAATGGAGCACATCTCACCATTACAACGCGTGATATTCCAGGCACCGCGCAAACTATTTCCACAACCTATAAGTCTCTACCCCAGGATGTAAAGGTTGGTGATCGCATCTTGCTGGATGACGGGTTGCTGGAGTTACGCGTTGTCAGCTTTGATGAGACCGATGTTCAGTGTATTGTTGTGCATGGCGGCCCCTTAAAAGAGCACAAGGGTATCAATTTACCCGGAGTGGCCGTAAGCTCGCCTGCCCTCACCGAGAAAGATCGCGACGACCTGCGCTTTGGCGTGGCGCACGATGTTGACTACGTCGCGCTCAGCTTTGTGCGCACACCACAAGATGTTCTGGATGCCAGAGCATATCTGCAGCAACTGCAGGGCGAACTCAAGGACGAAGACGACTATAGCCCTATTCCGCTGATAGCAAAAATAGAGAAGCCGGAAGCCGTAGAGCACCTCGACGCGATTCTGGCTGTGGTGGATGGAGCCATGGTTGCACGTGGTGATCTCGGCGTCGAGATGGCGCTGGAGAAGGTCCCGTTGATTCAAAAACGTATCATTGCGAAGTGTAACGAGCTTGGCTTACCAGTGATCACTGCGACCCAGATGTTAGAGTCGATGGTCACAAATCCACGTCCAACCAGGGCCGAGGTGAATGACGTTGCAAATGCCGTCATCGATCAGACCGATGCAATCATGCTGAGCGCTGAGACATCGGTGGGTGCTTATCCTATCGAGGCGGTTGAGGTCATGGTACGTATCGCGCAAGAGATCGAGTCTAGCAATCAGGTCAGCCAGCAGCCGCAGAGAGAGCAACTCACAAAGTCTCAAGCCATAAGTAACGCGGCTCGTGCGCTCGCTGAGGAGACGAGTGTCAAAGCTATTGTCGTCTTCACGCGTTCGGGTCTATCGGCTCACCTTATAGCGAAGGACCGCCCACGAACACCTATCTTCGCATACACGCCCTCTACACAAGTGTATCGTCGCTTACCGCTCTGGTGGGGAGTCTGGTCCTATCTTGTCTCTCTGAGCGGCACCACAGATGAATTGATTGCCATCGTCGAAAAACGTCTGCTCGACGAGCAGTTGGTGCAAAAAGGTGATCATGTGGTGATTATGGGCGGCCTGCCGATAGCAAGCCGGGCGCGTACAAATTTCGTAAGGCTACATCGGGTTGGAGATGACACCATGTGAGATTGACATTTTTGTTGTTTCGTGCTATCCTAATCAGGCCGTAAAGCAGGGGCACTCTATGTGCTGCAAGAAAGTGCCAAAAATACAGCCCCCTTCCGCGGGGCAGAGGTGGAATAAAGAAAGCATGACTGTCAAAATTCGTTTAAAACGCACGGGGATGAAGAAAGCCCCAAGCTATCGCGTCGTAGTTGCCGACGCTCGCTCTCCTCGCGATGGTCGTATCATTGAAAATATTGGTTGGTACAACCCCCGCGTCGAGCCCTCCGCGATCAATATTAACGAGGAAAGAGCGCTCAGCTGGCTAAAAAATGGTGCACAACCGACAGACTCAGTCGCATCTCTTCTCAAACGTGTCGGTATCCTGGATCGTTTCACTCAAGAGAAAGCTGCAGCGAAGTCAGCTGCCTCTGAACCAGCGTCTACCCCGGCTGAGTAGTATCTGAAGTAGGAAGGTCAACACTATGCGTAAGCTAATTGAGTATATCGCCCAGTCGTTGGTGGATGATCCGACTGCTGTGCAGGTGCGCGAAGTTCGCAACGACCGCAATGCTCTGGTGTTAGAACTTCATGTGGCTGCGGACGACTTCGGAAAAGTCATTGGGCGTCAGGGGCGTGTAGCAAAGGCGATGCGTGCTTTATTGCGCGCCGGCGGTACGCGTGAAGGCCGCCATACCTCTTTAGAGATACAGTAGTGATGCAGGAAAGACTGCATACCAGACTGTAATAGTTAAGAACGTTGCTTCACAGCTCTATCTTCTCATATGCTGTTGCGGTAGAACGAAGCAAGCTATAGAGAGCTTCAGGAAATGAAAAACACGACAGAATGGGCTACTATTGGAAAAATAGTAGCTCCTTTTGGTATCCGAGGCGAATTAAAGGTTTTTTCTCTGAGCGATGTTCCGGATCGCTTCGTGTCGCTCAAGGCCGTCTACGTTGGCCCTGAGCATATTTCTTATGCAATTAAGAGCGTACGTCCATACAAGGGCGATATGCTACTGCTGAAATTTGATGGCGTTGACGATGCTAATACTGCCGAAACTTTGCGTAATCGCGACTTGTGTATCCCCGCCTCCGAACTCGCCAGTCTTCCCCCCGGCTCTTATTATCAGCATGATATCCTTGGCTTACAAGTCTGTCTGCTCGATAATCGGGAAATTGGCACGATTACCGATATCTGGTCAACAGGTGGTAGCGATGTTTATGTAATTAAAGGTCGTGATGGACAGGAAGTTTTGATACCCGCGATCAAAGAAGTTATTAAACAGATTGACCTGATCCGGCAGGTAATGTATATTGATCCTATGAAGGGTCTGTTGGACGATGAGGCGGTCGTTGTTGATCCAAATCAAGAGGAGGTTAAATAACTGGCATTATGTACTTGAGTGGAATAAACTGAGTATAAGTCGTGTTTTGATGAACGAAGGCACTGCAGGAACACTTTGAAACGAAGTTTTGTTTCCCGACGTGTTCTGTAGGAAGAAAGGTGCGCGTTCCTCTCTGTCATTGCCTTAGTGTCATAGCGCGTCACAGTATTTTGTAGGGAGGTGTCCTATGTCCGACCATATCCCGACTCTTGCTGATGTCTGTAGTGCAATCGCCGAAGGGCGTCTTGCCGCTTCTTCTGATGGCTCTACGTATCATGTGAATGCACTTGAGATGCGTCGCTACTTCAATAAACGTCGTTCTCTCCCCACTATTTCTTTTCTAGATTTGATTGCTTCAACGTATTCTGACACACAAGACTGGTCCATTCTCGATCTCTGCCGCTTTGGCCATTAAAGCTGCCTTGTTCTTTGCTGTAGAGTATCGGTAGTTGCGCTTGTCAGAATGAAGGACTATAATACGATCCGAAATTGGTAGGTTGTTAGTAAGCAGCCTACCTTCTTATATCACATTCATCATGTGCTGACCAGGTATACTCTCAGCATGTAACTACGGACGCATTTTTCCGTTGTGTACAGCACAAAAAGATGGTCGTACCTTGTCGGAGAGAAGGGTATTTTATGGAGCCACTTGATACAGATTTAGAATATGTTGATCGTCGTGAGGCCAATCCTCTTGCACGCTTTAACTGGTTGTACATCATTCCCGGTTTGGGTCTTCTCTGGCTACTTTATTTGATCGGGGCAGCTATTTTTCAGTGGCCGGTGAGCGGCGTGGTTGACCCGGTGATGGGATCTATGATCCTGCTGTTCTTTGTTGCGATGGGGTTATTGTTCTGGGCTATGGCACCGCGCGTTCATCGTTAAACAGCTTGCGCTCCTTCCGGGCATGGCAGTATGGCGGGTTCACCTGTTTGTAGATACTGCCTGCCCTTCAGCTTTTCTTGTTTTACGACTCAATGTGTCGCCATGCTTTTTCATTTACATCTGGATGTGCGCCCTTTTCTTTCCAGATGACATGGCTGAGAATTTCTGTGGATTCGACCAGGCGAGGTCCAGAACGATTAAGATAATAATTCCCATCAATTGCGTAGATATGCCCCTGCTGGACTGCGCGCAATGAATTCCATTCCGGATGTGCCTGTAGTAGTGGAACATCTTGCATTGTGCGTTCAAGTGTGAAGCCACAAGGTGAAAGAATGATAACATCTGGATCTGCTGTCTGCAGTTCTTCCCATGTGAGCCATGGGGAATGAGTGCCAACTTCGCCGAACAGGCTCTCTGCGTTAGCGTAGGCAACCAGTTCGGGCGTCCAGTTCCCGGCCGCCATAAGAGGATCGAGCCACTCCAGAATGGCAACGCGAGGCCTGCGTCCCTGTCCTTCAATCTCTACCAATTTTGCTGTGCTGCTGTGTACCTGCTCCATGCTTTTCTTATAGCCCTGTATAAGCTTCTCTGCTTGTTCAGCCCTTCCTAATGCTTTACCCACGCGATAGAGATCCTCCCATACATCTTGTAGGCGATACGGAGCCAGAGAAACGATACGTGGCTCCAGCCCTGTCAGTTGTTTGAGAGCCTCCGTCACATCGCGCTCGCTTACGGCGCATACTTCGCATTGTGTCTGGGTGAAAATCACGTCGGGACGCAGCTCTTGTAGCTTTTCAACATCAATAGTATAGATACTAAGCGCTTTTAGTGCCATATCTTGCTGTGTCTCTTGCTTGTATGCCAGCTGCTTGATCTGAGCGTCGATCTGTGCGCTACTTGTATTCACATCAATCTGCACATTACTGACCAGCGGCAAAAGCAGGACCTCGGGCGGATAATCACACTCGTGTGAGCGGCCTACCATTTGATCAAGGCATCCAAGCGCAGTTATCATCTCTGTCGCGCTCGCTAAGAGTGAGACGATTCTCATGGTCAGTTCCTTTCATATGACTGGTGACATGCTTGAGATAGTGGTAATTTCTCTTCTGAAACAGTGTACGCCATCCCTATGTCTCTCGCAAGAATGGGTTGAGGGGAAGCTAGTTATGGAACTAGCACCTGTAGTCCATTCTCCGTAAACGAGATGAGCGTACGTATTTGGCCACAAACCTCTCCATCAAGGGTAGCGTCCTGTGAATCAATAGCAGTCGTAATGAGGTAGCCACCTTTATTCTATTGTTAAAGGATGAAACTATCCTTCTATGTATACTCGTTATAGAAGATGATAGAAAGGCTTTCTGACCTGAGGCAAAGTCTGAGAACAACGTTCAGAAACCTCTAATTTGTAACTAATGCCCTACAGGAGATATGATAAGGGCGCTATGGTATTAGCATACCGTTTTAGCCGGATGATGAGTAAATTATTCGTCTTCTAATCAACGTCCCTGTTGACGAATTGAGTACAGCAAGTGTAGGTAGTTGATATTTCAGGGCTCTATCAGATAAGTATGATCAACGCATCTTACTTTATCTTAGAAAAGGAAATACATCAGCTTGCTCTTTCTTCTACTAACTGCCTAAAATAATGCTAGGAACTCTGAGAGGGACGCGCTACACTCTTAAAAGCGAGGGAGTAATATGACAACCACGGAAACTAGTTCACAGGTTCAACAATGGACAAATCTTGCTCAGCAACTACGTGTTGACAGCATTCGAGCCACGACGGCAGCAGGCTCAGGCCACCCAACATCTTCGATGTCTGCGGCCGATCTGATGTCTGTGCTGATGATGAGCCATCTCCATTACGACTTTGACGCTCCGAAGAACCCGAACAACGATCACTTGATTTTTTCTAAAGGGCATGCAGCCCCCCTGCTCTACTCGATGTACAAAGCTGCGGGCGCAATTGGCGATGAAGAGTTATTGACCCTGCGCAAGTTTGGCAGTCGCCTCGAAGGTCATCCTACCCCGATACTACCCTGGGTGGATGTTGCCACCGGCTCATTGGGCCAGGGCCTGCCCATCGCCGTTGGAGTTGCGACAGCAGGAAAATATCTCGACAAACTTCCCTATCATGTCTGGACATTACTGGGTGACAGTGAATCAGCTGAAGGTTCAATCTATGAAGCGTTTCATATAGCCGCCCACTATCAACTGAACAATCTGACCGCCATCATCGATGTCAACCGCCTTGGACAACGAGGTGAGACAGAGCTAGGCTGGAACATCGAGGGCTACGTTGAGCGCGGCAAAGCGTTCGGCTGGAACGCCATTGCGATTGATGGTCATAATTATGATGAGATCAACAGCGCATACGAGCAGGCTGCACAGGCGACCGATCGGCCGACCTTGATCGTTGCCAAGACAAAGAAGGGAAAGGGTGTATCTTTCCTTGAGGACAAGCCCGGCTGGCATGGTAAAGCTCTTAACAAGGATCAGGAAGAGCAGGCTATCAAGGAATTGAATCCCGCCGTTCGCAGCACGGTCTTCCCCGTTCAGAAGCCAGCCGCTGGAAATCCGGCTCCTGAAGCTGCGAAAAAGCCGGTGGAGCTTCCACGCTATGAATTGAACGATAGCGTAGCGACGCGTAAAGCATATGGCGATGCCCTCAAGGCTCTTGGCGCTGCAAATCCTGACGTTGTTGCGATGGACGGTGAAGTGAGCAACTCGACCTACGCCGAGGAATTTGCGAAGGCATATCCCGAGCGCTACTTCGAGCAGTATATTGCTGAGCAACAGCTTGTCGCTTCCGCTGTCGGCATGAGCGTACGAGGCAAGATTCCATTCGCATCAACCTTTGCAGCCTTCTTCACCCGTGCTTATGATTTCATCCGTATGGCAGCGATCTCGCGCGCGAATATTCGCCTCGTAGGATCGCATGCAGGCGTCTCAATCGGTGAAGACGGACCTTCACAGATGGCGTTAGAAGACCTATCGATGTTCCGTGCCGTTTTCGGGAGCACCGTTTTGTATCCAAGCGATGCCAACCAGGCTGCTCAATTGGTTGCAGAGATGGCAGAACACAGCGGTATCGTCTATATGCGCACCACACGCGAAAAGACGCAAGTGCTCTATAGCGCGGACGAGAAGTTCTCAATTGGTGGCAGCCGGGTCATCCATCAGTCTGACAAAGACCAGGCCACGATTGTCGCCGCCGGTATCACACTGCACGAGGCGCTCAAGGCCTATGATCAGCTCGTCGGCGAGAACATTCATGTACGCGTGATCGACGCTTACTCTGTAAAACCCATCGATGATGAGACCTTGCTGGCCGCTGCCCAAGAGGCTGGCGGTAAGATCATCACTGTCGAAGATCACTGGCCCGAGGGCGGTCTGGGCGAAGCAGTACTAGAGGCCTTCTCGCAAGCTGACGCTCCCTTGCCACAGGTCGTGAAACTGGCCGTGGAGTCGATGCCCGGCTCTGGTACTCCTGCCGAACTACTTGAAGAGGCAGGTATCAGCGCTCATGACATTGTACAAGCTGTGAAGACATTGATTCAGTAAAAAAGTTTGTTGCTCCTTTCGCCTTTGGCAGAATAGAGCAGTGGGGCCGGGCGCTAGTCGTCCGGTCTCCTTTTTTGAGCCCTTTTATTCCGGCCATGTTCTTGCGCAGCTTCGCTGCTTGATACACTTCTTTTAATCTTTTTGCTTTTTCTACACAACTTCGGGCAAAGCTCGAAGTTGTGTAGAAAAAGCAAAAAGATGAAAAGAGATATGAAGGGATAATAGCACTATGCGATATCATTTGAGGGAGCGTGCCTGGAGCTTAACTGAAGACTTTGTGATAAGAGATGATGGCGGTAACGCTGTTTTTGAGGTGCGGGGAAAGTTTTTCCATATTGGCGATGATCTGGTGTTGTTTGATCGCTATAACGGACAGGAACTTGCGCATATTAAGCAGCGCGTGGTTTCACTTCTGCCGCATTATGATATCTATCGGGGTGGTCAGCACTGGGCAGGCGTCAGTGAGCAGTTCCGGCTGTTCGGCGAGCGCTTCAAAGTTCGGGGTGATAATGGGATGGTCTTCCATGTTGAGGGTGATGTCTGGCAATGGAATTTTGGGGTGAGCGATGATTATGGTAATCTGCTTGGTCGTGTGAGCCGCCAACTCTCGATCTTCCGCGATAGTTATGCCATTGATGTTGCCGCTGGCGTTGATGCCCCCTTCATCATTGCACTTGCCATCGTCATCGAGATGGTACGCGACCACCGTGAAGATCGTGAGCATTGACATACGATATATCCAAATATACTAATTTCTTGTCTTCCCCTGCCCCTTGCTCTACGCTAAAACTACGCAGCTAGCTACAGTGCATAAGCTGTATATGAAGAAGATATGCAAGAGCAAACAGACTGGGTAGGGAAACAATTAGGCCACTATCGCCTTCTGCGTTCTATTGGGAAGGGAGGCTTCGCTGATGTGTATCTGGGCGAGCATGTTCACCTTACTCGTGCTGCCGTAAAACTATTACACACACGATTGTCACATGATGTGGAGAATTTTCGTGGTGAAGCGCAGATGATAGCGCGACTTGTCCATCCTAACATTGTACGCGTATTCGACTTTGGCGTAGAAAACAATATTCCGTATCTGGTCATGGATTATGCGCCCGATGGAACATTACGTCAAGGCCATGCCCGAGGAACACTGCTTCCGCCCGCTACTGTCGCGAGCTACGTTCTCCAGATTGCCGAAGCCTTACAATGTGCTCATGATCAGCGCCTGGTACACCGCGATGTGAAGTGTGCCACCCACACGGACGCGCCGTATCTCGCGTCGTGCGCTCTTCGCAGGAGCGGTGGGCCTGGTTGCCGTAAGTAGTGGAGCGACCTGGTATGTAGCGAATCAGCTATCGCGTGGCTCGTCGCTTCCCTCAAGTATCGTCGCGAATAGCAATCCGTTTTCCAAGCTTGCGAGTTCGGCGAATTCAGCTTCTCCTCAACTCACCTCTTCAGCCCAGCAGGACTATGTCTGGGCCGTGGATTGGTCGCCCGATGGAAAGTATATTGTCTCCGGCTCGCATGATGGAACGACCCATGTGTGGAATGCTAGAGTATATCGTGCTATAAACCGTTCAAATATTTCCCTTTGTTGAAGCGATTTACGGGTTCACGGCATACACGAAATTTGGAGAACTGTTGGTCAGGGACTACCACAGAAAGCGTGACTATGCTAAACTGAAGTCAAGAACTATTGTGCTGTAGTTTGCTACGTGCTGATGAAAGGTCGTTGTGGTGAATGAAATTCAGACATCTTTAGAATGGAGCTCTGTTGTCAAGGAAACGCTTGACATGGATGTGCGTGCCTTCCTTCCAACATTAAATGAAGCAGGAGTTATCGCGTACACCGATGGCGCATGCATCAAAAATCCGGGCGGCCCTGCCGGGTGGAGCGCGCTCTTATGGTCTGCTACTGATTTTGTGAATGGAAAAGTGCGTGAAGAGGCTCCTTGTTTAGAATGTTATGGTCATATACCAAAGGCTCCAACAACCACGAATAACCGTGCAGAGATCTCAGCTGTGCTCGCTGTTCTCTGCCTTGCTCCTCCAACACAACCCCTCACCATCTATAGTGATAGCGAGTATACAATTAAGGTGGCCCAGGGCACATACCAGATGAAGGCTAATCCCGACTTATGGGAGGCCTACCGGCACCTGCTAAGCTTTCGCAAACGTCCTCCAACCTTCGAATGGGTACGTGGCCATGCCGGTCAGCTACACAATGAACGCGCAGATAAATTGGCCGGCCTGGGCGCTTTTAATAATGATCGGAGCGCCTTCGATAAGTGGGAAGCGTCGCAGGCTCCTGAGGCCAGAAACAATGTTCCCACTGGTGACGTAGTAGCGTTGCGCATTCACGTCCAGAGGCTCAGAACTCTGTTTGAAACAGTGTCTGAAGGTGATGGTCGGGTCTCTCTAGAAGAACGGAAGTTTATTCAGGATATGGCAAAGCGCTTCCAGAAAAGCAACTTTGCACCCTCTGAGAAACAAAGCAATTGGATCAAACGATTAGTTGCAAAACATAAAGTCTAGTAGATCTTAACAGGTTGCTCTATCTTTTCACTAGTATCATGACCTCTAGCATTGTCTGATGATAAGGTCTGTCTCAACGTTGCAGTGATATCACTGGTATGTTTAAGCATATGATAGAATGAGATTGGCTATCTTTCATCTGTACAACGTAAAAATCTTCGACCATAACTTTTCTATTACTTACTAGCTGTGAAAGAGGATGTCTGGGGAGAGAATGAACTTCTATGAATAGAGTTCAGGCAGCACGTCTCTGTGCCATGTACAATCTAGGTGATTTACTGATGGACCCGCAAGCAGTGGCTGGAGGATTGCTTCATCGTATGTGGCGTCTGACTACGATACAAGGTTCATTTGCAGTCAAGCAGTTGAACCCTGCGATTATGCGGAAGCCAGGTATTCAGCATGAGTATCGTGTGAGCGAGGCTATCGCGCATGCGATGGCCGAGCAAGGCATACCAGCCATCGCCGCGTTGCACAGCCTACATGGGCCACTGCAAGAAATAGACAATATGTTTCTTCTGGTCTATCCCTGGATTGACGGTGAAACCTTGTCTTCCGCGCCTGTGGAACCTGATCGTGCGCTACAGATGGGTGCAGTTCTGGCACGTATGCATGCGCTCTCGCTTTCCCTGCCAGAGGTCGCGCCGCTCGAATGGAAGCATTTCCATAGTGAAGATTGGGACATACTGACATTCCAGGCCTCCGAACTGGGCCTTCCATGGGCTTACGCGGTGCGTGCTGCCCTTCCAATGTTACTGCAGTGGACACAAAGCTATCAAGATGCTGGTGAGAAGCTGATGCAGCGCCTGGTAGTCAGTCAGCGCGACCTGGATCAGAAGAATGTAATCTGGCATACGCCTGCTGCTCCGAAAATTATTGATTGGGAAGCTGCTGGCCTGATCAATCCTACCATGGAGCTGGTGAGCACCGCGCTCAACTGGAGTGGGTTGACAGTAGGCACTCCAAGCAAGAATATCTTTGTGACGTTTATCAACGCTTATAAACAAGCTGGCGGCACTATTGAAAATACTGGCCTGGATGCATTACATGGTCTGCTTGGTACATGGCTGGGCTGGTTGCTATTTAATATGCGCCGTTCCCTTGGCGAGTCGATTGCATCCGAAGACGAACGAGAATTGGGGATGCGCGAGACGACAAGGACTCTGACTATTTTACGCTCCCTGGCAACACATACGGAAACATGGGCGAGCTGGGTAGATGAGCTGCGAACGTCTTAATCACTTCTGCGAAAAACAGGAGAGGTAGCCGAGAATCATTGAAGCTCTTAGTTACTCTTACCCCCGAAGGAAACATGCTATGACGACGACGAGACAAAGAACAGAGGCAGAAGATGGAACGTTACAACCATCTTCAGAGGTCCTTCTCCGTAATCCAGGTATTCCGCTCGATATGGGCTGGGTGAATAGCGTGCATATCAATCGAAGCGCTATTGAGCGGCGCGCGGCTACTCTGCCTGCTCGTCGCACCGTCAAAAAAGAGTGGCAGGTGGCCTGGCTGCTGCGCGCCATCACCTGCCTGGACCTGACCACGCTATCTGGTGATGATACGCCCGGCAATGTACAGCGGCTTTGTGCGAAAGCTCGCCAGCCTGTGCGCCGGGAACTACTGGCTGCATTCGGAGTAGCGGATGTACAGGTTGGGGCTGTCTGTGTCTATCATAATCTCGTTCCCGTCGCCGTTGAGGCTCTGCGCGGATCAACCATCCCTGTTGCGGCCGTCTCTACAGGTTTTCCTGCAGGTCAGAACCCCCTTGAGCAGAAGCTGCAGGAGATTGCCGCCTCAGTACAGGCAGGTGCGGCCGAAATCGACATAGTGATCTCACGCGCCCATGTGCTGACCGGCAACTGGCAGGCGCTCTACGATGAGGTCAAGGCCTTTCGGGAGGCCTGCGGCGAGGCACATATGAAGACGATCCTTGCCACCTATGAGCTTGCCACATTGCGAAACGTCGCCATGGCCAGCCTGGTATGCATGATGGCCGGGGCGGACTTTATCAAGACCTCAACTGGAAAAGAACCAGTCAATGCAACCCTGCCCGTTGGCCTGGTCATGGTGCGCACGCTACGCGATTACTATGAGCAGACCGGCTACCAGATCGGCTTTAAACCTGCTGGCGGTATCCGTTCGGCCAAATCATCACTAGATTGGCTTATTCTGATGAAGGAAGAATTAGGCAACGAGTGGGTACGCAATACTCTATTTCGTATCGGGGCCAGTGGCCTTCTCTCAGATATCGAACGCCAGCTTGCCTATTATGTAACTGGTCAGTACTCGGCTGCCTATGAGAATCCGTTGGTTTAATCTTGCTAACGAAGAACTCGCGTAGTGACGCGGGCTGTCTCTACTGTGGTAGGCCTACCCAGAAATGTATGCACTTTGAGACGGATCATCTGCTCCAATTAGCTGTGGGCCACACGGGCCGAGCGACGTTTGCATCGCCCTATTTATTGTATGAAGCAGCCGAGATAGTCAGTTAATCGAACACCAGGGAAATAGAGATGAACATTACAGAAATTTTTGAGACGATGGACTATGGTCCCGCTCCTGAGGCACCGGCACTTGCCCAGAACTGGTTGAAAGATCATCAACCCTTCGGCCTGTTTATCAATAACCAGTGGGTAAAGCCCCTCAGCGGCCAGTATATAGAGAGCACGAATCCTGCGACTGGTAAGACGTTGGCTCGTGTCGCATCAGCTAACAAGGCTGATGTTGATGCCGCTGTAAGTGCCGCCCGCAATGCATTCGCATCATGGAGTAAGACTCCCGACCATGTTCGCGCGCGCTATCTCTATGCCATCGCACGCACCATTCAGAAGCATGCACGTCTGCTAGCTGTGTTAGAGGCACTGGATAACGGCAAGACCATCCGCGAGACGCGTGATATCGATATTCCGCTGGTTGCGCGCCACTTCTACTATCATGCTGGCTGGGCGCAGCTTATGTCCTCAGAGCTAACAGGCTATCAACCCGTGGGTGTTGTCGGCCAGATCATCCCCTGGAACTTCCCCTTGCTGATGCTGGCCTGGAAAATCGCGCCCGCTATCGCGATGGGCAACACCGTCGTCCTCAAACCTGCGCGCTATACATCGCTGACAGCACTCAAGTTCGCCGAGATTGTACAGGAGGTTGGGTTGCCCGCTGGGGTGATTAATATTGTGACGGGTGAGGCATCACAGGCTGGCGAGGCTCTGGTGCAACATCCAGACGTAAACAAGATCGCATTCACCGGCTCAACCGAAGTTGGACGCAGCATTCGTCGTACCACTGCAGGCTCCGGGAAAAAGCTCTCGCTTGAGCTAGGAGGCAAGTCTCCTTTCATCGTTTTTGATGATGCCGATCTTGACAGTGTGGTTGAGGGCGTGGTGGATGCAATCTGGTTTAATCAGGGTCAGGTCTGCTGCGCGGGTTCGCGCCTGCTTGTACAAGAAAATATCGCAGACCGCCTAATCACCAAACTGCGCGCACGTATGGAACGTTTACGCATGGGAGATCCCCTGGACAAGGCCATGGATATCGGGGCTATCGTCTCGCCCACTCAACTACAAGAGATCCAGCGCCTGGTAGATCAGGGTGTCAAAGAAGGCGCGCAACTGTGGCAGCCTTCGTGGTCTTGTCCAACTGAAGGCTCTTTCTTCCCTCCAATCCTCTTCACCAACGTCTCACCTGCGGCAACCATCGCCCAGGTCGAGATCTTCGGCCCCGTGCTTGTCTCCATGACATTTCGCACTCCAGCAGAAGCTGTAGAGTTGGCGAATAATACACGCTATGGGCTAGCAGCGAGCGTATGGAGCGAGAATATCAATCTCGCCCTTGATATCGCGCCGAAGCTCAAAGCTGGCAGCGTCTGGGTGAATAGCACCAACCTCTTTGATGCCGCCTGTGGTTTTGGAGGCTATCGTGAGAGCGGCTATGGTCGAGAGGGCGGCAAAGAAGGCTTATACGAATATGTACGGCCCTCCTGGCAGATGAAAGCACTTGATCAGGCCCTTGATACGCCCGTCTCTACACATCTTGTAGATGACGAGGAAATGAAATTTCCATCATTGAATGGCCTTCATCTAGAAGAACTAAACGGCGAAGAAGATAGGCAGAACGGACATGTATCCAGCTTCGCTTTTCCTGCGATCGATCGTACCGCGAAATTGTTTATTGATGGCAAGCAAGCGCGCCCGGACTCTGGTTACAGTCGCGCAATCTATAATCCCGCTGGCGACCTGATTGGAGAGGTTGGGGATGGGAACCGTAAGGACATTCGCAACGCCGTCGAGGCTGCGCATAAAGCGAGTGGCTGGGCAAATGGTACAACGCACAACCGCGCCCAGATCCTCTATTATATAGCTGAAAATATGGCAGTTCGCGCGGAGGAATTTGCGCGCAGGATTGTGGCCCAGACGGGTCGTCCTTATGCAGATGCCGAAGATGAAGTCCAGGTCACCCTCTCGCGCCTGTTCAGCTATGCCGCCTGGTCAGACAAGTTCGAGAGTGTTGTGCATCGCCCGCCTATGCGTGGCGTCGTCCTGGCAATGCGTGAGGCGATCGGCGTCATAGGTATGAGCTGCCCTGAGCAGCACCCTCTGCTCGGCTTCATTTCTCTAGTTGCTCCAGCCATAGCCATGGGCAATGCAGTCATCGCCCTTCCCAGCCCAATAGCCCCGCTAAGTGCCACTGACTGCTACCAGATCTTCGAAACCTCAGATTTGCCAACGGGTGTTGTAAACATCGTCACCGGTGACCGCGACCCATTGAGCAAAGTTCTGGCAGAGCACCATGATGTCAATGCGATGTGGTACTTCGGTTCAGCCGAAGGCTCGAAGCAAGTTGAACTGGCATCAACAGGGAACATGAAGCGCACCTGGGTAAACTATGGGCACCCTCGCAGCTGGCTTGATCCTGTGCAGGGCGAGGGCGAAGAGTTCTTGCGCGAGTCCACACAAGTGAAAAACATCTGGGTTCCTTACGGCGAATAATAGACAGGCTGGTCTGTAGTGTCGCATACTCTATCAATGACTCATCGGGGATTTTTGAAAAATGAGGGGGGGGGGGGGGGGGGGGGGGGGGGGGGGGTGTGTGGTTG
>CAXTXB010000001.1:15476-18354 GCA_964247965.1 uncultured Dictyobacter sp. | reverse complement strand
GTTTTACAGGCTCTTTTTTCTGCCAGAAGCAGAAAAAAGAGCCTGTAAAACACGACGCTCCTCATTTTTGAAAAATTCCCGATGAGTCATTGAGTTTGGGCTTAATGTCCAACCACTGCTCGTAGCTCTTGCACAACGTGTTCTAGCTGTGTGGCTGCCTCCGTGGCTGACGTCGCGCCGGTATGCAACTGCTCTGTCACCTGCGTGGCTACTTTGAGCGCCGTTGCTAATTTCTGGTTGCTGGCATCTTGATAATCGGATGCGTTGCTAATATAGCGGGCAGCTTGAACGATACGTTCAAACGATTGCTCGATTTGTTGCCGGTTCGCGTATTGCCAGTTTTGTGCCAGTTCTTTGACGGTTTCTATAAGCCGATATGAAGCTATTTTATTGGCTTCCGTATAATATTGTACAGATTGTAGACCCACCTGTGAAGAATCTACGACCCAGATTTGCTCGGAGGCCGCATCTTGCTGGCCAGCCGCCAGTGTAGTCAGCGCCTGGCTATTGCCGCGCAGGTATTCGACCGCGTTCAAAATTGGACGTGAGATGCTGCGACCGGCAAACGCGCCTACGATTGCAACGAGCAGGGAGGCCAGGCAGGCGATAATTGTTGTGTAAACCTGCTGCTTGTAGGCCAAGTCGGTAACTGTGCTGACCGGGCTGAGCACGATGTAGTTCCAGGGTACGGTAGTTGCGGCCTGGCGTGCTACCTGGAATGGCTCCTGCTGGCCTGCCGGCTGGGCCTGGAAAATGGTGGCGTGATTTTTTATCGCCTGTGTAATATCCGGGTCTGCCAGCACTTTCACTGGACTGTTACTGCCATACTGCTCTTCCTGGCTGATCTGTCGTTGCGTTGCTGGATCTAGTGTATGTATACTTGTAAAGAGTTGCTGTGGATCAGTATCGGCAATGCGCACACCATTCTCATCGAGAATAAAAGCGTAGCTTCCCTGTCCATTATTGCTGAGATCTTTCTGCACGATTTTGTTCCAGATATAGTCAAGGTTCAGCGTCGCCTGCATAAAGCCCTGAACATTCGTAGGATTTTGCAGATCAAAGATAGGCGAGTAGATCTGGACTGACGCCTTCTTTGTCTCAGGCGAGTAGTAGACCGGGGTTATAAAAGTCTTCCCGGTCAGAACGCTTTGCATGTCCTGTAGTCTAATAAGTGTATTACCATGCCTCTGAGGCTGGACCGGGTAATAGAGCCGGAGTTGCCCTGTGCGATCGAACAAGGCCCAGCTGGCATAGTTTCTGTCACGATAGATGCCAGCGATGAGAGAATATTGTGCATGAGTAGCTTGATCGATGTATTCTGGAGAGCGAGGATTGTAGGGCAGGGCGACAAATGACTGCGCGCTCGGTACCCGCGTTAAAGTTTGCGCGTCAAGCAGCCGTTCATTAAAGTAGGTATCAATCAACTGTACACGTGCCTCGGCATCGCTTGCCATCGCCTTGTTCGCCTGATCGATAAGGGCGGGTCGGGTAATAAATGAGATAAACGCGAGCATAATAACAAGAGGGAGGACGGCTGCACATACCAGACCTATGGCGATACGACCGGGTAGTGCTATTCCTCGACGCTTCCGTAATGCTAAATCCTGTTGCAACATGTATGTATCCTTCGAATAAAGTACTAGCGTTGAATAACACCAATCCATTCTAAATCAAGCAGGAGCTGTTGCACGTCCTCAGATCTGCGCCCAAGCAAGCGTGCGAGTTCTGTTGGTGTCCTTTGACCATCGAGAAGCAGAAACAGATGTCGATGTAGTCGTGACATGTTTGCTTGCATAATTATCTGTACACCCTCCTCTGTATGATACAGGCGGTATGGTCCTCCGGCTGCTGTAGTTGGAGGAATGGGCCCTGTCATAGCACTCCATTCGCCGCTCTGGTAACTTCCTGGCGCAGAAGGACGAGGGTTAGTATCCTGCAATAAAAAATGATCAATCGTCGTTGACGGGGAAGAGCGTATTTCCGGCAATGGAGCAGTCTTTCTCTCCATTATCGTGTTCATAAAGACAAAACGACATACCCCCCACGTTTTTAGCCGGGTTAATGCTGCCTCTCCAGTGAGTTGACCACTATAAGCATTCACGGCATGACCACAGTCGAATAAAATCTCCCCCTCTTCTCTTTGCATACCTTCACCGCGTTCGACGAAAAGACGTCCAGTCTTTCTACCAAGTTGAATAACCTGGAGAACATTGATGAATTGATCTGTTGTGATGCCTCGTCTCTGTGACATAAACATCTTACTCCGTCTCTTGACGATTTCAATTTTTAAGAAAAACGCATAGGTATTGTTGTAATTTATTAAAGAATAACACATGCGATTAGCATGATGAAGAAATATTTAGGCTTTTGCTCTTTTGCTTTCCTACTCTCTCTTCTCCTACTTCTACGGCCATAAATAGTACTTTTAGTATATGAATGCGCCATGCTTCTTGCTCTTTCTTATCTCTTCTAATAAATGAACGTACTTTAGTAAGATTCTCCTAGCATAATGGCAGTGTGTTCTGATCGGCTACTTCTTAGTTGCTTTCACCCTTGGAATCAACGCTTCACAGATGGAGGCGAAAGCAGAATTCTGGTAAGCGATTGCACGCCAGGGGTCTGTTAGTACCGATGAGTGGCGTTATTTCACCCAAACATGCGATAATGTTGCAAAAAGGTACTCTTATTGATAGAAGCTCTACCAATAAGAAACTTGTACCTTGGAGTGTACCATGTTATACTCAGGAACGCGTTGGGAAAATGTAGCCGCAAGAATGGAAGCAGGGAGCAATTGTCGATGGAGTCTCGTAACCTCTCTCAACCTTCAGAGCCACAATCAGTGCTAAGGGGTCAGAGTGACAGCGCACCACCCGCCGAG
>CAXTXB010000001.1:2412-15466 GCA_964247965.1 uncultured Dictyobacter sp. | reverse complement strand
ACTCTCAATTAATGAGTTGGCTCGTTGTTGTTCAGAAGAGACCAATAAATTTCTAAAGCAGAATGCATCGAATGATCGCTTCTGCCTGGAGCTGTTTCGCCGCGCCATTATCAAGCGAGATGACGGTGCCTGGGCTAGTATCTATCAGCAGTATGCGCCACTTGTGCTTACCTGGGTGACTCAGCATCAGAGTGCGACGCCCCTGCTGGGGCAAGATGGAAGCGCCCCTCTTGTAAATGCTGCGTTCGCCAAATTTTCGCAGGCACTGACTCCTGTCAAAATGGGCAATTTTAACTCGCTGGCTGCTATATTAAAATATCTAAAGATGTGTGTGCATAGCGTTGTTGCCGATGAAGTACGTGCCCGGCAGTCGCGTCAATACGAAGAGACGCTGGAGTCGATTGAACATGAGCCTGCGAGCGATGATCCGGCTGATGATGTGGTCTCGAATATCTCGGCGCAAGACCTGTGGAAAATTATTCAGGAAGAATTGAATAGCGAAGATGAACGGGTGCTCATCTATCTCGCTTACGTACAGGGCATGAAGCCAGGCGAAATTAGTAGTATGCACCGCCGCCTTTTCCCTTCCGTCGATGATGTTTATCGCATTAAGCGGAATGTATTGGAGCGTTTACGTCGCAATCGACGCTTGCTTGCTTTGTTTCAATAGTAAATGTGCTTTCTTGCTGGGATACGAGGCCTAAAAGAGGCAAGGGGCTCGTTTATTCTGAAGTAAAGGATGCAAAGATCTTGGGTGAGGAGAGTGGGGTTATTCTATGCGTGCTGAACCTGTATCCTATGTTGATGTAGAGGAAACGTTCATGGAGTGTACTGAGCCGGGTGCCATTCGCGATGAAGAGCTCATCGCCTATGCGGAAGGCGAAAAGGTACGGCCCGCCGTCGGTGAGCATATTGCTCATTGTCAAGCCTGTTCGTCTCAATTGGCCACCTATCAACAATTAGAACATAAACTTGCATACAAGCTGTATCGCTGGGATTGTCCGCCAAGTGAAATGCTTGGTGAGTTCCAACTGGGACTTCTCGACACGGTCTTTTCAAGTGCCGTGAAAACTCATTTGCGAACATGCGTGCTTTGTTCTGCAGATATGGCAGCACTAACACAATTTTTGTCAAATGATCCTTTTCTTGTCGAGCCTGTTCTTGCGGTACAGAAAAGCGCCCAACGCTCCTCTCTCAATGGCCGCTATCCAGTGGAAGAGGCGAAACGGGCGTTAGAGCATCTGCGTGGTCAGACATTGGCAGGGGCTCGTCGCATTGTTGCAACATTGCTACCACCGGTGCAGTCGGGCTTCGCTATGCAGCGTAGTCCAGTGCAGCAGCTTGCTCAATGGCCACGAAATTATACTGCTGAAGATGTAAATATATCTTTACAGCTTGAGGGTAATCCCAGGCAACATGCAACTTTGCAACTGGTTGGTCTGGTGACGTGTAAGGGTGTGGTTTTAGATGCGTTACAGGGTATTCCTGTGCGCCTTACTGACCTGGCGGGCGTCAGCTACACCCAGACTATCGATGATCTAGGTAACTTCGTCTTTTCTATGCTGGCTCCTGCTACTTATGTATTAGAGTTGCTCTTCCCAGAAGGGGTTGTCGTCGTTGATCAGATGCTTTTGCAATTGCCGGAATAATGTTCTTCTTATGAAATTGAATTAAGAAATAGCCACAAGGATTGTCACTTCTGTTTTGTCTGTAAGTGGCGCTGTTTGTGGCTACTCGACTACTTGTTTTCGACCCATTGTTTCTAGATGAAGAACGGCAGCTTATGACTCCTCAAGACCTTGTCTCTGCTCTGGTAACTATGAATGAGGAACAGGGACGGCAACTTCTGCAATCGCATGTTCCTCTTTTCAGCGCGAGTGCCCTTGATCGCCTGGTCTATTCCCTTAAGAAAGAGGCTGATCGTTGCTGGAATACTAATGCGCCACTTTCACTGCTCCTCTCTGGTCATTTGCTGCTTGTAGCAAATCTTGCGCACAACACCTATTATCATGCACTAGGATTAATGGCTCGCGGTGATGCGTTGCGGCGTATGGATCGCAACCTGGAGGCCCTCCCTTTCTTCGATGCGGCGGGCGAAGAATTTATGGCGAACGGCGATGAGGTTGGCTGGGCTCGCACACGCATTGGCCGCGTGAGTGCTTGTCTGCAGCTTAATCGAACCACGGAGGCGCTCGATGATGCTGAGGCAGCGCATGGAATTTTTATGCGTCATGGAAAGCTTCGCCGCGCTGGCCAGATTGATGTCAATGCCGCGATTATCAACTTTGAGCTTGGTCAGTATGACCAGGCACTGCATCTCTTCGATCGTGCCATCGAAACGTACGCCCTACATGGTGATGGGGTTGAACTTAATATTGCTCGCGCTCGTGGTAACAAGGCTTTGACTCTGGCCGCACAGGGGAAGTTCCGCGAGGCTGTGGCTTTACATGAGCAGGCTCGTGCTACATTCGCAACGTATGGCGAACGGGAAGAAATATCGGTTGCGCGTGAAGAATTAAATATTGCTGATATCTATGCCGCTCAGGGCCATTATAGCCAGGCGCTCCTTCTGTATAATCAGAGTCGTGCCCTCTTTCAGAAACATGCCATCTCTCTTTTTGCTGCCGAGGTTGCGCAGCAGATGTGTGTATGCCTGGTCTGTCTCAATCGTTCATATGAAGCATATGATCTTGCTGGTGAAACAGTCGATTTCTTCCGCTCGGCTCCCGGTCCTCGTCATAATCTGGCCCGCTCCCTTATGCATCAGGCGTCAGCCGCAATTTTAATGGAAAGATTTTCGGAGGCCGACGCGATGCTCCGTGAGGCGAGTACCCTCCTTGAGGAAGGTGGCTTTACGCGTCTGGCTGCCCTGGCTCGCTTGAAGCGGGCAGAACTTTATTATGCTGATAAGCAGCTAGATGCTGGTTTGAGTGAGGCTGAGTTTGTCGCTGATGTTTTTGCTGAGCAAGAGGATCTGCCGCACCTGGCGCAGGTGATGCTCCTGCAGGGTCTGCTTACTGATGCAAAGGGACGCACAGCAACAGCTTATGATCTATGCAATCAGGCGCTTGATATTGCCGAGGGGCAGGGCTTACTTGAATTAAAGTATGCTTGCTATGATCTACTGGGGCAGATCGCTGAGCGTAGTGGCAAAGCGGATGAGGCAACTTCTTATTATGATCTTGCCATCCAGGGTATTGAGGAGGTACAGAGCCGCCTGGTCATGGATGCGCGGACGAGCTTTCTGGAGAATAAAAGGGATATTTATCAACGCGCAATTATACTCGCTTTGCGACGAGGTTTAAAAGATCAAGCCCTGATCTATGTAGAGAAGGCGAAGTCTCGCGTGCTTGGTGATTACCTGCGTAGCAATATTGATATTCGCTTGCGCGCGGGAGATCATACTGACGAGCATATTCTGGAAGATCTTGAGAAACTACGCGAAGAGCAGGCCTGGTTTAGTTCAATCGTTCATGATACAGAAGATGAAGCGAGCTTGAGCGATACCGCTGTTCTGCGTATTCGCTCCATTGGTCCTGTCCGTGCCCGCAATGAGATGCAGAAGCGTGAGAGGAGGATCGAGCAACTGCTAGAACAGATGCAGTTGCGTGCGGCTGGTGATCTGGTAGTCAGGCCGCGTTCGAACTGGACCAACACTATTGTTACCTCGCTTGCGCCAAATTTAGGGCCAACAACGTTGATGCTAGAATATTATCTGGCCGACCAGGATTTGTACATTTTCCAGCTCACTTCTGCTGGTATCGAGGTCGAGGTGCTTAATGGGGCGGTGCCTAAACTTGAACGCTTTCTCTCCCTCTGGCGCACAAATCTGGAACTGGCAGCTCAGGCCGCAAACACGCCCAATCCCGAGCAAGCTTTTTTAGGTCTGCAGCAAAACAGCCTTGGCTTGTTGCAACGGCTCTATGACCTGGTATTAGGCCCAATTACTGCTGTATTGTCCAATTGTGAGCACATAATTATCGTTCCTTATGGCCTGTTGCACTATCTACCATTTCATTGCCTCTTTGATGGTGCCCAGTTTATCGTTGAGCGCTTCCAGATCTCTTATCTGCCTTCCGCGTCATTAATGGATATCTGCCGCCAGCGTGGGCAGAGTATTCTATCACACGACATACAAATACATAAATCTCTTGTCATGGGCCTGTCAGATGGAGGCCGTCTGTCCTATGCAGTTCAAGAAGCAAACGCGGTAGCAAGCCAGTTGCATGTCTCAAGTATACTGGATGCGGCCGCCACGACCACGCTTTTAAGACGCCTGGGTCCCGCCAGTCCAATTGTCCATATTGCCGCGCATGGCCTGTTTCGTCTTGACGCCCCGAATTTTTCCTATATTAAGCTTGCAGATCGCCAGCTAAGTACTATTGAGGCCTTTAATTTAAATCTAGCAGAATCTTCGCTCGTGGTGTTGAGCGCTTGTGAAACTGGTCGTGCGGTAGTTGGAGGCCTCGATGAGGTTATCGGGCTTGGCCGGGGCTTTCTCTATGCAGGAGCCGCTTCGCTTCTGCCGACGCTATGGAAGGTTGACGATGCCAGTAGTGCCGAACTGATGGGTATGTTTTACCAATCTCTGCTGGGTGGCTACACTAAGGCGGCGGCTCTATCCAGCGCTCAAAGAACGTTTGTGACGCTCGCGCGTGGTTCGGGACAATCGTATCGCGCCCACCCCTATTTCTGGGCTGCCTTCCACCTCATCGGCGATTCTGGCCCACTGTTCCGCCCTGTCGCCAGCGTTAGTCTTCCATAGATACAGATATACTATAAGGGCTCTTTCTGCTATACTACACATATTCTCTCTGCGAACTCTTGGATCGGGGAAACTCTAGAAGGTGTCTCATGCTGCTGACAATTACAACAACATATCAACCCGCAACGGATCTGGGCTATCTGCTTCATAAAAATCCAACTCATTTCCAATCATTTTCGCTGAACTTTGGGGTTGCTCATGTCTTTTACCCAGAAGCGACTACGGAGCGCTGTACTGCGGCCCTGCTGCTTGACATCGATACTATACAATTGATGCGTGGTGGTAATAAATCATTTACATTAGATCAGTATGTCAATAATCGGCCATATGTTGCATCCTCTTTCTTGAGCGTTGCACTCTCTGAGGTGTTTGGAACCGCGCTTAATGGGCACTGTAAGCAGAGGCCAGAACTGGTCTTAACTCCGCTTCCGTTACAGGCTCAACTGGCTGTCCTTCCCTCGCGTAATGGTGAAGATTGGCTGAAGCGTCTATTTGAGCCCTTAGGTCTTGCGGTCACAATTACTCCACATCTGCTGGATGAGCAACATCCAGAATGGGGTATGAGTTCTTACTACACCGTGACGTTAGCTGGCACTTGCCGATTGAGTGAACTGCTAACCTATCTCTACGTGCTTATTCCGGTTTTAGATGATGAGAAACACTACTGGATTGGCGATGATGAGGTCGAAAAGCTTCTGCGCCGTGGTAAGAGTTGGCTGGAGACGCACCCTGAACGTGAACATATCGCCTTTCGCTATCTTCGTCACAAGCGCGATCTCACCCGTGACGCCCTGGCTCGACTGGTTGTCGAAGAGCGTGGAGAGGATGGGAGTGATCCTGTCGAAGGCTCTGAAACCATTGTGACGAAAGAAGAGGTTGAGCCGCGTACTAGTAGACCACACGATCAAAGGCTCGATGCAGTTGTAGAGGTTCTACAGCAATCAGGGGCAAAGCGTGTACTTGATCTAGGATGTGGTGAAGGAAAGTTGCTTAAGAAGCTCTTACAGAAGAAAAACTTTGAGCATATTCTTGGCATGGATGTCTCATATCGCTCATTAGAGATTGCACAGAGCCGCTTGCATATGGAAACTATGCCTGAGCAGCAAAAAAAGCGTATTAACTTGATTCATGGAGCGCTGACGTATCGCGACAAGCGGCTGGCTGGCTATGATGCTGCCGCTGTGGTCGAAGTGATCGAACATTTAGATCCGGCACGCCTGATTGCATTTGAGCGTGTCTTATTCGAATTCGCTCGCCCAGCTACCATTGTGATTACAACTCCAAATGCAGAGTATAATGTAAAATTTGAGGCTCTGGCAGCCGGGCTTTTCCGTCATCATGATCATCGTTTTGAGTGGACGCGCGCGCAATTTCAGTCCTGGGCTCTGCATATTAGCGAACGTTTCGGTTATGCAGCACGCATTTTGCCTGTTGGACCAGAAGACACAGAGGTTGGCGCTCTCTCGCAAATGGCTGTCTTTTCACGTAACGTATAGCCACATCCATTTCCTATAAATGTAGTTAGGAATCACATCCATGAGAATACTTCTTCCCGAACTCTCGCTTGTTGTCCTGATTGGCCCATCTGGTTCGGGCAAATCTACTTTTGCCCGGACGCATTTTAATCCGACTGAGATAGTATCTTCCGATTTCTGTCGTGGCCTGGTTTCCGATGATGAAAACGATCAAACTGTGTCAAAAGAGGCGTTTGAAATAGTGCATTTCATTGCTGCGAAGCGCCTTGCCGCCGGCAAATTAACTGTGATTGACGCAACCAGCGTGCAGCCTGAAGCGCGCAAACCATTGCTCGCCCTGGCCAAAGAATACCATTGCCTGGTAACGGCCATTGTCTTTAATTTACCTGAGCATATATGCCAGGAGCGGAACAAACTACGTCCAGACCGTGATTTTGGTCCACATGTTGTTCGCCAACAGTCCATGCAGATGCGCAAATCGCTGCGCTCATTAAGGAATGAGGGCTTCCATAACGTCTATACTCTTACCTCTCCCGAACAAGCTGCTGAAGTTACTATCGAGCGCCAGCCACTCTGGAACAATCTAAAACATGAGCATGGCCCCTTTGATATTATTGGTGATATTCATGGCTGTTTTGATGAACTGCAAACATTGCTTTTGCAGCTTGCTTATCAAATTATGCCTTCAGCCGAAGGTGAAGCTCATTTCTCTGTCTCTCATCCTGAGGGGAGAAAAGTAATTTTCCTGGGTGACCTGGTGGATCGGGGGCCGGCGACTCCTGCTGTTCTGCATCTTGTTATGGATATGGTTGCTTCCGGTGTCGCATTTTGTGTGCCCGGCAACCACGATGTGAAGTTGCTGCGAAAGCTACGAGGCAAGGATGTGTCGATGAAGCATGGTATCGTCGAGTCTCTGGCTCAGTTAGAGCATGAATCCCCCGCCTTTCAGAAGAGCGTCATCGCTTTTCTGGATGGTCTGGTGAGCCATTATGTACTGGACGACGGCAAACTTGTCGTTGCACATGCAGGTTTGAAAGAAACTATGCAGGGCAGAGGCTCACGCGCTGTGCGCGAGTTCGCCCTCTATGGTGAGACAACAGGTGAAAGCGATGAATTTGGCCTTCCCATTCGCTATAATTGGGCTGCTGAGTATAGAGGGAAAGCTGTTGTTGTCTATGGTCATACACCTGTTCCTGAGCCTGTCTGGCTCAACTATACTGTGAATATTGACACTGGTTGTGTCTTCGGTGGCAAGCTCACTGCTTTGCGCTATCCTGAGCAAGAGGTTGTCTCAGTGCCCGCGAACCAGGTCTACTGCGAACCCGTCAGGCCACTTCTTCCTCAAGAAGATGCAAACTCGCCTTCGGCGCTTACGATGCAGCAACAGCAGGATGATGTACTGGATATCGATGATGTTTCTGGTAAGCGTATCATCTCGACGCGGCTACATAAAACTGTCACTCTTCGCGAAGAGAACGCTATTGCCGCGCTAGAAGTAATGAGCCGTTTCGCTGCCAATCCAAAGTGGCTGATCTACTTGCCTCCAACCATGTCTCCATGCGAGACGAGCCATGATCCGGGGCTTTTAGAACATCCCGCCGAGGCTTTTGCTTATTACCGTAACGAAGGTGTTACTCAGGTAGTGTGTGAGCAGAAGCATATGGGATCGCGTGCTATTGTTATCATCTGTCGCGATGAAGAGGTTGCGCTCAAACGCTTTGGAGTAGTAGGTGAAGGCATCGGTATATGCTATACGCGCACTGGACGCCGTTTCTTTAATGATGCACCTTTGGAAGCAGAACTGCTGGTCCGCGTCCAACTGGCTCTTACAAAGACGAACTTTTGGGAGAAATTCCAGACCGACTGGGCCTGCCTGGACTGTGAGTTAATGCCGTGGTCGGTGAAAGCTCAGTCATTAGTGCTTCAACAATATGCCTCCGTAGGAGCCGCAGCCCGCGTCGCGTTGGATCAAGCTGTCGCTGTGCTAGAGCAAGCAAGCACTCATGGCATAGATACGCAGGGTATCCTTGAGAAATATCGGCATCGTGATGGACTGGCGATGCGCTACGTAGAAGCTTACCGTCGCTACTGCTGGCCAGTCGAGTCTATAGCAGATCTCAAGCTCGCTCCATTTCATATATTAGCAACTCAAAATACTGTCTACACTGACAAAGACCACAAATGGCATATGGAAACGCTCGCCGAGATCTGTCAGGCGGATGAAGAACTTCTGCTGATAACACCATTTCTCATTGTCGATGTAAATACTCCCGAGAGTGTAGCGCAGGGAGTAACCTGGTGGGAGCACCTGACCGCCGGTGGGGGAGAAGGCATGGTTGTCAAGCCCCTTGATTTCATTACCACTGGCCGCCGGGGTATCGTGCAGCCGGCAATAAAGTGCCGTGGCCCTGAATACCTGCGCATCATCTATGGCCCTGAGTACGATATTCCTGAGAATCTTGCCCGACTGCGTTTTCGCAATGTAGCTGCTAAACGCTCGCTTGCTATACGCGAATTCGCGCTTGGCGTGGAAGCTCTTGAACGCTTTGTACACAATGAACCATTGCGCCAGGTTCATGAGTGTGTCTTTGGCGTGCTCGCCATGGAAAGCGAGCCGGTCGATCCAAGATTATAAGTATATCGTCGCATAGCGAGAGGCCACTTCCAGTTTACAATTTTACATCATAAAGATGGCCTGGCCTCTTATCTATAGATAAAGCATCCTAATCGGTCTAGAAAAGCTCACGCCGGCGACGGCGTGGGCGGCGGGTGTATTCACTTCGGCGGCGAGAACGACGTTCATAACTGGGTCGATAGACACGATGATATGCAAAAGCGCTCCATAAAGCTACAAGTATGGCAGCAGCAATAACAGAACTGACCAGTGGTACCCCTTCAAGTCTTGGTTCACCAGCAATCGAGAAGTGAAAGACTCCAACGATCAGAAGAATAGCAATAAAGCCTAAAATTGTTGCCCCGATAATACCATCCGGTGCGCGGCGACGTGCAATCAGCTCTCCTAGAAAACCAATAATGAGTGCTATGAGAATCCATATGACTAATTGTACAAATGTTACTGTCATGGTGGGTCCCTTCTTGTTCGTCGAGGGCGAACAACAGGCGTGTTTTATATGTTTGTTTACACAATGAAGCAAAGGGCAATGATGTTTTCTACACGGATGAGTCTATGTTTTAGATGCATAAGAGCCGCTTGTAGGTCAATTGTGTATCTACCTTCATCACTCTCCGCTAATAATAGGGATCGCTAGTTGTAAGAGATAAGGTTGTTATTATATCCATAAAAGTGGCAAGAAAAAGAAACAGGCCTGACGGTGTTCTAACCGAAGAACGAGTCAGGCTCTGTTTATTGTTGCGTGGAGCGCCGCAAGATATACAAAGGACAGTTTACCCCTTGAGGCCGCTCTGCTTATATCCCTCCGCAATATAGCGTTGCAGGAAGATAAAGATGAGCACCAGAGGCAGGATAGCAACTGCAGCCCCCATAAAGAGCTCGTGCAGATTGAGAACCTGGGCATTGAGGAAGTTTGAGAGAACCACCTGCACCGTCCACGCACTTTGATCCTGGCCGATCACCAGTGGCCACAAGAAGGTATTCCAGCTTGTGATAAAGGTGATGACGCTCAGGGCTGTAATGATGCCATAGGAATTAGGCACAACGATGCGCCAGAAGATGCCCCAGTACCCCAATCCATCTACGCGCCCCGCCTCTTCTAGCTCATGAGGAAAACTGAGGAAGAACTGGCGGAATAAGAAAGTGGTAAAGCCGCTAAAAAGGCCGGGTACCACCAGGCCCTGCAGGGTGCTTATCCAGTTTAAGTATGAGACCACAAGATACACCTGCACGAAAATGATCGCGAAAGGTATCATAATGGTAACCAGGACGCCATAAAACACCAGGTTCGACCAGCGATAGGGAATACGTGCAAGGCCGTACCCGGCCAGACCACAGATGAGAATCTGCCCCGCCGTTTGCAAGACGCTGATAACCGCAGAATTTGTCAGCCCATCCAAAAATGGCACATCGGGATCGGTAAACAACTCTCCAATGTTTTCGAAATGGAGTACACTTGGGAAGAAGGTCCAATGTGGGGACGTAATCTCAGCGTCCGTTGCCAGACCATTTCTCACTATGAGATAAAACGGTATCAAGAAGATGATCGCCAGGAAAATCAAGAGCGCATAGCGCAGAATTGAGCTTACCTGTGATCCTGCAGATGGACCACCATGACGAACTGGCCTATTGCGCGGCTGTGGCGATCGAGAAGCAAGTATTGCCATCGTATTTTTCCTTCTATGTCTGCGATTAGTCTATGTTTCATCTATTAGCGACCATATCATCGCATAAGAAACAGCTCAACTAATCGCGCGTACCAAATCCCAATATGCGTCCCTGAACCAGACTGAAGCCGACAATAAGCAGAGTAAGAATCATTGCTCCGGCCGCCCCTGTTCCGTAATTCTGACCTGTTAAGGCAACATCATAGATGTAGGCGAGCGGAGGGCGTGCCAGGACAGCATTGCCTCCTGTCATGATATTAAAGAACTCATCAAAAGCCTGGAAAGCAGCGATGATATTCAGGAGCAGTACTGAGATTGATGCGTTGCGCAAGAGTGGGAACGTAATGGCCCAGAAGGTCTGCCAACCTTTCTTCGCGCCATCCACATATGAGGCTTCGTACAACTCGCGTGGAATATCTTGTAGCCCTGCTATAAAGATAATCATATAGAGGCCAAGTTGAAGCCAGAGACGAACAGTAACGAGTACTAACCAGTACCATGGAGGGGTGGGACTGGATATCCAGGAGATGGGATCAAGGCCGAAGACATGGCGTAAACTATTTGCGAGCCCATAGGACGAGCCATTAAAAATGATCATCTTCCAGACCAGCGAAGCCAGAACATATGAACACGCCGTTGGCAGAAAGAAAACCGAGCGAAAGAATGCCTGTGCAACCTTGACCCGGTTAACGAGCAGAGCCAGACCTAGTGAGCATATAAATGTAAGGGGTACGATGAAGATGGCAAAGATGAGAAAGGTCGCAAGCGAGTGAGTAAAGTCTGGATCACTAAGCATCGTAACGTAATTTTGGAACCCAACGAACTTCGTTGGAGTCACGGTCGCACGAGCATCAGCAAAACTGAGGATAAAACCCCAGATAATGGGAATGTAGAAGAACACTACAAGCCCGAGAATGAGCGGTCCAACAAACCCCCAGAATGCCAGGGTCGTCTTTTGCGATTGTTGTCGCGTTCTTTTCCGTGCGCCTTCTATCTGTTTCTTTGAAGGCTGGATCTCTGCCGCCTGAGGAGTAGTACTAAGGGACTTCATTGGTTCATCCTTTTTAAAATACAGGGCTGGACGTCCTCTCTATACTGCTATGTATAGAGATGTCCAGATATACTGTATAGCTCCTACGCAATAAAGCCTCAACAGATTTATTAGGATAAGAAGGAACCGTTGCGTGCAGCGGTTCCTTCTATTTTACCCTGGAAAGGCCAAATGCATAATGCTGACCTCGAACTCTTTCATCTGTGAAAATGCCCTGAGCTAAAGCTCTTTCTGTAATTCAGCATTAGCTTTCTCAGCCGCTGCATCTAACTCAGCTTTTCCATTTTTGCTACCCTTGACGATGTTACTAACGGCAGTCTGTAAAGCAGTATCCATGGCGGCGTTCCAATAAGGAGAATTAGAATGGCCATACTTGTTCAAGATATCCACTGCATCAGATGCTGGTGGACTCTTCAGTTTAGTTGTGGTAGCAGTGGTGCTGATACGCGGAGGTACGTGGAAACCGTAGGCCACATTCCAATCGGTCTGAATCTGGGAATTCGTGATCCATAGCTCCTTGACGTAATCTTTGGCCGCCTGCTTGTTCGCGCTCTTTGCATTGACCAATTCAGCCCAACCCCCATTAGCGGTAGCTGGTTTGCTCTGTGAATCGAGTGGTGGGAACGGAAAAATCCCAAAATCATCGGCAACCTGGCTTGCTCGTATGCCTGGCATGGCCCATAGGCCGCACCACTGCATGGCCACCGTTCCCTGCGTGAATGATGAAGGATCCCACCAGAAAGTTGGCGCATCTGGCAGCGTGCCACCGGAAACATTCAACTCATGGATCTTCTCATAAGCGGCTGCCATACGATCCGTGTTGAACACAACTTTGTTATCTGGAGAAAGAAAATCGCCACCGGAAGCCCAGCCAGCGATGAGGTAGAGGGCATTCACACCACCATCGGGGCCAACGTAAATACCCTTGCGGCTCCCATTCGTCAACTTCTTAGCAACTGCGATTAACTCATCCATCGTAGTTGGAACCTGAACACCTGCCTGCTGGAACATACTCTTGCGATAGTAGACAAAGGTTGGGTCGTTGATCATCTTGATGCCATAAACTTTACCATTGACTGTAAATGGTGCAAGTGAGGCAGGGTTGAAATCACTCTTGACATCGGCGAGCAAGTCATCCAATGGCTCAAGCAGCCCGGCTTTTACCTGGTCAACAGAGATACCTGATAATTCAAATACATCAGGTGCTTTAGAACCAAGTAGTGCAGCGCGTACCTTGTCCGGATATTCATTGCCCGTACCTGGTACCCAACTCACAGTCACCTTTGCCTTCGTATAGTCTTTCGCGTACTTCAGTACAGCTTCGTGAGTACCTTTTTCACCATATTGATGATACCATTGTGTAAGTGCGGGTATACTGCCACTGCTTGCAGTAGTACTACCGCCACTGCTACCTGTTCCAGCACAAGCGGCTAGAAGGGACGAACCGACCGTGAGGGAGCCGGT
>CAXTXB010000001.1:1695-2402 GCA_964247965.1 uncultured Dictyobacter sp. | reverse complement strand
GAGATTTCTCCTTCTCTTGTAGCACATCTCTGTACTACTGTCTACGTTTATAGATAAAGTAGATCGTCAAATCTACAGGGAAGTGTCGAGCTCTCTATGAGTAGCAAGCAGAATACTTGTGATATGCAGAAAAATCTCAACTGCCTACGCCATCGTTCTTCAGACGGTCTTGCATTTTCCTCAATCACAAATTTATAGCATTCTTATAGGTATAGATCAAATATCCTCTAAAGAGAGAGTCTATCTATCCTTTAGTCTGCTTCTTAATAAAGGCAATAGTAGCATCCAAATATACTTTTGTCAATGAATGACATTAGTAAATGCTGCGACTATGTAGGGATGAAATACAGGTGTCTAAAAGAGTATAATATACCAAATGCGCAAAGTCAATGCTCATACGTGCAATCTTCGTAAGCGAAGATGCACTTGCTTCCTTAATTTCCTTATTCATCCAGCTAGAGCTAGACTGGTAAAATACAAGGGATAATTTTACAAAGGCGTGAGGAATTTAATGACATGTCTGGATACACTACATAGTAATTACGCATCTTCGACATGCTTTCTCTCTTCTCTTAACCATCAATTTTAAAATGTGTTAAAACCCCCACGCCTCAGCTTCACATGCTTTGGGGTTTAAAATATTTTATATTTTTTTTTTTTTTTTGTGTTTTGTGGTGTTGTGGTGTTGGGAGTAGATAGGATAGTGT
>CAXTXB010000001.1:0-1685 GCA_964247965.1 uncultured Dictyobacter sp. | reverse complement strand
ATTTCATCTTTTGCTTTTTCTGTCCTTTTCGAGCTTTGCTCGAAAAGGACAGAAAAAGCAAAAGATGAAATACTGGTAAGCCCAAAGCATGTCTGATTCTTTTATTGTGGAGTTAGATGCTTAGAGAGGAGAAAGGCGCTAAAGTTGGCAATGCTCTCAACCTCTCCGTCGTCGAGCATATTGACGATTCGCTTCACCACCGTACGGCGTGGTTGCCCAACGGTTGTAGGTAGCGTAAAGCCGATGACGCTCGTGAGCTGGGGTTCGCGTTCGCGCCTGATCTCTTCTGCTATAAGCTCAAGCAACTCTGCCAGATCCAGGTCCAGAGCAGTTGCTAAACTTTCCAACACCTTCGCTGACGGATATTTTTGCCCGCGTTCAATCTCGCCGACGTAAATTTCGGAGAGACCAGCCTTTTCCCCCAGTTCTTTAATCGTTAAATTGCGTGCTTGCCTCTCTTGACGTATCACTTTTCCTATAGTCCCCTGCAAATCAGCCATAAGCTTGAACCTTCCTATGCTTTAAGCATCACTTTGAAAATATCTATGCTGAGAGCATGTTTTATCTCTATGAGTATAGGCTATAAGCCTGATATATTCAAGGTGTAACATTACAGTTCTATAAGTGAGGTAAAGGAGAAGCATACCTATGTTTGTTGTACCACATCATTACGCACATATGTCCTTAGGCCCAGAGCCTCATTCATCCTTGCCAATTCCTACTGTGTATGAGCAATTGCCTTCTACGCCAGTGCGATGGGAATATCAGGTACTTTCACTTGAAACAGAAGAAACCCCTTTTCTAGCTTCTGAACGGCTGAATGCACTAGGTCGGGAAAGCTGGATGATGGTCGGTCTGCTGGATGAGCGCGCGACTGGGCGGGGCACGAGAGTACATTATTACTTTATGCGACAGTTATCAGAAGATGAAAGTCGCGCTTAAGATAAAGGAGTTTACTATGATTTCAAATTTACTGGTTCCCACTGTTTTGGAAAACACGGGACGCGGCGAACGGGCTTATGACATCTACTCGCGTTTGTTGCGTGAGCGTATTATTATGATCAATGGACCAGTTGAGGATGCAATGGCCAACCTGGTTGTTGCACAATTATTATATCTGGCTTCAGAGAGCGCTGAACGAGAGGTGAATTTGTATATTACCTCACCAGGCGGTGTTGTCTCGGCAGGCCTGGCAATATACGATACGGTGCGCTCTTTACCCTGCCCTGTAGCCACCACCTGCGTAGGTTATACTGCTAGCTTCGGCACTATTCTGCTGCTTGCCGGTGATAAAGGGCGGCGGCGTGCGCTACCTCATGCTCGTATTCATATGCATCAGCCTCTCATACAGGGCGGCATCGGAGGCCAGGCAACCGATATCGATATTCACGCGCGCGAGATCCTCCACACCCGTGATGTAATCAATTCCATCATTCAGCGTCATACAGGACAAAGCCTTGAGCGCATCCGACGCGATACCGAGCGTGATTTCTTCTTAAGTGCTGAAGAGGCTATTGAGTACGGCATCATCGATGAAGTATTACCTCTTGCCGAGAAGGCTGGAGCATAGAACATCCTTAAGAACTTTCTTGCATTTTATACATTTTTACAATTTTTTACATGTAGTACAAAAAATTGTAAAAATGTATAAAATGCTTTAAATGAGTTAACCCGAACTTTTGAAC